>CAZGSG010000048.1:0-26551 GCA_964528095.1 uncultured Terrimonas sp.
CGTATAGCGAACATACCCGTTTCCATATATCTGTCTGATGCGAAAATAAAAACTACCACTTTCTGTATTGGATGCCTGGTATACGGTACGATATCCATCATTACCATCTTTGTTAACTGAGAATGATCCAATAGATTCAAAAGAACTGTAGGGGTTTCTGCTTACCTGTGCTTCATATCTATAATTCGCATTCGGTTGATCAAACCCTGACCATTTTAATTCAGCTTTATCTGTTGTTATTTTTTCAGCTGTAAACTGGTTGATATTTAATGGAAGTGCTAATGCAGGGCATGTGCAATATTGAAATCTGAAATTTACTGCAGCAGAACTAAGTACAAAAACAGACTGACTACCGCCGGTAACAGATCCGCCTGCATTTGCATTCACATCATAATTATATGTTACGCTATCAGTACCGTAAAAATCAGAGATCGTTGCGGAATCACTGATGTTTACACAAAGGGTTCTTGTTAATACAGTATCGCGCCCAACTCCCTTAAAATCTGGTCCTGCACCGGGAATTCCGTCATAAGCATCAAGAGCGAAGGGGCCAAAATTCAAATTTGCGGTGCTCGTAAGCGGTGTTCCAATACCAGGGCCGGTTATAACGTCAGTTCTGGCATAAGTGTAAGCACCTGTTTGAGGACCCGAAGAATAGTTTTGTAATGCCACTGTGTCAATGATCCCTTTGATGGTGACACAAAGTCTTACACAGGTAACCATACCGGAAAGAGGATTGAATTTTGGGAATTTTACAGGGGTTGAAATTACGCCTGCAGGAAAAATAATTGTAGTGTCAAAGGCTGTAGAGCCCGGTGAGCCGCTGTTTGGGCATGTTTGTCCATATATACTATTGGAGGAAAAGCTAAAAAATAAAACCGACAGCACAACACTTAAAAAGCCGGAGTAAATGTGTTTCATAGGTCACGTTTTGGTTAATCTGGTAGGATACTTAATGTATAAAAGTAGACCGAGTGGGTATGGTAATCAATTGTATTTGTGCTCGTTTTTTCGCATAGTAATAGCCGAATCATAACAGCAATTGTCCGTGAAAATCAACCAGCATGTAAATAGTATATTTCGAGGGGAAAAACGGCGGAAACGAATCGTAAAAATCCTTCAGGTCTTCCAGTAATAAGGTCTTCGCGTTGAATTTTTTTGTTGTGTTTATACATGATTTGAGAATTTATATTCGGGTCATTGTATAATTATTATATGATTCTATCGGTTAAATAAATGCAGCACTATCAAATGCCGGCAAAATGGCTGGTAATTCAGGTTAAACCCGTTGATAACAGACCTTAACATGATTGGTTACCTTTGCGGCCAGATGAGAATTGCTGTTAATACGAGATTTTTATTAAAAGATAACCGGGAAGGATATGGTTATTTTATTCAGGAAACTTTAAAACGGATCGTCCTTAAAAATGAAACACATGAATTTATTTTCATTTTTGACCGTCCTTATGACGAAAGTTTTGTGTTTGCAAAAAATGTAAAAGCAATAGTAACCGGTCCTCCAGCCCGCCATCCTGTTTTATGGAAACTATGGTATGATATAAAAGTACCGGCGGTACTGCGAAAGTATAAAGCAGATATTTTTATCTCCTGCGACGGGTTTTGTTCATTAAGCACCAAAGTGCCGCAATACCTGATCGTACATGACCTTTCTTTTTTACATTATCCTTCCTTTATCAAACGATCTCATTTATTATTCTATAAACACTTCACGCCAAAATTCCTGAAAAAAGCGGCGCGTATCGGCACCGTATCTGAATTTTCTAAAACGGATATAATTGCTCAGTATAAAATAGCTGCAGACAAGATTGCTGTTGTATATAGCGGGGTAAAAGATATTTTCGGCCCTGTGGATGATGAAACAAAAGAGGGCACCAAGATAAAATACACCAATGGCAGTGAATATTTTATTTATACGGGCGCCATCCATCCGCGTAAAAATCTATTAAATCTGTTGAAGGCATTTTCCGTATTTAAAAAAAGACAAAAAACAAACTGGAAACTCGTGCTGGCAGGTAGACTTGCCTGGAAGTATGAAAAATTTGTTGAAAGCCTGAAGACATATAAATACAGGGACGATGTGGTGATGACAGGTTATATAGAAGAAGCTGAGCTGGTAAAACTGGTGGGATCCGCTTACGCATTGGTCTATCCTTCCCTATGGGAAGGGTTTGGTGTGCCGGTTATAGAAGCCATGCGTTGCGATACCCCTGCTATTACTTCAGATAATTCTGCGATGAAAGAAATTGCAAAGGATGGGGCATTATATGCAGACCCGGCAAATCATATTGATATTGCAGACAAAATGATGATGCTCTATAAAGATGAAACCCTCCGCGGCCGGTTGATTGAAAAAGGAAGAACTATTGCCACAAACTATTCATGGAACAGGACAGCGGATCTTGTTTGGGGAGATGTTGTGAAAGTTCTTGGTTTATAGTTCCGGTTTCGTTGTTTCGGCCTGGAACCATAATCCAAATGCCAAACTAAGAATTTTGAACTCGAAACAAATGGTTTAATTTCGCCGCTTAATTATTAGTATGGCTCAATCTTCTATAGTTATCGATGTACATACGGATGAGAATAAGGTGCCTGAAGCTATTTCCTGGACCGCCTCTCAAACGACGATTGAAACAGCACAGAAAGCGAAGGCAATGATGCTTTCTTTCTGGGATGGCGCTGAAAAAACCGCCCTGCGCATAGATCTCTGGACAAAAGACATGATGGTGGACGAAATGGCTGATTTTTTTTACCAGACAATGATCACTATGGCCGATACATATGGTCGTGCTACCAATCATAAGGATATGGTAGAAGAAATGAAGAAGTTTGCCAGTGATTTTCTGAATAAATTCAGGGAGAAACAGCTCAAGGAAAACAAAGCGTAAAAATTCAAAATTAGAAACGAAATAATCGGTGGCACCCGTTCTGTGAGCGGAGGATGTTTTTAATTTTGCATTTTTAATTTTTTAACTCTTCAACTATAAACCCCTTCACATATGTCACTCGAACAAAAAATAATGGTTGACCTGAAAGCAGCCATGCTTGCTAAAGATGAAGCCGCATTGAGAAGCCTGCGTGCAGTAAAGGCAGCGATATTATTGGCTAAGACAGCCGAAGGCGCTGGCAGTGAGCTGAAGGAAGAGGATGAAACAAAGCTTTTGCAAAAGCTGGTGAAACAACGTAAAGACTCGCTGGAAATATTTCAGCAGCAAAACCGTGCTGACCTTGCAATAAAAGAAGAAGAAGAAATAAAAGTGATCGAAAAATTCCTTCCCAAACAATTATCTCCTGAAGAGATAAGAGAAGCTGTAGCTAAGGTGATTGCAGATACGGGCGCAAGCTCTCCTGCCGATATGGGGAAGGTAATGGGTGTTGCAACCAAACAGCTGGCTGGTAAAGCTGACGGAAAGGCCATTTCGGCCCTGGTCAAGGAGTTGTTAAATAAACAGGCTTAACAGCCGCTGGTAAAATTTAATGTTCTGCCATACGTTCTTTTGATAACCATCTTCCACTGAACTATGCTTTTAGATATCATTTTCGTGGTCATACTTATCCTGGCCATAGTCAAAGGTTATCAACGCGGACTGATCGTAGGAATATTTTCCCTGGTAGCTATAATTGTAGCACTTGCAGCCGCCATGAAGTTATCTTCAGTAGTGGCAGTATACCTGGGGGATAATGTTAAAATATCCGAACACTGGCTGCCGGTCATTTCGTTCGCGCTTGTTTTTTTAGTAATGGTGCTGCTTATCCGGCTTGGGGCCAATCTTATTCAGAAAACGGTGGAGCTGGCCATGCTTGGCTGGGTGAACAGGCTGGGCGGTATAATCTTTTACATTGCTATCTATCTCATTGTTTATAGTGTATTGCTTTTTTATGCAGAACAGGTCAGGATCGTACAACCCGCTACGATAGAAAAATCAGTGACCTATTCATTTGTACAGCCCTGGGGTCCGAAAGCTATCAATGGCTTTGCAGCCGTTATTCCGTTTTTTAAAGACATGTTTGCCGGCCTGGAGCAATTCTTCGACGGCGTATCACAAAAAATAGGCGCATAAAAGTGCCCTGATCTGCAGTTTGGCAGGTACGGGCATATCCTTTATTTTTGTAGTCTATCTAATTAGTAGACTAAACTAAATGATATGGAATGAAATTAAATTACATCGGCTTAGCCGTTCCGCTGTTTATTTTTTTTATAGCACTTGAATATTATTATTCAAAGAAAAAAGGAAAGAACTTTTTTCAATACGCGGAATCAGTAGCCAACCTCAATGTAGGAATAGCAGAAAGATTGCTGGATGTATTTACTACCAGCCTGTTCTTTTTTGTATTTGATTATATCTATACGCATTTTGCCATTTTTACTATTAAGGCCAACTTCATAACCTGGATAATTTTATTTCTGCTTACAGACCTTGTATGGTACTGGTATCACCGGTTTGCACATGAGATCAATGCATTCTGGGCGGTGCATGTAGTGCATCACCAAAGCGAAGATTTTAATTATACGGTTTCTGCCCGCATCACAGTATTCCAGTCCGTTGTACGCTGTATGTTCTGGTCTGTATTACCCCTGATAGGATTTCCTGCTGTCATGATCACCAGCCTGCTACTGGTACATGGTCTTTATCCATTTTTTATTCATACGCAGGCCCTGGGTAAATGGGGATGGTTTGAAAAGGTAATGGTCACCCCCACGCATCATGGTATACATCATGCGTCTAATGAGGAGTACCTGGATAAAAATTATGGCGATGTGCTGATCATCTGGGATAAATTATTTGGCACGTTCGCAAAAGAAAAAAAAGACGTTAAGATCGTATATGGACTCACCAAACAGCTGAACAGCCATAGCTTTTTATGGCAGCATTTTCATTTTCCACTCGAGATCTATATGAACTTTAAAAATGTAAAAGGACTGAGGGCAAAATGGAGGGTATTATTTGGCAAACCGGAAGAACTTGATCCGAGATACCGATCGGTACTTGAGCGAAAGTTCCTGAACATGGACCCATTGCGACACAAAGAACCAACATTGGCGATCCGGCAATACGTGACAGCACAAACGGTTTTTTCAATTGTTTTGCTGTTTATAGTGGCGCTCTTTGAACATTACCTGACCGGGGTACAATTATTCCTGTTATCTGCTTTTATTATGATCAGTCTTGTTAACAGCGGGGCTATCCTTGATCAACGCCGCTGGATATTTTATCTGGAATATATTCGTGTTTTCCTTGTTATGATAGCGATTGCTGTTTTTTATCCTAATAGCTGGACTTTCAGTGGGATAGCAGCGGCCATAGTTGTACTCACCTGGTATTTCAGGCCTATCCGGCGGTATTACCTGAAATTACTCTATACAAAGCATGCCTGAACAAGCAGGATACAAAACTTGTTTTAAAGTGTGCTTCAAGCTGTTATATTTGTATTACTGTCACAAACACTTCATTCATTAGGGTGATTTTTTGCCCTAAAACGTTTATTTTAGCAAAAATTAATTGCACCGGGCAAAATGAGTTACGAGATTAAACAAGATAACAAGTTCAGATTTATTGAAGAGGGCGAGGGAGAGCCACTGGTGCTGCTGCATGGACTGTTCGGTGCATTGAGCAATTTCAGGCCAATAATTGAATATTTCAAGCAGTTTAATAAAGTGGTTGTGCCCATGTTGCCGCTGTTGGAAATGGATATCCTGCATACATCCGTAGGCGGGCTGGCGAAGTTTGTCAATAAATTCGTGGAGTCAAGAGGCTACAAGAATGTTCATTTACTGGGCAATTCACTGGGAGGGCATGTGGGCCTGGTATATGTGCTGAAACATAATCCTGACTGTATCAAGTCGATCATACTTACCGGTAGTTCGGGGCTGTTTGAGAATGGAATGGGCGATTCATATCCTAAAAGGGGAGATTATGAATACATCCGCAAAAAAACAGAGATGACCTTTTACGACCCCAAAATGGCTACTACGGAATTGGTGGATGAAGTATTCTCGATTACCAATAACCGGCTTAAGGTGATAAAAATCATTACTCTTGCCAAAAGTGCGATCAGAAATAACCTGGGAGAAGAGCTCAATCAAATCAAACTTCCTACGTTATTGATATGGGGAAATGATGATAAAATCACTCCGCCCTTCGTGGCGCATGAGTTTAACAAGCTGATCCCCAACAGTGAACTCTATTTTATTGATAAATGCGGTCACGCTCCAATGATGGAAGTGCCCGATGAGTTCAATGTGATCCTTCATAAATTTTTGAAAAAACTCAACGAGCCTGCAACAGTTGCCTGATCGTCGGGGTCTTAACAGAAAAGGAGCCGCTATCCATGTTAACAGGAGAACTACGATCTCAAACTCTTCCTTACCTGCACTTATACGATAAGGTGTACCAGGCTCTTCAGCTAATGAATGATAACCAGGTGACACATCTTCCAATCGTTGATGGCGATAAGTTCGTAGGTATTATCAGTGAAGATGACCTGCTGATGGCGGAAAATGACCATGCAGAGCTCAATTCCATGCAGCAATCATTTGCTGCCACTGCTGTAAAAGATACGGAACACTTTTTGAAAGCTGTACAACTGGCTGCCCAGAATGGACTGAGTGTGGTGCCTATTGTAGACAGCAGCAATGAGATGGTGGGAGTAGTGGCCTATAATGATTTGCTGAAGCATGCTTCAGAATTTATGAGTCTGAATGAGCCGGGCGGACTGATTGTACTGGAAATTGAGAGCAATCAATATTCCTTTAATGAGATCAGCAAACTGGTAGAAACAAATGACGCGCAGATCACGCAACTAAATACTTCCAATGATCCTGCAACAGGACTGATGCAGGTGACAATCAGGGTTAATAAACCTGAAGTTTCTGATATCGTTGCTACATTTCAGCGATATGAGTATACGGTGAAGTATTATTTCGGTGAAGAAATTTATGCCAATGAAATCCGGAGCAATTACGACAATCTCATGAATTATCTTAAGATCTGAGAAGGTTTTGACGCTTCTTTCACCTCATATAAAAAAATCCGGTTAATTTGGGTGCTTTGTCAGCCCATCCAGCAATGCAGAGGGAAAGAAAATACTATCTGTGGCTTTTTTTAGTAGCGTTGTTTTGCTTTGAGAGCCTGCTCGCACAGGATCCCGGGGCGGAATCATCTCCTGCTGATAAAAACGCCAAACAAAAAAATAAGGAAGAAGACGAAGAAAAGTACACCATCAGCCCGGGTGAAAAAGCCTTTGTCGTACGTACGATCTTTATCGAAGGAAACAGGAAAACCCGCGATAATATTATCCTTCGCGAGATCACATTCAAAACAGGTGATGAGTTCCTTCTCCAGGACCTGGTGAAAAGATTTGAAAAAGCAAGACGGCAATTGATGAACACCGCCCTGTTTCATGAAGTGACGGTGGCCCTTAAGAGTTTTGATGGGTACAATGTGGATGTACTCGTAAAGGTTAAAGAAAGATGGTATATTTTCCCTGTGCCATATTTTAAACCCGTGGACAGGAACCTTAATCAATGGCTGGTGGAGCAGAAAGCAAGCCTGAGCCGAGTCAATTACGGCGGTAAACTTTTATATAATAATGTCACCGGTCGCAATGATAAACTGAAGTTCTGGCTGGTCAATGGATATACCCGGCAGATATCTCTTGGCTACGACAGGCCCTATATCGACAAGGGAATGAAATGGGGAATGAACCTCAGTTTTGCATTGGGCAAGAACCGTGAACTTAACTATAATACGATTGATGATAAACAGGTCTTTTATAAAGACAGGGATAAATATGTTCGTAATTTTTTCAGGTCTTCGGCAGAGTTGACATATCGCAGAGCGATCAAAACAAAACATACTTTTGGTATTGCATACTCCACAGAACAGGTAAGTGATACCATACTTCGGTTGAATCCCACCTATTTTAAATCAGGTCGCCGTAACATCAGCTTTCCGGAGATCTATTATACAATGTCCTACTACGATCTTGATTATATTCCTTATCCCACCAAAGGATATGCAGGAGAGGTTTCTGTAGGCAAGGTAGGTATCAATAATATTGTGAACGTATGGCAACTTTCCGCCAAAGGTTCAGGCAACTGGCATACCGGTAAAAAAACATTTTTTTCGCTGAATGCATATGGAACTGTTAAGCTGCCATTAAGACAACCCTACTTCAATCAGCGATTTCTTGGTTACTCAGACGCATTCATGCAGGGATACGAATATTATGTGGTAGATGGTGTGGCCGGTGGTTATGTAAAAGCCGCATTTACAGGAAGGTTATTTAATTTCAACATAAAAGCGCCATCGACAAAAAAGCGTGAATCTTTTCGAATACCTATTAATATCTATGGAAAAGTATATGGTAATGCCGGTTATGTGCACAACCCTCAACCAGGCTCTAACTACCTTTCCAATCAAATGCTTTTTTCCAGTGGTGTTGGTTTGGATATCATTACCATTTATGACTTTACCATTAAGCTGGAATGGTCCTTTAACCAGTTAGGTCAAAACGGCCTATTTTTACACAGGAAGACACTTTTTTAATATAGCCTAAACGCAAACCTCCGAACTTAACCACTATTAAACATTTTAGATGAAAGCAGCCATCTATAGCCGGGTAATGGAAGAAAGTCAGCATGTGGATGTGCAGATCTTTTTTGATGAACTGGAGCGGCAAAAGATCGAACCGATTATTTACCATCACTTTTTTGAACAGATAAATAATACGATCCGTCTTCCTGAAAATGTAAAGACCTTCTCCCTCTCGGATGACCTGACCGATGAGATCGAGTTTATTGTAAGTCTTGGCGGTGATGGCACGCTGCTCGACACGGTGACCCTGGTGCGGGATAAAAATATTTCTATCATGGGCATCAATTTTGGCCGGCTGGGATTTTTAGCAAGCATTGGCCGGGAGAATGTACAAACAGCGGTAAAGGCACTTGCCAAAAGAACATTCCTGGTAGATAACCGGACCATGATACACCTGGATGCCGACCTGCCGCTATTTGGCAATGTGCCGTATGCGCTCAATGAATTTGCCGTTCACAAACGGGACACCGCATCAATGATAAAGATCCACACCTACCTGAACGGTGAATTTCTGAACACTTATTGGGCGGATGGACTGATCGTATCAACTCCTACGGGGTCAACTGGTTATTCATTAAGCTGCGGTGGGCCGATCGTATTTCCGGAAGCCGGAAGTTTTGTAATAACCCCTGTAGCCCCCCATAACCTCAATGTTCGACCGATTATCGTTCCCGATAATAATATTATATCTTTTGAGATTGAAAGTCGCTCGGATGATATTATTTGCGCGCTGGATTCCCGGCGGGAAATTGTAGGGAAAAATGTATCGCTGGCCGTACGGAAAGAAAGCTTTGGGATCAACCTGCTCCGTCTGAGCGAAAATAATTTCCTGCAGACACTTCATAATAAGCTGACATGGGGATTGGATAAGCGCAATTAGAACGAAGTCCAGCAATTCGTGGTGCCGGTTTGGGTCCCTGAAAATTGCAGAGAATGACCGGTTTGATGAACTATCACTCCTCAACCAGGAACTCCGGACCAATGGCTTTTGAACCGTAAGCCTTATTTAATATTCCCTGCGTAAAAGAAAATAGTTATTTTTCCGTTTTATAGTTTTGGACATTTATTTTTTGAATATGGTGAAGAAAATTTTGACTGCGTTTGGTGTGGGATTGTCTCTTCTTTGTTCTGTGTCGGTCTGGGGCCAGAATGAAATTGTACAGGAAGGTGAATTCGGTATAGGCATAGGGGCCGGCCACTATTTTGGTGACCTGAATACCCGCGCGAGTCTCAACAGACCGAAGCCGGCAGCGACTATTTTTTTCCGTAAAAACTTTGGCAATTATGTGGCGGCCCGGATAGGGGCGACTTATGCAAGCCTCGGCTATTCAGATGTTTATAATACGCATAATGAATATATGACCCGCCGCAATCTCAGTTTTAATTCCAATGTATGGGAACTGTCTTTGCAGGGAGATTTTAATTTCTTCCGCTTTATGCCAGGAGAGCCGCAATATAATTTTACTCCATATATAACATTGGGAGTGGGCGCTTTCAGTTACGATCCATATGCTTACCTGGGTGGCGAAAAGATCTTTCTGCGTTCCATAGGTACTGAAGGACAGGGAAGCAGTGCATATCCAGACCGGAAACCATACAGTACTATGGGCATCAGCGTTCCATTCGGAGCCGGTATAAAATATGCATTGAATGACCGTTTTAATATCGGGTTCGAGGTACTTCACCGTTTTACCAACACAGATTACCTGGATGATGTAAGTAAAACATATGTTGATCCCGCGATCTTCCCGGCCAATCCCGATGGCAGCCCCTCATCATCTTACCTGCTTAGCGACCGGTCATATGAACTGGGTGAGCGAATTGGCATAGCCGGCCGGCAGCGTGGAAACAGCAAGCAAAAAGACCAGTTTGTCACCGCTGTCTTCTTTCTTACTTTTAATCTGCAGTCGTATAAATGCCCCACGGCCAATTAAGCCCATTGGAGGCCGGAAATTCAGCGAAAATCCAAAGGGGTGGAACGGCTCCTCTTTTATCCCTTTTTCTCTTGGCTAAAAAATTCGTCTTTTACGGGTAATCTGCGATACCTTTGCCCCCCTTCTTTATTATGTCAAAGCTGTTAGAGAAAATAGACAAAAGTTATTTACCCCGTCATATTGCCATCATCATGGATGGAAATGGGCGATGGGCAAAAGAACAGGGCCAGGACCGGCTCTATGGTCATTTTCACGGTGTGGAAAGCGTAAGGAATATTGTAGAAGGTTGTGCAGAATTAGGCATTGAATACCTGACGCTTTATGCCTTTTCAACAGAGAACTGGGACCGGCCTGAATACGAAGTGATCGGCCTCATGGAACTGCTGGTAAGCACTATCCGCAAAGAAGTAGAGAGCCTGCATAAAAATAAGATAAAGCTTCACGTGATCGGGGATATGAATATGTTGCCGGAATATGCCAGGCAGGAACTCAATGAGGCCCTCGATATCACAAAGGACAATACCGGGCTGAACCTTATAATGGCGCTGAGTTATAGCGGTCGTTGGGAACTGCTGAATGCCGTAAAGAACATTGCCTGGGAAGTAAAAGAAGGCAAGCTGAACCTCGAAGCGATTGACCAGGCTACATTGCAGCGTTACCTGTGTACCAGTAATTTTCCCGACCCTGAGTTAATGATCCGCACCAGCGGCGAATTCAGGATCAGCAATTTTTTACTGTACCAGCTGGCATATGCGGAATTGTATTTCACCAATGTACGCTGGCCGGATTTCAGAAAAGAGAATTTATATGAGGCCATCCTGGATTATCAGGGAAGGGAAAGACGATTTGGAAAAACAAGTGATCAGTTGACAGAGACCACTGGCTAAAAACTTTAAACAGCCCGGATTGATGAGCTCTTTTAACAAACACTTTCGATATTTACCGTTAATTTGCCGGCGCAAAAGGTGTGGATATTGAATAATATACCAGCAACTAATTGCATTCTGCCTTAGGCAGGATCGGAATGACTTGAACAATCAACCATGCGACGAATTTTACCCCGGATCAGTGCTTTAGTGATAGCTGCGGTTGCATCTGTACTGACAGTACATGCACAGGAAGATACATCCAAACCAACTTCTGTTGATCCCAAGATCCTGGAATGGGAGACAGCCAGGATTGCCAAAGAATATACAATAGCTGACGTTTCTATAACAGGTATACAACACCTGGATACTTCAATTGTTTTATCTATTTCAGGATTGCAGGTGGGTGATAAATTCACGCACCCGGGCAGTGTTATTTTTTCTAAAGCCATCGCCAACCTATGGCGCCAGAAATTCTTTTCAACTGTACAGATCTATGTGACCCGTATCGTAGACGACAGGGTAAGTATCGAGATCAACGTGGTGGAAAGACCCAGGCTTGGAAATTTTAAACTGATCGGGCCTAAAAAAACAGAATCAGAAGAGCTGCAGGGTAAAATGGGACTGGTGAAACAAACGATCATTACCGAGAACATGCGTCGTAATATCGACGAGGTCGCAAAAAAATATTACCGAGACAAAGGATTCCAGGATGTATCGGTACGGATCGAGGAAAAGCCGGATCCCTCTTATGCTAATTCTAACCAGGTCAATATTTATATAGACAAGGGCAAAAAAGTACGGATTGATGAGGTCAACTTTTTTGGTAATGAGAACGCAGATGAGACCAAACTGAAAAAACAAATGAAGGGAACAAAGGAAATGAGCAAGCTCACCCTGTATCCTTCTACTGTAGAAAGCCCTTATGGTAAAACAAATGTGCCCAGTTTTAAAGAATACATGAAGGACTGGGGCTTTTTATCATTAAGCAAAACAAAAAAAGTACTGGACCCTTATTTCCGTTTCAAGCTCTTCAGCTCAGCAAAATTCAATGCTGTAAAATATGAAGAGGATAAAGAAAAAGTCATACAATATTATAACTCACTCGGATTTCGCGATGCGCAGATCATTGCCGATACACAGGTTACTAAAAACGGCAGGCTGTATGTTGACCTGAAGGTTAGCGAAGGCCGCAAATATTATTTCGGTAATATGACCTGGAAGGGTAATGCAAAATATCCTGATTCCCTTCTCAATAGTTTCCTTGGTATACACAAAGGCGATATTTACAATATCGATATCTTAAATAAACGGCTTGGTACAGAACTTTCGCAGGAAGGTGGCGATGTAAAGAGTTACTATATGGATGATGGATATCTTTTCTTCGATATCCAGCCAATAGAAACAGCTGTGTACAACGATACGATCGATCATGAAATAAGGATCAGGGAAGGGGCACAGGCAAGAATAAAGAATGTGACCATTGCCGGTAACGAACGTACAAAGGACCACGTGGTACGTCGCGAACTAAGAACTGTTCCGGGTGAATTGTTCAGTCGTTCGGATATCATCCGGTCTATTCGTGAGTTGGGCAATCTCCAGTATTTTAACCAGGAATCAATTAACCCGGGAGTAGTGCCCAATGCAGAAGATGGTACTGTGGACATCAACTGGAAGGTGGAAGAAAAATCTTCTGATCAGTTAGAATTGTCTGCTGGCTGGGGTGGTGGTATCGGTCTTACTGGTACACTCGGTGTTACATTCAATAACTTCTCTATTAAAAATATCTGGAAGAAATCTGCATGGGACCCACTACCTACAGGCGATGGACAAAAGCTAAGTCTGCGTGTACAATCAAATGGTAAAGCGTTCAGGTCATATAACTTCTCCTTTACAGAACCATGGCTGGGAGGTAAGAAAAGAAATTCGCTTACTCTTTCTTATAACAACAGTAAATATTCCAACGCATTCGATCCGTATACAGGAAGGATTGATAATGCTAAATCAGATACAAACTATTTAAAAGTAAACGGCTTCTCTGTTTCCTTAGGTAAACAATTGAAATGGCCGGATGACTTTTTCAGTCTTGTATATACTGTGAGCCTTACCCAATATAAAATGAGGAACTATCCCATTTTCGAGGGTATTAAAGATGGTACATCGAACAACCTGAGTATGCGTATCGCATTGCAGCGTTCATCTGTTTTCGATCCTATCTTCCCAAGAAGCGGGTCTAACTTCCTTGCGAGCGTACAGTTCACACCGCCGTATACATTGATAAACCCCGATCTTGTAAACTCGACTAATCCATATAAAAATCCTGAATACCATAAATGGCGTTTTAATGCAGAATGGTATGTGCCGCTCAGTAAACCAATGGGTGCCGATAAGAACAGGCAGTTCGTGTTGAAGATGGCTGCTAAATACGGATTCATGGGCCGCTATAACCGTAAACTGGATTACTCTCCTTTCGAACGTTTCCAGTTGGGTGATGCCGGTTTGACGAATAACTATGGATTACTTGGTTACGATATCATCGCGCAACGCGGATACCCGGTATACCAGACATCTGATCCTACGGTGAATCCTGATCAGCAGAATGCAACAAGATTCTTTACTATATTCAATAAATATCAATTGGAGTTGCGCTATCCGCTGGTTACAAACCCTGGTAGCACTATCTATGGTCTGGCATTCTTTGAGGCGGCCAATGGATGGTATGACTTTAAAGATTACAACCCATTCCGTCTTCGTCGCAGTGCAGGTGTAGGTATGCGTTTTTACCTGCCGATGTTCGGTCTGCTTGGATTTGATTATGGGGTAGGTTTTGACCGTATTCAACCAGGACAGGGGCTGAAAAATGCATCCAGGTTTACCTTTATGCTTGGATTTGAGCCGGAATAACAGCACTATTTTTCACAAGTAAAATGCAGCAACAGCTAACCAGAGACCGGCATTCATACTTTTGAAACATGAGTTTTGACTTTATAATAATAATTAAATTATGAAAAAGACATTATTGCTCGCCTGCCTTTTCATGCTGACAGCATCCGCTGTAATGGCCCAGAAATACGCAATCATTGACACCCGTTTTATACTGGATAAATTACCCGATTATAAAAAGGCGCAAGGCCAGCTGGATGTGGTGGCGGCTGAATGGCAGAAAGATATTGATGCCAAACAAACCGCCCTCGACAAAATGTATAAAGACTATGAAGCAGAACAGGTGATGCTCAGTGATGATCTGAAGAAAAAGAGAGAGCAGCAGCTTTTTGAAAAAGAAAAAGAGTTACGGGATCTTCAGCGTCAACGATTTGGTTTTGAGGGAGATCTGTTCAAAAAAAGACAGGAGCTGATCAAACCTATACAGGACAAAGTATACAACGCTGTACAGAAAATATCTACCCAGCGGGGCTATGATTTTGTGCTGGATAAAAGTGAAGGAATTACCATTATCTTTGCCGACCCCAAATTAGACAAGAGCGAGGATGTGCTGAAAGAACTGGGGGTTAAGAACTAGGGTTAGCTCGGGAGCCCATAGGTTGAGGCGAGCTTCATATTCCCTAAGAGTTGTTAAAAAAAACTAAACAAGCAACACATTCTTCGTAGGAAGAATCTTTACAGAACAAAACAATAAAAATGCAGATGAAAAAATTGAAAGTTTTAATAGTAGCGGTTTGCTTACTAATTGCCGGAAGTACAATGGCACAATCGAAATTCGGATATATCAAAATTGATGACATTGTAGCATTGATGCCCGCTACTGCTAAACTGGATTCAATTATTGAAAGGTATGATATCGATTCAATCCAGCCTGAATATGTAAGTCTTATCACTAACTATCAGTTCAAAGACAGTGTATACCGCGATTCTATCAACACTAAAAAATCAGTTCGCGACCAGATAGCAAAAGAATTACCTTCTTATATTCAGCAGATACAAAACTGGTCACAGATCCGTCAACAGGCGATCGAAGCAAAGCAGAACCAGGTTCTGGCACCAATATACACCCAGGCATACAATGCATTAAAAGCGGTAGCCAAGGAAAAAGGGTATACGCATGTATTTGATAAAGCAGCCTTTCTTGTAGCACCAGAAGGGGATGATTTGTTCCCGGCCGTTGCAGCAAGACTAAAACTCACGATACCGAAAGGACCAGCTCCCCGATAAGCAGGAGTTGATAGTCAATAAAAATAATTTAGCCCCGGACCTGTTCCGGGGTTTATTTTTGTGCTATGCAGCAAATAAAGCCTATTGGTGTTTTTGATTCCGGCTATGGCGGGCTAACGGTATTGAAAGATATCATTCATCAATTGCCAGGGTACGACTACCTGTATCTTGGAGATAATGCAAGAGCGCCATACGGCAACCGCTCCTTTGATACGGTTTACCATTACACCTTGCAATGTGTCAACTGGTTTTTTGAACAGAACTGTTCATTGGTCATTCTCGCCTGCAACACTGCTTCTGCAAAAGCCTTACGCACGATCCAGCAAAATGATCTCCCCAGGATTGCTCCGGGCAAAAGAGTACTGGGTGTAATAAGACCAACTACCGAGATCGTGGGTGAATATTCCGCATCAGGTAGCATTGGAGTTCTCGCCACCAATGGCACTGTTGCTTCTAACTCTTATCCCATAGAGATCGCTAAGTTTTTTCCTGAATTGAAGGTCTACCAGGAAGCCTGTCCGATGTGGGTGCCGCTGGTGGAGAATAATGAATACCAGGGACAGGGCGCCGATTTTTTCATAAAAAAGAACCTGCAAAACATATTTGAAAAGGGAGTGGATATCGATGTGCTGTTGCTGGCCTGCACGCATTATCCCCTCCTAAAGGATAAGATCAGGGAATACCTTCCAACGGGGGTAAAGCTACTGTCGCAGGGAGAGATCGTAGCCGGCAGCCTACATGACTACCTGCAACGGCATCCCGAAATAGAAGCCCAATGCAGCAAAAATGGCCAGCGTAAATTTTATACCACCGATTCTACCGAAGATTTTGACAACCATGCTACCAGCTTTTTTGGCGAGGCCGTGGGTTCGGAGAGGGTGGAGATGGGATAAATACCGGATATAGATATTAGACATTGGTTGTTAGATATTTAGTCTAATTGCCCTTCAAAAACACTATTTGGATGATACCGGAAAGGAAAATTTTCTTTTCTTACAATTTGAAAGTTTGTCATCCGATAACCAATACCTAATATCCACGATCAGTATTAATTCCCCAATTATAGCTCAGTTTTCCCCACATTCCCCTACCTTTGCCGTCCTTTCACAAACCCGTGGGTGTGGTGACCTGCAGGTGGAAATGAAACCAGGTCCGTTCTCCCGGATCATATTTCAAAAACCGGTCAGGGGTAACCCCGGCAGGTAAACGTGAAAAACTGCCTGGCTAAAGCCTGGCGGGAAAAAAAAGATAAAAAAATGAAACGTACATTCCAACCTCATCGCCGTCGTCGTAAATCTGTTCATGGTTTTCGTAAACGTATGGCAACCGCTAACGGCCGCAAGGTATTAGCCAGCCGTCGTGCCAAAGGACGTAAGAAACTGACTGTTTCTGATGAGAAGAAATTAAAATAAACAAATATCCGATTCGTCGCAGGACGAAATCGCCGGAATATCCCGATATTTTGAATAGCTCCTTGATAAAGGGAGCTATTTTTATTATTGGTAACTTTCTAAAAGTTTGAAGTTTATAGTTCAGCGTTTGTTGTTTACAGTTTTTTGCATTGGTCGTTTCTTTAACTATGAAAGCTGCGAATTTAAAGAACCCAAACCATGAACATTGAACCACAAACCCGGATAAATTGAATGGCAAAAGAATTTACATTAGGCAAAACAGAGCGGTTGAAAAGCCGCAAGCAAATTGAACAATTGTTCAAGGAAGGAAAACGTTTTGCACTTACTCCGTTCAGAATTTTTTATGTAATTAATGACGGCCCGGACATAGCCGGAAAACCTTCACTCCTGTTTGGGGTGGGTGTAGGTACCAGGACATTTAAAAAAGCGGTAGACAGGAATCGGGTTAAGCGATTGATCAGGGAGGCCTGGCGCTTACAAAAAATCGAACTGGAAACAAGACTGACAAAACAAAGAAGACAATTGAATGTTTTCTTTATCTATACAGGAAAAGAACTACCACTTTTTAAAGAGGTGCAGGAGGGTATAAACAAGTCGCTGGGTAAACTCACAAAGATCATCAGCTAATAAGATTGAAAACATTTCTTCGCATATTAAGTCTGCCTTTTTTACTGGTAATAAAAATATACCAGTTGGTCATTTCCCCATGGCTGGGTCCCAAGTGTCGATACACACCTACCTGTTCGCACTATGCGACCGAGGCATTAAAAAAGCATGGAGTATTTAAGGGGTTGTGGCTGGCTATTAAACGGATTGCCCGTTGTCATCCCTGGGGTGGCAGCGGCTATGACCCTGTACCCTGACAAGGGCATAGACATTGATTATTCTTCTCCCGATACATCTCATTACAAAGAGCTTTGATAAATTTAATTACGATTGTCCTGAATATTTTTTGCGAGTAAATATATCTATCGTAATATTGCGATAATGGGAACAACAAAAACAGACCTGTTTACCAGGCAGCAAAACGATATCGCCAATATGGCGAAAGCGCTGGCGCATCCGGCCCGTATCGCCATTTTACAATACCTGGTAAAGAAAAACGCCTGTGTGTGCGGCGATCTGGTAGATGAGCTGGGGCTTGCCCAGGCTACGACTTCGCAGCACCTGAAGGAGCTGAAGAACGCAGGCATCATCCAGGGAACCATCGAAGGTGTGAGTGTTTGTTATTGTATTGAACCAAAGACCTGGAAAAAATACAAAGAACTGTTCAATAGCTTTTTCAAAGACATTGAACTGAAAGACAATTGCTGTTAAATTTTTTTATTTTAATTGATCGTAATATTACAATAAAGCAAAAAACATACACATGAAACCAGATCAGCAAATCAAAGAAATGGTAAAACAGAAATATGGTGAAATAGCGATGCAGGATAAAGAGACCAATGCATCTTCCTGTTGCGGGTCTGGTGGCTGTTCTACAGAGGTTTATACTATCATGAGTGATGATTACACCAGTCTTGATGGGTATAATATAAATGCCGACCTGGGACTTGGATGTGGCCTGCCCACCCGGTTTGCAAAAATCAAAAAAGGAGATACGGTGCTCGACCTGGGAAGTGGCGCGGGCAATGATTGTTTTATCGCCTTGCACGAAATAGGGGAGACTGGTAAAGTGATCGGAATTGATTTCACACCCGCCATGATAGAAAAAGCCCGTATCAATGCGGTTAAACTTGGATTTAATAATGTTGAGTTCATATATGGCGATATCGAAGACATACCGGTGAACTCCGGCCAGGTTGATGTAGTAGTAAGTAACTGTGTCCTGAACCTGGTGCCCAATAAGGATGGTGTGTTCAAAGAAATATTCAGGATATTAAAACCAGGCGGTCATTTCAGTATCTCTGATATAGTACTGGACGGTGACCTGCCGCAGTCTATTCAACAAGCAGCGGAAATGTATGCTGGTTGTGTTTCCGGGGCTATTCAGAAACAATCCTACCTGGAGTTGATCAAGGCTAATGGCTTTTCTGCAGTTAAGCTACAAAAGGAAAAACCTATAGTAATACCCGATGATATTTTATCCGCCTATTTATCACCAGAGGAAATAATTGTGTTCAGAAATAACAATACGGGTATTTACAGTATTACTGTCTATGCGGAGAAACCTGCTGAAAAACTAACAGTTTTGTGAACCTGATGTTGTAATTAATAAAATATGCGAGTTGCTTTGATCAGGCCGGCAAACAATGCTGCTAAGTATAAATAGAAAACAAGTATGCGCCTGCAATAATATTCGGTAACAAATAATACGATTTTAAATAAAAGTATATGAAGATCGCGCTCTTCAGTGATATCCACGCAAACCTGCCTGCCCTGGAAGCATGCCTGCAAAATATGGATGAACAACGACCTGATGCTATTTATTGCCTGGGAGACCTGGTAGGATACAATAGCTGGCCCAACGAGGTCATCAATATCATTAGGAAACGAGGTATACCCACCATCGCCGGTAACTATGATTTTGGCATTGGCAGGTCGAGCGACGATTGTGGATGTGCATATAAAACAGAGCCGGAAAAAGAGATGGGTAAAATTTCAATAGCCTATACTAATTCAATCATAGGGCAGGAAGAAAGAAAATACCTGCGCGCACTGCCCGCGCATATCCGGATGGAATTTCAACTGAACAATGATAAGCTGAATGTACTATTGGTACATGGCAGTCCCCGTAGAATAAATGAATATATTTTTGAGGACAGGGATGAAAAAAGTCTTTTACGCATCATGCAGGAGGCTGATGCCGATATCATGTGCTTCGGTCATACACATCAACCCTATCACCGGGTATTGCCTGCGAAGGCGGATGAAAACATTGCTGTGCGACATGCCATTAATATAGGTTCTGTGGGCAAACCCAAAGATGGAGATCCGCGGGGGTGTTATGTATTGCTTCATATAAATGAGCACAGCAACCGCAATGATAAGAAAAGTATTGACGTGGAATTTATACGATTTACCTATGATGTGGAAAAAGCAGCAAAGGCTGTAGAAGACAGTCAGCTGCCCAATGAATATGCGGCCATGCTTAGAACAGGGGGATGAAGGCGGAAAGAAGTTTACAAAAAAAAGCCTGTAATCTCTGGTGCGAAAGGATAATGTAGTTATAGCAAAAATGCAGAGATCCTATTCACCTTTTTATAAAAAACTATCGCTATACCGGTAAGCATCTATCAACGCCTGTTCTCCTTCTTTTCCCGGCTTTGAGTTTCCATGTTCCATGCCCATTATTCCTTTATACCCTCTTCCGTAAATGTATTTGAAGATGTTTTTATAATTGATCTCACCGGTAGTTGGCTCTTTACGACCTGGATTATCACCAATCTGAAAGTAAGCGATCTCATTCCAGGCTAGTTCAATATACTTTATCAGGTTACCTTCATTTTTTTGCATATGATAAGTGTCGTATAGTATTTTACAGGAAGGACTGTTTACGCCCCTGCATATTTCATAGGCCTGGTCAGTTGTACGCAGGAAAAGATTGGGGCTATCGCTTAATGCTTCCAGTACCATGATCAGTCCTGCCGGTTCCAGGATCTCAGCACCTCTTTTCAACGCATCGATTACGTTGCCGGTCTGGATGCCGATAGGAAGGTTTCTTTCAAAATCACCCGGTACTACGGTTACCCATTTTGCATTTACCCGTTTGGCTACTTCCAGTGATTGTTTACAACCCTGTAAAAAAATATCGATATATTCTTTTTTACCTGCCGCAAGTGAATTGGCCGAATTGCCGCCTTTAGGTACAACGAAGACACCCATTTTCATTCCCATTTTGGAAAGGGTCTCGCCAATCTTCGATTGCTGCTCTACGGGTCGCCCGGTCATGCCATTGTCTTCAATAGAACGAAAACCTTTGTCGTAAGCGAATTTGATCTGGTCGATAAAATCATTGCCGCCGCTATTTTTAAACATACCATCGTGAAAGGCATAATCCAGGTTGAATGTTTTATCTGCCTGTGTACTATTTTCTTTTTCCCTTCCAAATAGAGAGGAGGCTGCAGTAACTGAAGCGCTGGCAAGGATTCCTTTACGTACAAAATTTCTGCGGTCCATTTTGTTGATTTAAGTTTCAATTTAGGCATATACTTTTATTTCAGCAATCTTTTGTAGGAAGGAGATAAGGGATATTCTGGAAAGACCTGCTGTTTGATCTACACAAACGGTTGAATAAAAAAATACCACTTCTTCCTTCGCTCTTATTCTTTCAATTGGTAACTTGTCTGCCTTAACAGGGCACATGAAAAGTCGGCTACTACTCTTTTTGGGCGTTCTTCTTTGTTTGGCCACGAATGGACAGAACACAACGGATACTTCCTTTGTGAAGTATGAGCAGTCTATTCCAGGCTCTACGATAAAATTTACACTTGTGCCTATACCTGCAGGGACGTTTAGTATGGGCAGTTCAGCAAAGGATAAGTTGAAAGAAAAGGATGAACAACCTCAGCATACTGTCCGGGTCAGCGCATTTTGGATGGGGATACATGAGGTGAGTTTTGATGAATACAATCTTTTTTTTAATGACGCATCATTGAGCCAGAACATACCGACAGATGCGGTAACAAGACCCAGTTCGCCTTATATCGATCTTACGCTGGGTATGGGAAAAGAAGGCGGATTTCCTGCCAACAGTATGCAGCAATATGGAGCGATCATGTATTGCAAATGGCTCTATAATACAACAGGTATTTTTTTCCGTCTTCCTACAGAAGCAGAATGGGAATATGCCTGCAAGGCAGGAACAACTACAATCTATCCTTTTGGTGACGATGCGGCAAAATTGGGAGAATATGCATGGTATGCCGGCAATAGCGAAGACCGTTATCACAAGATCGGTTTAAAGAAGCCCAATGCCTGGGGTTTGTATGATATGCTCGGCAATGTAGGTGAGTGGGTATTAGATCAGTACCAGGAAGATTTTTATTCTACGCTGCCGGCTGATATAAAAGACCCTGTAAGAACACCGGAGAAAAAGTACCCACGCATTGTAAAGGGCGGTACTTACAAAGATGAAGCAAAAACTCTGCGCAGTGCTGACCGGGTAATGTCTGATCCGGTTTGGAACCGGCGTGATCCGCAGATCCCTAAAAGCAGGTGGTGGAATGCCGATGCTCCATTTGTAGGCTTCCGGATCATTCGCCCGGTGAAACAACCTACACAGGAAGAAGCAACAACTTTTTTTCAAACATATCTTGGATTCTAAAAAAACAACAGCCATATGGATAATAAAAACAACAATGGTCGCAGGGAGTTTGTAAAACAATCTTCTCTTATTGCCGGCGGATTGATCGCAGCACCTTTATTTGGAAATGCCAATTTCTTTTCCGGTTCTGACAATGTCATTAAAGTGGCGTTGATCGGTTGCGGTGGACGAGGCACAGGCGCCGCTACACAGGCGTTATTATCCAAACAGAACGTAAAGCTGGTAGCCATGGCCGACGCGTTCAGCGACAGGCTGGAGTCTTGCTATAAAACACTCACCGATGAAGATACCGCAGACGGCGCAATAAAGAACAAGGTAGATGTACCTGCAGATAGAAAATTCACCGGCTTTGATGGATACCTCAAAGCAATTCCACTGGCAGATGTGGTGATCCTGACAACACCTCCGGGCTTTAGACCAATACACTTTGAAGAAGCAGTAAAACAGGGGAAACATATTTTTATGGAAAAACCTGTTGCTACTGATCCTGCGGGAATAAAAAGAGTGTTGGATGCCGCAGCAATAGCCAAACAAAAAAAACTGAACGTGGTGGTCGGCCTGCAACGACATTATCAGAATTCCTATCGCGAATTATACAAAAGAAAAGAACAGATCGGAGATATTACTTCGGCACAGGTATGGTGGAACAATGATGGTGTATGGGTAAATAAAAGAAAGGAGGGACAGACAGAAATGGAATACCAGATGCGAAACTGGTATTACTTCAACTGGCTTTGTGGCGATCATATCAATGAACAGCACATACATAATATTGATGTGATGAATTGGTTCAAGGGCGGATATCCTGTAAAAGCACAGGGCATGGGTGGAAGACAAGTGCGAACAGGAAAAGACTACGGCGAGATCTTTGATCATCACTACGTGGAATTTGTATATGCTGACGGGTCAATATTGAACAGCCAGTGCCGCCATATTCCAGGTACAATGAGCAGGGTGGATGAGATGCTGATAGGTACAAAAGGGATTATCCGTTGCGGCGAAGCAACGATCAAGGATGCAAAGGGAAAAGAACTGTACCGGTTTGATAAAAAAGGAGAGAACAATCCCTACCAGACAGAACATGACGAATTATTTGCAGCGATAGCCAAGGGAGAATACAAATTTGCTGATGCGGAGAACGGGGCAAAGAGTACAATGACATCTATACTGGGCAGAATGGCTACTTATAGCGGCCAGCAGATAGAATGGGATAAAGCAATCAATTCAGGAATAGACATCATGCCAAAAACATTTGCATGGGATGCTACCCCTCCTGTACTGCCTAACGCCGATGGTTTTTACCCGGTAGCTATGCCAGGCAAAACAAAATACTTTTAATGTATAGTCAGCATCATTGTTAAGCTGGCCAATAAATAAAAGAACCGTTCAAAAATTTTTGAACGGTTCTTTTATTAAATAGAAACACTTAATCTGTTGTATTATTTTTTTGCTGCATCATAATGCTCAGCTACTTTAGCCCAGTTGATCACAGCCCATACTGCTTTTAAATAATCGGGGCGTTTATTCTGGTATTTAAGATAATAAGCATGTTCCCATACGTCGATACCTAATATAGGAGTGCCTTTCACTTCTGCTACATCCATTAAAGGGTTATCCTGGTTAGGCGTGGAACTTACTTCGAGTTTGCCATCTTTTACAATAAGCCATGCCCAGCCTGAACCGAATCTTGTGGCGCCTGCTGCATTTACTTTTTCCTGTAATGCTTCAAGCGAGCCAAATGCCTGGTTGATTGCATCTGCTAATGCACCAGCAGGTTTTCCACCATTTGCAGAAAGAAGTTGCCAGAAGAAACTGTGATTCCAGTGACCTCCTCCGTTATTCCGGACCGCGGGAGAGATCTTGCCGGCATTTGCTACCAGTTCTTCCAGCGATTTATTTTCATTTTCTGTACCTGCAACGGCTTTATTAAGATTGTCTACATAAGCCTGGTGATGTTTTCCATGATGTATTTCCATGGTTTGTTTGTCAATATGCGGTTCCAGTGCATCTGTTGCATAAGGAAGAGCGGGTAATGTGAATGCCATAAACTATGATTTTTAAAGGTTCTTAAAAGCTAATTGTATCAATTGGATAACAAATTTATTGCCTGATAGTTGATTCCGGCCAACTTTATTGAGATTATTCCAAAAATGGTAAATTTTTTGCTATGCGATATTGTGCAGGTAAACGGCGAATGCGACTGAATAATAGTTTGTCTTTTGCACAAAAACGCATGATTTCTATGCGTCAATTTCTTTAATTTTCATGTCTTCTGTTGGATCAACTAAAACTACTATTTTATGCGAAAGTCAATGCGTAGCGGCTATTTAATTAGCTGGCTTCTCCTTCTATTTCCACTAAGTGTGCTGGCACAAACCAGGCAAATTTCCGGAACAGTTAAAAACAGTAAGCAGGAGAACATTCCTTTTGCTACTATTCAACAAAAAGGGACCAGTACCTCTGCAGTTGCAGGCGATGATGGACAGTTTACAATAACTGTATCTGGCGATAACGTGGTATTAATTGTTTCTTCTACCGGATTCACAAGCAAAGAGATCATCGTGAGCAGTGCTTCGTCCTATAGTGTTCAATTGGAAGAAACCGGCGCTTTGTCGGAAGTAGTCGTCACTGCATTGGGTATTAGCCGTAAACAGCGGTCATTAGGGTATGCTACTCAAGGTGTAAAGGGAGAAAACCTTACCCTGACCAAGGAGACGAATGTGATCGGTTCACTCGCCGGAAAGATAGCGGGCGTGCAGGTTACGGGTTCTTCTGGCGCGAGTATGGGGGGCACGCAGAAGATAAAGATCCGGGGTGTAAATTCTCTCGGAGGTGCTGACCAGCCATTGATCGTGGTAGACGGAACGCCTATTTCGAATGCTAATTTCGCATCAAGCGATAAAGCCGATTATGGTAATTTATCACAGGATGTAAATCCTGAAGATATCGAATCGGTAAATGTATTAAAAGGGCCAGCGGCTTCCGCGCTCTATGGTATCAGGGGTCAGTATGGTGTGATCCTGATCACAACAAAGAAAGGCTCTAAAACAGCAAAGAAACCTGTAGTGCAATTAAGCTCTGCTTTCTCTCTTGACAGGGCTGGCAATTTCCTGCCATTGCAAAATATGTACGGCGGAGGTTCCAGTCAGACATGGAGAACACTTCCCAATGGTGATAAATATGTAGATATGTCGGTGGATGAAAGCTGGGGACCTTTAATGGATGGTACGCTTGCCAGGCAGATCTTTAGTTTTTATCCATTAGATCCTGATTTTGGAAAAACAACTCCGTTCGTTGCTCACCCGGATAATGTAAAGGATTTTTTCAGAACAGGCTCCAATATCAACAATGGCATTACTGTGTCAGGTGGTAATGAAAATTCAACGTTCAGATTAAGTTTCAATGATACGAGGATAGAAGGGGTGGAACCCAATACCTGGCTGCGCAGGAATAATCTTGGACTTAGCGCCGGACTGGACCTTACCAAAAAGCTGAACTTAAGTACAAATATCAATTACGCAACGAATAAAGCGCAGCGCCCTACCCAGGGCTCCGAATACGGTGCAAGATACCTGCTGCAGTGGTTTCAGCGGAATATCGACATGAATCGCCTGGAAGATTATAAATATGCAGATGGAACATTTAAACACTGGAATCTTAACCGCCCCAGTACTACAACCGGTCTGATCACAAACTTCAAACCTCCTTACTGGGATAACCCCTATTTTGATTCTTATGAAAACCTGAGCAATGATAACAGGGATCGTTTCTTTGGTGACGTGGGGCTTAATTACCAGCTATTGCCTGAACTGAAGTTGAGTGGTTTTCTACGGGGTGACATGTATACACAAAATATAGAAGAGCGTACAGCTTTTGGCGGCCGGAGAATACCCGCTTATTCAGTCGGTAAATACCAGAATAAGGAACTGAATTTTGAGTTCCTGGCGCAGTACAATAAGAAATGGGGTGATTTATCGCTGAATGGTAATCTTGGAGCGAATATGTACAAGAGAAGATATACTTATTTATCACAATCAACAGTAGGCGGTTTATCATCTCCGGGTTTTTATAATATTGCCGCCTCCATTGATCGCCCTGTCAACAACTCATACCTGCTGAGAAAAGAAATAAAGAGTATGTACGCGATGGTATCAGTAGGCTATAAGGATATCTATTTTGTGGATGCTTCGGTTCGTAATGATAACTCATCAACACTCCCGGTAGCGAATAATTCATACTGGTATCCTTCTGTATCAGGTAGTTTTGTTTTCAGTGAGCTGATTAAATG
>CAZGSG010000049.1:0-26527 GCA_964528095.1 uncultured Terrimonas sp.
TGGCGACTTCAGCAGGTCTTGTTACAAACCGTTCCACTTCTTCGGCGCTGCGTCCCGGCCATTGGGTCACAATGACGATCTGTGTATTGGTGACGTCTGGAAAAGCTTCAATAGGGGTACGGATAAAACTGACAATACCGGCAATGATCAGCACGCCGGTCATAAAGAAAATAAAGAACTTATTTTTTAATGAGAACGCGACTATATTTCGAATAAACTTGTTCATTGATTTTGTTTTTAAGTGAGCATCGACTCTTTATTGCATAACGACCCGGTTCGAACTTCGAACTTTAAACCTCAGACACTGAACTCCGGATTCTTTAGTCATTGATCGCATCATACACCAGTAGCGCATTCTTTCCGATAACTCTTTCACCTTCGCTTAATCCTGTTTCAATGTAGGTAATGCCTGCCGTGGTCTTCAATGGCTCTACTATACGGGTCTCAATACTGTCTTTGCCGTGATAGACCATTACATAGTTTTTACTTTTATCAAAAACAACGGCCCCTGCCGGAATAGCCGGTCTTTTAGTTTCATCATCTTTGCTTATGTAAACCGTAGCTGCCATCTCCGGTTTTAACAGGTACCCTGGATTGGGCAGGCGGATACGTATTTTCAGGGTCTTTGTTTCGGGATCGAGTATGTTCAGGATCTTGTCTATCTTACCGGCTATTCTTTTCCCGGGGTAACTTACCAGTTCCACTTCCGCCGGCATGCCCAGAGCCAGGTTGGGAATATCTTTTTCGTAAACGTTAGCTGTTACAAATACCTCATCCATCTGTTCTACTGTAAAAATGCTTTCACTAAAACCGGTCGGTAATTGCATGTCGGCATTGATACGCTTATCTATGATAAACCCGCTGATAGGAGATACGACATTGTAAAAAGAGCCATTTTTCACGTGGTAGATATTGAATACTTCGTTTACCCGGTTCAGCTCAGCCGTCGCATTTTCCACTTCTTTCTGGGCGGCGGTAACATCTCTTTCCGTATTTAATTTTGAATCATATAATTCCTGGGTGGCCTTCTGGTTCTTTTTTGCGACCAGCAGGTCATTTTCAGCATCCCGGCGTTGTTTTTCAAAATCGGCAATATCCGTACTGCGGATAGTAGCCAGTACCTGTCCTTTTTTTACATAGTCACCAAGAGATACATTGAGTTTGGTAACATATCCCGCAACGACGGGGAATACGCTGGTCATCTTATTATCTTCCGGAGTTATTTTGCCGGAAAAACGGAGTTCTGTTTTTACTATTTGTAAAGTGGCGGTGTCGATACTGATTTTACTCAGCATGGTATCGGTAAGAATAAATTTTGGATTCGTTTCTTCTTCAGCATGACCCTTGCAGGAACTGATCAATAGCGCGCTTGCTACAGTTATGAAGCTGTAGGTTATTAAGATTCTTTTCATAAATGTTCTTTTAATAGTTAAGGGTAGTTAATTGTCGAGACTTGTACCTACAGTAAACTCCAGTTCTTCCCAGGCCAACCTTCGTTGTTTCTGCAATTGGTTGAGTTGACGGATAGCCGAATTGTAGTTTTCAAAAAAGTCCATGAATTCAAGAATACTGAGATTGCCTTTGTTGAAATTTTCAATAACAGCTCTGTTCACTTCGGGAAAGTCTTTATTAAAACTTTGCTGCGATACCTGGTATTCCCGCTCGGCTTCCTGCATTCTTGCCATGCTACCGAGTACTTCCTTCTCTATTTCTTTTTGTTTGTAATCCCTTGCAAGCTCCGTGGCCTGTATCCTGGCTTTTGCCGCTTTGATATTTCCCTGGTTGCGGTTAAACAGGGGAAGTTCAATAGCAGTGCGGAGTGTATAGAGATTCCTGATATAACTACCATTCTGATCATACCCGGCACCTATGCTCAGATCAGGAGTGGCCATCGCTTTCTGGAGATTATAGTTCAATTGCTCCTGTTTTACCTGGCTTTCCTGCAGTTTCATATCACTGCGGCCGGCGATTGCTTTTTCAATCAGCACTGTTGGAGCAGGGGCAATGCGGGCAGGCCAGTCTTCTTTTAACGGCATAATATTAGCCGATGTATCCAGGAGTAGACGCAGGTTTTGTTGTGCGCCGATCGATTCCATGATGATAGAGTTGCGGTCTGCACTCAACTGTATATATTCGGTCTTTAACCGGACGGCATCTTTCAGAGGTACATTCCTTTTAATAGCCTGTTCGTCGTAAGAGCTGATGATCCGTTGCAGCAGTTGCATTTGTTCATCATACTTACTCACGAGTTCCGAGGCATAAGCGACCGTATAAAAATTCTGCCGCAGCTCATATTTCAGGGTTCGCAGGAGGTCATAGAATGCCAGGCCCGCTTCATTCGTTTGTTCCCTGGCCAGTAGTACGCGTTTATTTCTTTTCCCTGCCAGTATAATAAGCTGGTCGATACCAAATGTTTTCTGACCGGCAGCGCCAACATCAAACCATTTTTTATTGGCGCCATAGGCGGCAAATTCCGCGCTGAACTGGGGGTTATTGTATAATTTTTCCTGTATCTCACCAGCTTTCGCAACGTCTACCTGGTATTGTTGCGAAAGGAGCAGGAGGTTCTTGTGTAAAAATATTTCTTCTGCCTGTGATAAGGTTATGCGAATAGTATCGCTGCCTTGCGCAGACAATCCTACGCAAGCAGCCAGGCAAAGAAATAATGAAATTAATTTTTTCATTCTTTCTGTATTGGGTTAAGTCATCTATCAATCGGGTTAGACGACAAGACAATCGTGCATGATGTATTTCATCGCTATCGCGATGAAACGGTAAGAGAAGCCGGAAGATATTTAGCCGAGATCAGGAGGCTGTACAATAAGCCTGGTAAACCCTTCAGGCAGCAGTGTATTGCCGCTCACAGCCTGGGGTTTGTTATTCAGATGAATAATATCGGGAGAGAGTAATTTTTCTTTTTTCTGTGGTAGCGAAAAGTCGAAGACGACTGATTTCTTCAATATGCTTTGCTGATCGTTGTTTTTGTTGTCCGGTAAGTTTTTTTCATGATCACTGGTTTCATCCAGTACCAGTTCCACGATGCTCTCTATTTCATTGTACTGTGATTCCTGCTGGCCAGTACCTGCGAGTGGTAAATTGAATTCCATCACATCAATACTCGTATTGAGTATGGAGAGCGCTATGACCCATAAGATGGTATGGTGAAGTATTTTACGCATTAACGGAACCACGCAAATATAGGCTACAATGATAATTACCTGTATATGCGCGGGGAGTAAATGAAATGTTAATATAGTACAGTGTGAAAAAAGTTGAAGCTAACTTTTTAATAACGGGTTACACTTAGGTGATAGATACGGTCTTGAGAGATTTTGGAGGCTCACTTGCATGGTTTTAACACGGAGGCGCGGGTGATTTTTCTTTGTATCAGCAAACCATAGTTTGTTCGGGCATAAAAAACAGGCTAATTTAAAATTGGGAGGCAAGGAATGACTCAAAATTCTTTAGCGAATCTGCCCGATCCGTGTCTCCTTATTTTAAGACACAATATTCATACTCTTCAGGAGAATAGATGACTGCTTATACAAAGAAAAATCACCAGTGCTTCCGTGTTAAAAAATCCTTGTCCGGCATATCCTCCGGGAAGATTGATGATGATTCCGGTAACGGCTTAGTTATCTTTCCTGACTGGCTTTTTCTCTTTCTCTTTATTCCTGTCAGACTTTTCCTGTAACTTCTTTTCATCCTTATTGCCTTTGGAGTCAAGTATGGGATCAGCCATAGGCGGTTTACCGGTATAAGGGTCCACGCCTGTCATATCGATCTTAAAATCGAAGGCTTTGTCGATATGCATCCATTTCCCGTTTTCCCATTTATAGGCTTCATTGTCACCATCAGGTACATAAGTCCACTGGTGATCGGGTTCATCTGTTTCTGAGATAAGATGATCAACAAGGATCAACCCGAGATCATCGATGTAATTCATTAAGACCCTCGCGTCTTTTTTATATTCCAGTGCTATCCGGTTTTGCGGCGCTTTTCTTACGCTGTCTTTCTCATATGAAAATAAGGGGCCGCCAAAAACCGGTTCTTTTTTCTCATTGAAACTTAACACATCTATCCATTTCTTCGAACTCATTGCACTGTAAGGATCGAAACCAAACAATGTATAATAGTTTTTACCACGGAAATCCGTTTTTATTATATTATAGTATACAGCCCCTATCCAGTTGAGCCGGTCGCGTAAGGAGTCCTGTGGCTTGTCGGTGAACTCCGATACATCCCGCAGTGGAAATAGCTTTAAGGATCCGTCTGCTGTGCGCATTTGAATAGCGCCTTTTTGCCTGGAATAGTAGTCATCGAATTGCAGGTTCCAGGTAAATATGCGAAATGTGGAATCGGGGGCATATAATTTCGAAACGCCCAGTACTGAATCAAATGGATAAAAAAAAGAGTTTCTGACCTGTAATGCCCGTACCAGCGCACGGGTAAAAAGGCTGTCGGAGTACATGCGGTCTTCAGTCAGTGTATCTGTTACGAGGTAGCGGGAATATTCCTGTAAGGTATCTTCTTTAGCAACTAATTTTTTCCGGTCGGCCGGAAGGATCTGTGAGTAGGCCACCTGCCCTGTACTTAACAGGAGCAGGAAAAAAAGAGAAAATGTGGATAGGGCTTTTTTCACAGAGATTAATTGTATTATAAAGTTAGGGCATAATCCGGATGCCGGACCGGAAGATGCAGGTAAAATCAGGTCTATCGGCTGAACAGACGGATAGTAACGTCAAAAAGCATGTAAAATTATCTCCTGGGTCAGGGATATACCCGTGAAAGGCCGCTCAGCGCAAATTTTTACAAAGCATTAGCAAAATCAGCCAGCGTATCAAACATCAGGTCTATGTCAGGATGGGGGAGACTGATTTTTTTATTGGTGGTACTCAGGAATATGGTATAAAGTCCCGCATTCCGCCCAAACTGCATATCGCTCAAATTGTTCCCGATCATGATGGTCTTATCCAGGTCAATATCAGGGAAATTATGTTTTGCCCGAAGGGCCATTCCGGGGTTGGGTTTTCTTTCCGGGTCGAGATTATTATTGGCCGTTGCATAATAGATAGCTGCCAGTTTTCCACCCGCTCCGTGTATACCTTCTATCATTTTATCATGTACGGTCTTTAACGCGTCTTCGGTCATAAGACCGCGCCCAACACCACGTTGATTGGTGACCACAATGATATAACGGAATTTTTCTGTCAGGGCTTTAAAAAAGTCAGGAGCTCCTTCCATGAAAACAAACTCATCCGGGCTAAAAATATAACTGCCTTCTTTATCCAGGTTGATCACGCCATCCCGATCAAGCAAAAGCGTCCAGCTGCTGTCGACCCTGCTGAGATCAAGCGGTAATTTTTTCAGATCTGACTGCGCCTGTTTAAAATCGGCTGGTATGCCAATATCGATAAAATACTCATCCTGTTGCAGGGCGCTGATAGCTCCATGTGTAAATTCTTTTTCGAGATAATCTTTTTCGAACGAGAATTTACTCGGTAATCCTTTTGCCAGGAAACTATTCTTATTGAGTATATACAGACCACCATTGATGGTGCCGCTTTCATAAAATTGTTTTTCCTTAAAATCCGTTACTACTCCCTGTTTGTTGACTTCCACTACACCGTAGCGGTCAAAATTTTCCATTGGCTTGAGCGCAAGTGTACAAGCTGCTTTATGCTGCTGATGAAAAGATAGTAGCGCGGGAATATCCGCTTTAAATAAAGTATCCCCATTGGTAACTACCAGGTCTTCTGATACGGCCTGTAAACAGGCAAGTTGAATAGCACCTCCGGTACCCAGCGGTTCTTCTTCGATAACGCAGGTATAATGAAGGCGGGAGAACTCAGCGGCAAGGTAAGCTTCGATGATCTCGTGTTTATAGCCCAGCGAAAATATAAAACTGGCAATACCCTGGCTGCGCAGGTAATTGATCACATAAAAAAGAAAGGGTCTGCCGGCAACAGGAGCCATACACTTGGGGAGGTCGGGCACGGCATCTCTCAATCTTGTACCTAAACCGCCGGCTAAAATAATCGCTTGACCGTTCAACCAGTGATCACCGGTAGTTGGTATTTTGTTTGAAATTGTAAGAGTCATTGCAGGGGATAATATTCTTTAGTTCGCGTGCTTAAAAAAGTGATCATTGATAGATCATGTCAGGAACCAGTCGTAAAAAATCGCTCTTCTACTAACTGGCAAACAATATGGCCGGCCATGATATGAGTTTCCTGTATACGAGGAGTGTCTGTAGAAGGAACGTTAACGAGGTAATCGCTCAGCGGTTTTAACTGGCCACCGCTATTACCGGTAAAACCTACTGTAACAATCCCCATTTCTCTTGCCTTTTCAAATGCTTTTACGATATTGGCCGAGTTGCCGGAGGTTGAAAGGCCAAAGAGTATATCGCCTTTTTGCCCGATACCATCTATAAGGCGCGAATAGATCACATCAAAGCTATAATCATTGCCTACTGCAGTGAGATAAGAAGTATTGCAATGTAATGCTTCAGCGGGCAATGCTTTCCTGTTGATATAAAAACGCCCGGAGAATTCCGCGGCCAGGTGTTGAGCATCTGCGGCACTGCCTCCATTGCCGCAGAAATATACACGATTGCCTTTTTTAAAAGCCGCAACAGTAACATTTACTATTTCGTCGATTGTTTTTAGGAGCGATTCATTTTGAAGAAGCTGCTGCTTTGTATCTATTGATGCCTGTATAATACTTTTTATCTTTTCCATAGTATATGATTTAAAAATAGGGTTGAAAATTTAAGCTGTTTTAGGCTACACCTGTTATCATTCTATGCCAATCTTCCTGTTTTTATTTTATATGAATTTCTTATAGCTAAAAGAACTGAAATAACTGGATTGTGATAATTACGAACTAAAGAATTCTCTAAATAGTCCATGTTGTCAGGCCATGTTTTGTAAATTGGAACCTGCGGTACCTGCCGCCGAATTTTTCAAGACATTTAATTACTTCGTATTTGGTATTACCCGGACAATAGAAGATCATAAACCCACCACCACCGGCCCCGGAAATCTTGCCCCCAGTTGCACCGGCTTTTTTAGAGGATTCATAAATTTCTTCCATCAGGGGATTACTGATCCCTTCAGCCATTTGTCTTTTTTGCTGAAACCCAAAATCAAGAATTTCACCAATCGCGTTCAGCTTTCCTTTTAATATAGCTTCTTTCATTTGTTGTGCCTGCAGCTTCAACTGGTGCATGGCTTCGATAGAACTGTCTTTTTTATCAACTACGTTTTTGGTTTGTTTTTTTATAATGTCTGCGGATTCACGACTGGTAGCTGTATAATAAAGCAATAAGTTATTTTCCAGTTCAAACAAATATTGTTGTTTGATGCGTAATGGATTTACGATCACCTTATCGTTTTTCTCAAACTCCATATAGTTCACACCGCCAAAAGTGGCAGCATACTGGTCCTGTTTACCACCTGCAAGGTTCAGATCAACCCGTTCGATCTCGTATGCATAATGCGCCATATCATATTCACCAAGAGGTAAACGCAGCCACTCTGTAAAAGCGCCGATAATAGCTACCACGAGGGTGGAAGAAGTGCCTAACCCGGAGCCGGCCGGGGCATCAACATAAGTAGACAACCGGAAACCTTGCTGCGGGATACCAAAATCTTTTTGAATTCTGTTGTAAACTCCTTTTAGCAAACTCAGATGTCCATCTATTGGTAATATGCTTGTCCATTCAAACTCCTGTTCTTCTTTCCGGTCGAGGGCCTGCAGGACTATTTTGTTTTGAGCTATCGGCTCAATAGTAGCATTGGCATACAGGGAGATCGTGGCGTTTAAGATAGCGCCACCATACAGGTCACTGTAAGGCGCTACATCAGTGCCACCACCAGCGAGACCAATTCTTAAAGGAGCTTTGCTTCTGTATAGCATTTCTCGTAATTTCTTTTTATTGATAAGGGACTACCTGATTTCTGTTGCCAGTTCTTCAATGGCTTGCACAAGATTAGTCCAGCTGTATTTCTTTTTTTCGCTGCGAAGATGCGGAATAAAATAATCCTCTCCTAATTGATAGAATGAAAGGATGCCATCTGCAATTGCCGCGGGGGCCGGTTCTACCACCAGTCCTGATTTTTTATCTGGTACCAGGGAGGGCAATCCTCCTACGTTTGTTACAATCATAGGCCGCTCAAAATGATAGGCCAGTGGTGTAACACCGCTTTGGGTCGCATTGCGATAAGGCTGTATTACAGCATCCGCGGCGCAGAGGTAATATTGCACCTGTGTATCGGGAATAAAATCAGTTCTCAGGATGAGTTGATCACCTATGCCTGTTTTATCAATCTGGTCGAGATAGGATTTTTTATCATCATAAAATTCGCCAGCCACGAGTAAACGGATGCCCGCGTTTTTTATTCGTTCATCTGCCATGGCCTCTAATAAAAGGTCAAGTCCCTTGTATTTGCGGATAAAACCGAAAAACAGGATGATCTTTTCATGCAATGGTAATTGAAGATGCTGCCGGGCTTCTTCTTTGCTGATAATAGGGCCGAACGTATCATATAAAGGATGCTGTACCAGCCTGGCCGGTTTTGTTTTTTCAAAAAAACGCAGGTCGTTCATTACTTTTTCACTCATGGTAATGAACGCGTCACAGCTTTTAAGAAAGTAGCGGGTGAAAGGTGTATCGCCGGGCCGTTTTTCATGCGGTATTACATTGTCAGCAATGCAGATGATCTTTGTATGTCCATTTTTTCTTACTCTTCTCAGTATCGTGCCCAGCGCAGGACCCATCAACGGCAACCAGAAAGGAACGTTGATATTATCCGGGTTTTCTTTTTTTAAGCGTTTACCGGTTTTTATCCAGTTGAATGGATGAACGGAATTGATAAGCGTATGGATCTTTATCTCTGGCGGTGCGGATTCATTGGAGTATTGTGTTGTTCCAGGGAAAATAAAATCAGGGTACTGCAGCGAAAATGAATAGATCGAACAATCATATCCCTGTTGGGTAAATTCGCTGGCTAGTCGCTGATTAAAAGTCGCGAGCCCTCCCCGTAATGGATGGGCCGGGCCGATGATCACTATTTTTTTATTGGGAGAAATGGTATTGATAAGTTGATTTTTTAAAAGGGCTATTCGCATTTCAAGCAGAGTATACTACAGTCCAGCCTTTTCTTCTATCAGATAAGTATTACGCCCCGGGGCATTTCTTGTTACCAATTCGCCTATAAAACCAGCAAGAAATAGTTGCATACCAATGATGATAGATGTCATGGCCAGGTAAAACCCCGGCCTGTTGGTGATGGGATAGCTAAAGTCGATGATCTTTGATACTACCAGGTAGATCGAAAATATAAACCCGAGTAGAAAAAAGAGCGTACCCCAGAGACCGAAAAAGTGCATGGGGCGTTTTCCGAATTTGCCGATGAAGAAAATAGTCATCAGGTCAAGAAAGCCATTGATAAAACGGGTCCAGCCAAACTTGCTCACGCCATATTTTCTGGGTCTGTGTTCCACTACTTTTTCACCAATCTTGCGAAAGCCGGCTCCCTTTGCGAGCACAGGTACATACCGATGCATCTCTCCATATACTTCAATACTTTTTACCACCCGCTTACTGTATGATTTTAATCCGCAATTAAAATCGTGCAGTTTGATCTTGCTTGTCTGACGTGCCGCCGCATTGAATAATTTGCTTGGTAGATTTTTTGTCAGCTTATTATCATACCTTTTTTTCTTCCAGCCGCTCACCAAATCAAATCCATCTTCAACGATCATCCGGCGGAGCTCGGGTATTTCATCGGGACTATCCTGCAGGTCTGCATCCATTGTTATGACCACGTCTCCCTGTGCAGCCCTGAACCCTTCGTTGAGGCCGGCTGATTTACCATAATTCCGTTGAAATTTGATGCCTTTTATCTGGTGGTTATTTTGCCGCAGCGCTTCGATTACTTTCCATGAATTATCCGTGCTTCCATCATCTACATAGATGATCTCATAGGAATAGTTATGTTCAGCCATCACTTTCTCAATCCAGGCCGTCAGTTCCGGAAGTGATTCTTCTTCGTTCAATAATGGTATGACAAGGGATATATCCATTTTATTTTTTCCTCATTATTAGTATGCCGGCTCCCGCGGCAGTAAAAAGCGCACCGGTTATCAAAGTTGAGAAAATTGCAGGATATATGGACCCCAGGAGAAAGCCATTTTTAGCCCTGTTATAAATCTCTTCTATTTCCGCGGGGGTTTTATTTCCGTCTTTGACAAGATCGGCTTTATACTGCCTGAGGCTTTCTGCCGCGATTTCAGGATGCATATTGATATCAATAATGGTATATACTACTACCACCAGCGTCACAATAATAAAACAACGGAATCCCTCTCCGAAAATGCCTCCAAAACTGCCTGTATACGCCGGGGATTTGGAATAGGCATATAAAGTCCAGCCAATACCTCCAGCATAAATGGCATACAATATATAAATCCCGTAGTTGGCAGGCGTTTTAGCGGTTACCATCAGGAATGAAGCAACAGCCATCAGCACACCAGTGATAGCGCCTTTTATCAGCGGGGTAATTTTATTCATGAACAATAAGTTGCTTAATTGATAACAATGTTGTTTTTATTAATAATGCCGAACACTTTTCCTGTTAATTCTTTGCCGATAAAAGGAGAGTTGGCCGATTTTGAATGAATATCTTTTGCAGTGACCGTCCATTTTTTTGCCGGATCAAACAGGGTGAGCGAGGCTGTATTACCTTCCCCGATAGTTACTGCGGGCAGACCAAATAATTTTGCAGGATTAACTGCTAAAAGCGCTACCCATTTTTCAGCACCCAGTTCGGGCATCGCTGTATTTAACACCGCAAAAGCGGTTTCCAGGCCGATCATTCCATATTTCGCGTATTCGAATTCGAGCACCTTGCTATCATATTCATGCGGCAGGTGGTGTGAAGCGATGCAATCAACCGTTCCATCCGCAATTGCCTGTCTTAATGCATCCCGGTCTTCTTTTTTGCGGATGGGCGGATTTACTTTCAGGTTGGTATCATAACCCTGCAGGTCCTCATCACAGAAAAAAAGATGGTAGGGGGTGACAGAGCAGCTCACAGGCGCATCGCTTTCTTTTCCTCTCCGGATATATTCAAGCGATTTTTTCGAACTGACTCCGGTGAAATGAAGATTGGATTCAGCATAACGCGCCAGTTTAATATCACGCGCTACGATAAGTTCCTCCGCCATCGCGGGTTTGCCCGGCAGTCCCAGTTGCGTGGAAACAATACCCTCATTCATCAATCCATGCGGGTTGATACTTTTATCATCAGGAACCTGGATGATGGTGCCGTTAAACGCTTTTACATATTGCAGCGCTTTTACCAGTAATCCGGCAGACTGAATACTATTAATACCATCACTGAAGGCAATTGCACCGGAGGCACGCATATCATACATTTCCGCTAGTTCCTTTCCTTCGGTATTCCGGGTTACCGCGCCAATGGGGTGGATATTCACCGGAAGCGGTTTACTTTTCTGGATAATATATTCTACGGTTGATTTGCTGTGTACACAGGGGTTGGTATTCGGGATCACCAAAACCTGTGTATACCCGCCGGCCGCCGCTGCTGCCGCGCCTGTCTCCAGTGTTTCTTTAAATTCATATCCAGGATCGGCGAAATTGGCAAATACATCGGTCCATCCCGGCGATACATGAAGGCCAGTTATATAGACCTCTTCATCGGCTTTTACTGAAAGCGATGGGCCAATTTGAGCAATGCTGCCATTTTCAATAAAAATATCCTGGATTTGCCCGTTAAAAGGGGAGGAGGGGTCGACTATCCTTGCTTGCTTAATGAGTATGTTCATTAAGGGGCGAAGATAAAGGTTGTTTTTGGTTCAGAAAAACTCTAAAAAACCCTATTTTTGCAACCCCTTCAATTAAGAGGCTAATAAGGGTCTGCAGCCTGCAGATCGTTGGCATTTTTTTAGAAATTCGGGACGTAGCGCAGCCCGGTAGCGCACTTGCATGGGGTGCAAGGGGTCGCAAGTTCGAATCTTGTCGTCCCGACCAAACCGGACAAGGCAGCAGAAATGCTGCCTTTGTTCTTTTTATCATCTTCTGAAATCTTTGCCAGTTGTAGTATTAGCTCAAACCATTTTTTAACTATAATAGTTCGAAACGCCCGGGTTTTGAAATGATAAGCTATTCCATCGGGGAAAACCATTTTTTGTATTTTTTCTCTCACACTAAAATTGGCAGAAGCCCATGTGGGCGCAAGTTTGCGAGAAACCTCTATCACAAGATCAAAACAATTTTTGAGGTTCGAACTACTTTCAGGAACGCTGGTCATTTTGCAGGATTCCAGGCTTTGTTCAAGAGATATCGCATATTCTTCACTTTCAGCTAACTGTTCTTTAGCATCTTCCAGTGCTTTTTGTAATTGCAGTAAATGGTTGCAATGGGATTACAATGCGGTTAGTATTGGGAGCCATGAGTTTTTTATCAGAAATTATTGAGATTCGCAAAAGGCGTAAGTGTGGAAACGATAAAAGATGCAGGAAAATCATTAGTTATTAAATGGTTAACCGGAAGCTTTATTGAATTCGGTATTTCAGATTTAGAGTAGTGCTTAGTTAAGCACTATGCTAAATTTCGTCAGCCCGCTTTCAGTATTTAGTGAAAATTCAAATCCATGATTCAACAAGATCTCTCTCACCAAGGTTAGTCCAATACCCTGCCCATCTTTTTTTGTGCTAAAAAACGGGCTGAACAATTGCTCTGTGTGACCTTTTGCTATTCCTGCCCCGTTGTCGGTAATTACCAACTGATGTTCAATTGGGTTTAGTGTGATGGTAATCAATCCCTGAAGTTCGATAGCTTCCATGGCATTTTTCACAATGTTGATTAGCGCTTGTTCTAATTGTTGTGCATCGGCTTGAATGTAATAGGGTTCATTTGGCAAAACCAATTCAATCTTAACTTGCTTCTCTTTGGCAGAAAAAAGCATTAGTTCAGACAAGGATTTTACGAGACTTATCAAATTAATTTGTTTTTTATTAGCTTCTGGAAGCTTTACCAAATCCGCAAAATTGCGCATAAAAATATTTAGGTTTTGGTTTCTATCGATCGCTACTTGCAAAGCATTATTCAACAATTGATCACTTGTTATCGGGTCATTTTGTTGATGTGTCAATACTGAGTTCATGATAGAATTTACGGGGCCTACTGTATTGTTTACTTCGTGGGCCATCATCCGAATTACTTTGCTATAGACATTCTTCTCAGCTTCAAAGATTTCGGCAGTTACTTCTGCTATCATCATAAAAACCCGTTCAAAACCGCGGTCTATAAACTTAGATTTCTGCACCTTATAAGAACGCGGTCCACCTATCCTAATAATCTTTGCACCTCCTATCTGCAACGATTTTAACTGCTCTAAAAGACTTGGGGAAGCACTGATGATCTCTTTTGCCTTCGGATTAATTTGTTTCACTTCACCATCATAGTCCAAAATAACAATCCCTGTTGGTGAAGTTTGAATCAACTTCTCAAGGAAAAAATGCTGTTCCTGTTGTTTCGTACGCTCAGTCCTTAGCTCATCAATCATCCGGTTATAAACATCCACAAGTTCATCGACTTCTTTTTGCCCCGTTGCCAAAAACTTAACGGTAAAGTCTTGATCCTTTATGGCATTAACTCCTTGTTTTAAATAAACGAGAGGGTTGATAAGCTGTTTATACAAATTCAAAGAAATAACGATAGAAACAAGGATAACAGCTTCAGCTAAAATGAATAGCAGTTTATGAGATTCAAAAATAAAATAGCTCATCACCAGGCAAACCAAATGAAGCGCTACTATAAAGATGATATATTTAGTCCTCAGTTTCATTAAAAGGGATTTGATACTTTTCGAGCCTACGGTATAGTGCATTTCTTGTAATGCCTAATGACGCCGCAGCTTTGGTAATCCTATTCTTATGAAACTTCATCGCTTGTTTTACCATTTCAGCTTCCATCTGGTCGAGCGTAATAGTGCCAACTCCAGGTAATTTAATATGATTGTTTTTTAAGGGCGAAAGATTTATTTGTCCTTGAAAATCGTCAACACTCAGCTCATCTTTGTCGCTTATAAGTACAGTGCGTTCTACTAAATTTTTAAGTTGCCTAATATTACCAGGTAACGGCAATTGTTGCAACCAACGCATTGCTGAAGGCGCTACAGTTAATTTCGGCCTGCTATAAATTTCTTTAAGGTTGTTGATGAAGAAATTCACAAGCAACGGAATATCGTTCTTCCTTTCATTTAAGGCTGGCAGGTGAATAGTAACAAGATTTATTCTATACAATAAATCTTCTCTAAAAGCGCCCATTTGAACCAGCTCAGTTAAGTTTTTATTCGTTGCGCACACTACTCTTGCATCAACAGTCTTTGCTCTGCTACTTCCTAACACCTCGTAAGTTCTATCTTGTAAAACTCTAAGTAATTTAACCTGGCTACTTGCTTCAAGGTCTCCAATTTCGTCTAAAAATATAGTTCCTTTATGTGCCATCTCAAAACGTCCCATCCTATCGAAACGTGCATCTGTAAAAGCACCACGAACATGCCCAAACATTTCGCTTTCAAATAAGGAGGTAGAAATACCGCCTAAGTTTACCTTCACAAACGACTTTCCACTCCTGGTACTATTTTCATGAATTGCCTCCGCAATTAACTCCTTTCCAGTACCACTTTCGCCAGTAATAAGTACAGAGGCATTGGTAGCCGCTACTCTTCCAATAACTTCTAAGATGTTTAATAAGCTTGCATCTTCCCCGATAATTTGCTGAAATCTATATTTTTTATCGAGCTCTTTTCTGGTTTTTGTAGTGTTTTTTTTGCTGCCGTTTAATTGCAGCAAAGTGGCGATGGATTGCAGCACATAGTCGTTATTCCAAGGCTTGTGTATAAAATCGTTCGCCCCTGACTTCATACCTTTTACTGCTAAATCTATGCTGGCCCAACCTGTAATTAAAATGATCGGCAAAATGCTATCATACGCCCTAAGCTGTTTGAGCAGGCTCATGCCTTCCTCTCCAGAAGTTTCTATAGAAAAATTTAGGTCCAGCATAACAAGTTCAGGCTTTTGAGTTTGTACTTGCTCAAAAGCCTGAATAGCGTTACTTGCTGTAATCACATCATGTCCAGCCCCTTTTAACAAAAGCGTTAGTGAGGTCCTTACGGCGATGTCGTCATCAACAATTAGAATCATATACCAAGTTAAGATAAGTATTATTCTTCATGCAATGCAATAGCGGGATGAATTGCCGCTGCCTGTTTACCCGGATATAATGCGCAAGCAAAAACCAGCAAGTAAATGAAGATTACGGCTAGCAGTATGGCAATGAGGTAAACACTTGAAGGCACATTGAAGACGTTGAGCAGTGGAAACTGAACGGCGAAGAAACAACCCACTGCCAGCGATAAAGTTGCCAAAATTAAAGCTTCTTGTACCAATTGATAAGAAACACTATTCCTTCTTGCGCCAATTGCACGTCGCAACCCAATTTCTCCCTTCCTTTTGTTAATGTTATACCACAGCACACCAAATAGGCCCAAAGCCACATTGATGATTAAAAAACCAGCTATGATAATAAAAATAATCATCGGGATAATCGTTACTTCATTTTTTGCATCACGCATTTCGGTAAGGTGCTCAATTCCAATGGTCGAATTCTTAAAAGTACTTGTCATGAACTTGTATAACTCGCTCTCGAAAGCAGCATTTGCATTTTCGCTTACTTTGATCAAAATATTGTTAGTATTTCGAAAATCTGAAGTATCTGATATAGCGAACATTGCATTACCCGCCGGCCAATAGTCGCCATTGGCTTTAATGTCTTGTACTACACCAATCACTTGCATTCTGTTCTTATCGTCATAATCGCCAAGTAACTGACCAACCGCGCTACCCTTGCCAAATATGGCTGCCTGTAAAGTTTCATTAATAATGATACTTTTATTTTTTGTCACTTTATCATTTTCGTTAAACCATCTGCCTGCGATGAGTTTTACATTCCAAACTTTTACATAGTCTTCGGCATCGGTATATAAATTAACCCAGTCAAATCTCTTCCCGTCTTTATATACGGAAGTACTCATATTGCTGCTTGAATATGGAAAATTAGCACTAGAAAAGGTCACCTCTTCAATTTGTGGCATCGCTTTAAGCGAATTTTTCAAATTGCGATAAAATATTTGTAGCGAGTCGGTATTCTTCGTCACACCTTCATTATCATAGTTAACAGCCCAAACACGCCCATACTCAAAACCTAAAGGTTTCGTATAATTTTGATAGTAAAAGGTGAGGAAAGAAAATAAGGCAAAGATGACTAAAAACGAAACAAGGATTTCGAACAAAACCAGGAAGTTTTGCTTTCGTTTATTCCAGATTAGTTTAAATAAATGTTTTAACATGATAATTTCTTTTTAGATTATTGTGCTTTTAAAGCTTTAACTACATTTAATTTAGACATGCGCCAGGCCGGATACACACCGGATAGCAATCCGAAAAACAAACAAGCGATGAAGCTATACAACAGCACAGAAAAATTTATTTTCAAATAGACATTTTCGATCAGCTGTAAATCATTGATAAAATAAATGACAAATACTGTAAGAAATAATCCAATTAGCCCCCCAAAAAAGGTTAATATCATATTTTCCACAATGAACTGATAAACCAGTGTTTTAGAAGAAGCTCCGAAAGCCTTCCGAACTCCGATTTCGGACGAACGTTCTAAAATACGAGTGATATTGATGTTTACTAAATTGATGGTTGGCAACAATAAAAACATGAGCACGAAAAGACTAACTATCCCGATTACAGCAGAAGTTCCTGAATCTTTTCCGTCACCTGCCAACCTTCTGGTTATACTGGTGAAATATGGATCAGCGTGGCTATATACTGCGTCATACTCTTTTGTAGAGATTGGAATTTTTTTCATCATCTGATCAAATTCTTCTCTCAGCTTATGAACATCTGCCTTTGTTTTCGCTAGCAGCACTGCATTAAAGCCGCCTATTAATTCAGGCTTGTTGTAGTTGTCTTTTGCCACGGTATATGGCAAATACATATCCCCGGCAAGCCCGGGAAGTGTTTTTGGAACATTATCAACCACGCCTATTACGCGGTAATTTATATTGTCAGCAGAAATGTATTTACCAACAACTTTTGGCTCATCTCCGAAATACGCTTGCTTTGTTTTAATTGATATTACTGCGACAAACTCTGCGTTGTCAATTTGACTTTGGGTATAAGGTTTTCCTTCTAAAAAATGGTATTCCAATACCCTCCAATAATCAGCATTTGTATGCTTATAGTCTATCACAATTTTCTTGTTATTTACATATGCATTGGATGATCGAGCGTTAGAGGAAATGGCCATCATTTCCATATTTTTTAACCGAGACACATAGTGGTCTAAAAAATAGAAAGAAATACCAGACCTATTTAACCACCCTTCTTTGGAGTTCGACATTTCCATAGTGGTCACATACAACGACCGCTCTCTTTTATAGTCTGGATAATCTGGGCTAATCACTTTATCGAGAAAGGCAACACCTACCATTAGTATCGTCAATGTAAAACTGATTCCGAATAAACTGATAAATGTGAAGAATTTTCTTCGTTTCAATACCGCAATAGCGATTTTAAAATAATTTTTTAACATAAAGTGCTTATTGAACTTGTGAACCATCAAATAGGCGAACCAATCGATGTGTTTTGTTCGCCATGTTTTCGTCGTGGGTAACCATTACAATAGTGGTACCTTCATTTTCATTTAAACTGATCAGGATTTCCATAATTTCATTACCCATGGAACTGTCCAAATTACCTGTGGGCTCATCGGCCAATATAATTTGCGGATTCCCTACAATTGCTCTTGCGATTGCAACACGTTGTCGTTGTCCGCCAGACAACTGGCTTGGAAAGTGCTTTAAACGGTTGCTTAGTCCAACTTTTTCCAACGCAGCCGTAGCTAATTGCTTACGTTCTTTCGCGGTCGAATTGCGGTATAACAGTGGTAACTCTACATTGTCCAACACCCGCAAATCGTTTATAAGATGATAACTCTGAAAAATGAAGCCTAGTTTTTCATTTCTAAACTTCGCTAATCGTTGATCTGAAAATTGGCTAACATCTTGATCGTTGATGCTAATACTACCTTTAGAAGGCTCATCTAATAAACCCATTATGTTAAGTAAGGTACTTTTTCCACAGCCTGAGGGCCCCATAATAGAAAGGAATTCACCTTTAGCAATATTCAGGTTAATACTATTTATTGCGAGGGTTTCGACAGTGTCCGTACGGTACACTTTTTCGATGTTTTGTAAACGTATCATTTGGTGTATTTTAAAATAAGAGTTTATTAATAGGCTATTTTTTTATTTTGTTCAAAATCATATAATGACAAATAGCGAAGTTGATAATAAGCCGCCCAAAAATCTCTAAGCGATGAGACATAATCCCGTTTTGCCCGGTCATTTTCCTGAAAGGCGATGCTTAAATCGGTGATACTTAGGTTACCAAGCACATAACGCTCACTGGCAATTTTATACTTTTCGGCAGCAATTTTTTCTGCGGTATCGGTAAGCAAAATCTGCTCTTTCATCATATTAAACAAGGTTACCTGTGTTACGATCTGTTGTTTGAATGTTTGTTTATCTTGTTCAACGGTATAAGTTGTAAACTGCTCGTTTGCTAATGCTGTTTTTGTTCTCGATTTAGACCTTCCCCAATCCATTATGGGAATTGATAATTGCAGTTCTATCGCCTGTTGATTTTTTGGAGAACGATAAACATCGAAAATTCTGGTGCTCGCATTCGAATATCCTAAATTTGCTCTCAAAGTGGCAGTAAGACCATTTTCCCCTTTGGCTTTGGCGACATCTCTTCGTGCTTCTGCCAATAGGCGTACAAATGCTATTGCATCAGACCTATTTTCAAAAGCTTCTGCCAATACCTTGTCGGCAGCAACTGTCATTTGCGGAACAATACCAGGCATATTGAGCTTAATCTTATCTTCTCCACCAATTCCAGCATAGCTCCGAAGATTTAAAGTCGCAATTTCTACGTCTCGATTTGCTGTACCTACTGCTTTTTTTGCATTTAACACTTCTAACTGTAATTGAAGAATTTCGTTTTTGGAAATCTTACCTAACTCAAATTTTATATCAGCAATGGTTAATATACGCTGGGTATTACCAAAGTTCGTTTCGGCAATGGACAAATTTACCTGCGCCAGTAAAAGGTCAAAAAAATACTCGGTAACTGTAATGGCAATTTTTTCTTGCGTTTCTATATAGGCTTGCTTACTCTCGTTTAACTTTAATGGCTCGATTTTCTTGTCCCATTTTAAACTATTAAACTGTAATAAAGGTTGCGTATAGCCAAGTCCATAAGGTATTCCATTATATAACACATTATTTCGATCAAAATCATCAAACCTTTGCAATTGCGTGGTACCATAAATGGTGCCTCCGGTTGCAGCTATACTTTGACTAAAATTAAGTGTAAGCGAGGAATTATCATTGTGCACTGGCTGAAATAGAATACTTCCATTAGGTTGTTGTACCTGTGTATAAGTTTTAGTATAACCTGGTAAAATCCCCTGCAATGACAATTGTGGCTGGTAATTAGCTCTGAAAGTTCTCCACTCCCAATATTTAGTTTCTTTAACAGTAGTCGCTTGTTTTGCGGCTATGGAGTTCGATTTGGCCATTGCAACAACTTGACTTAATGACAATGTTAAGGTGTCCGGCAAAGCTGCACGAGCGCTTATGCCTGTTATCATCGCTACAACAAAAACTAAAATTCTCTTCATCATATCCTTAGTTTCCAATGGTGATTGTTTTAACATTTTTATAGGAGGCCATATCAGAAGTAATTACTTCATCACCTTCTTTTAGCCCACTTACTATCTCTATATAATCAAAATTACTCAGACCTGTTTTCACAGTTCTACGCTCGGCAATTCCATTGTTGATGACAAATACCTCTTGTAAGTTTGACCCATTGAATGCTGCCCCATTCGCGATACGTAAAACGCCGTTTCGAGTGTCGGTAATTAAAAACACGTCTACCTTTTGATTCGGCCTTAAAGCGGCATTGCTTTTATCATTCAATTGGATATCAAAAGAAATAATGCCGTTGTTTACTGCTGGCGAAATGTTAACGATCCTTCCTCTAAGCAACTTATCTCCAACACGAATAATAGCAGCCATGTGGTTGTTAACTTTTTCTAGCATATTATCCGACATACTCCCTGCAACCTTAAAGCCGCTTAAATCTGCAATCCGAACTAATGCTTCGCCTTCGTTGACGCTTGCGCCAATATTTTTGTTTACCCAGGTAATTACACCTTGTCGAGTGGCTACCACTTCGGCTAAATCAAGTTTCCGTTTTAATGCATCTAAATCACTTCTTTGTATTGCTAGAGAAATTTCCGCTTCTCTAATTTCGATTTTCATCGTTTGTTGCTTGCTTTTGATTTCATTCTCCAATTGCAATTTCTCAAGCTCCGCAACTTTTAAATCGAGCTGGGCACGTTCTACATCTTCTTTGGTACCACCTCCTGCATTAAGCAATCTCTTTGCAGAAGAAACGGCATCTTTTAAATTGCTAATGCGCAACTGCTTGATGGAATTATTGGATTTAATATCAAAAAAGCTTTTCTCAAGGTCGAGTTTTAACTTACGAATTTCATTTTCCTTAGATTCCATTTGGAAACGAAGTTTCTCATAGGCTGTTTGTGTTATCGATTTATCCAATGTAAGGATCGATTGACCTTTGTTTACTTTGTTGCCCGCATCCATTAATACATCCTTAATAGATGCACTAATTGGGCTAGCAATAATTTCTTCAAACTCAGGCAATACCTCGCCTGTAGCATTAATCGTATTTTCAATTATGCCTGTTGTTACCTTCGCAGTGGTAAAATCCGCCCTGGTTAATGAAGGCTTAAAATAATAACGAATTAACCACGCTGTCGCAATGAGCATTGCAATCACTACGCAGCTAATCAGTATCCGTTTCTTCTTTTTTCGGTTAATAACCTTTTCTTCAATCAGTGTATCCATATAACAATTTTATTAATCTCGTAAACTCTCCATGTGCTTTACAAGACCAATGCCACAGCTAATAGATTGATTTGGAATTAATTGAAAGATATTGCAACATGAAAAATGCCCGATATCGAACATTTTGTTTGATAGCGGGCATTTGAGTATAGTATGTACGGTGTAGGAGTAATAGTTGAGTCACCTTTATTGCAAACAGAACATTCGGTTTTGAAATTATCTATATCGTTTGGTACCTCCTGTAGTAAGGTTTTTTTATGTGTCTGATATGCTGCTTTTCTTCCGTCGAATGGATAAGTTTCTCCTGCCATTATACCACAATTTTGACAAGTATAGGAATCCCGATCGGGAACGATTACGTGGATTAGGGGTATTCTATTGTTGTCGACCAATAGATACTGTCCAGGTCTCAAACGATGAACTGGTTACTGTGAATGGAGAAAAATAAATTGCAGCAATGATGGTGATTGCGGACTATTACTCCAGAAGATAACAGAAAACCAAATCCTCTTATTGGAAATAAGAGGAACAAACGGGAATAAAGAAATAAAGTTGAAAAAAAAACTGTCTTTTAATTTAATAAGGATGAGTGGCCACCCAATTGAAAAATTTGTTCAACATCTCATCCCAGTGAGGAATCTCTTTTCCATTTTTGCGTTCAGTCAGCGAATGATCAGCACGCGGATACACGGTGAAGGTTAAATTATTTTTCCGGAGCCGGGCAAATTCTATTGGTACGACATATGCACTTTCTATCGGTGTGCTTTCATCATCACTGCCATGCACCTGGTAAATAGGAATTTTTAATTTCACTAAACTTTCTATGGCTGGTATTGCAAAGGATGCCCATCGCTTATAACTATATCCATATTTAAACGCAGTGGAGTCTGCATGATCCATAATGCCGTGCATCGCCGCAATAATTTTTGCATTGGCCTGAACAGCGGTATCAATATCCAGCTTACCTCTGGCAACGGCTTTTTGATTATCCAATATAAAATCATAAAAGTCGGTGGTACCGCCACCGCCGCCAATCCCTAAATGCGTGATGCTTTTATTGATGGTGGCCAGTTTAGCCGCCACATAAAAACCTTCTGAATAACCAAAGACAGCGACACTTTCCGGTTTTCTGATGATATATTTTTGAATATGCTTTAATGCAATGTCCGCTCTTATTACCCGGTCCATGAGTGATGTTTTCTCCCAATAGATTGCCGGAATATTTTTTGAACTGGATGGCCCGAAAAAACCAAAACCCGGCTTGGCAACAATAACAAATAAATAATTGTCGGGCAGGTAACTGAAATCAAAACTGGTGAGTGAATTATACCAGTAGGATCCATCGTCGTCTTTATGCGGCGTGTAAATGTTTTCCGCATTGGTGCCTGGTAACGTCATATAAATCGAAGTAGGCAGGGCATCTTTTCTTTGCCAGGTGTAAAAGCGGATCGTGTCAGCTTTCATCACTAGTTCGTATTCTTTAAAACCAAGGTCTTCTGCTTTTACCGGCAGTCCCTGCTTGATTTTTTCTGTGGCGGTTTTGAAAGAAAGTCTTTGTGTGTGTGCAGCTAATGAAATGGTAAATAAAAGTAGCAATACAAAAAACCGTATCATAATTGAATAGTTATATTATTTAAGGAAAGCTTCGGTATTTGTCTATTTAATAAGTTTTCATAATAAAAACGATATACTTCCATTTTATTGTGTTCCATTTAGCACTGCTGAGCCCATGCCGCTGACCAGGATAAATCATGAATTCAAAAGCTTTGTTTAAATTTTGTAAGGTATCGCCCCTGCATGTCAAAGACCGCGATAGCAGAAGGGGTAGCCAAATTGGAATAAGTGGCAACGAAAAAATCATTGCGGATTACGACTGGGTTGTATAGCCACAAGATAGAAAAATAGCTTTGGATTGCAAGGGAAGTGCTACGGAAAAAGTCTGAAGCAGTTCACAGTCCGAAAATTGTACTGGGGGCGACAATCGCCCGCCTAGCTTTAGCGACGGCGGGCTTTTCTTTTGCGCATACTCTGTACTTCGGGCAGGCGAAGCGCGACAAGAGCTCGATATTTGTACAGGGAAGACGGCAAATGTTAAAAGGGTTTTAAATCACTTAACCGCCAGTTTTGCAAACCCGTATTGGTGGTTAGTGTTCCTGTCATTCACATATTTTTAGTACAACATTTCCTTTTTTTCTTTCTGTGCCAACGTATCTGTGTGCTTCAACTATCTCGGCCATTGTAAAAGTTCTGTCAATCGTAGCTGTAAAATCTCCTTTCTCAAACAACTCTTTCAATAGCTTTAGGTGTTGTATGTTTTCGGAAGCGTATCCTAAATTAACACTTACATAAACACCGCTTTTATTCAGGAGATTTTTACATTGATTTTTACTATACTTCCCAATTGCGTCAAAGATAATATCATACTTTTCTGTCCGTATTGTAAAGTCTTCCCTGTCATAATGAACAGTGTTATTAACTCCCAATTCGGAAACAAGTTTATGACCCTTGGAGCTGCATACTGCTGTTATATTTGCATTATGATGTTTGGCCACCTGAATTGCTGCTGTTCCTACTGAACCAGTTGCACCAATAATTAAAATTTTTGGGGTTGATTTTTCGGTAATCTGTGCTTTCCCTAAAAAATGAATTGCTGTTTGTCCACCAAATATTATTGCAACAGCTTCTTCGTATGTAGCATTTTTAGGCATTTCAAGTACATTGCTGTTCTGACTAACTACAATATATTCTGAATATGTTCCGAATTTGAAACCAGTCATCCCAAAAACTTTATCTCCAACTTTGAATTTTGAGACTTTATTTCCTTTGCTTTCAACAATACCCGAAAAAACAGTTCCTAAAATGGGTTTTCGTGGTTTTGAAATGCCTAAAACCAATCGCATAATTAACTTCATAAATCCCCTGACAGCAAGACTTCTTACTCTTACATCTCCAGAGTTGACCGCGGTAGCAACAATTTTGACAAGAATTTGACTGTCTTTGGGTATTGGTTTAGAAACTTCCTGAATTTGCAAAACTTCAGGGGTTCCGTATTTGGTGCAAATAACTGCCTTCATGTAATCAGTGCAGTTTTAAAGATTTACCCCAAAATGAAGGCCCGGCTGCCAGAAGAAGACTCTTGGCCATCTATCATCAACCTGTTTAAACGAATCAGGCATTGTTGATTGATAGGGACGATGAGTCATTGCTATTGAAGGTTGGAAAAAAAGCCTATCCTTGAAAAGTTTAATGTGATAACCAATGGAATAAGTGTTAAAGAGTTGAAAGCCATTGTCAATCTTTTTACCGTTATCATTTACAAAAGTTTGCCAGGCGGGCATCATGTCAATTTGAGCAAAAAGACCATTCCATAAAAACCTTTGATAAGCAAGTGAAAATCCGTATTCACGAATATAACCTGGAAACCCTTCTCCTTCTGCTTCATATGATTTTCCATAAGGAATGCCAATTGGCCAGCCATATTTCCAGGTTTTTAGTTCAAGTGAAATTACATCCTTTCCTGTAATGCGATAACCTAAGTTCAGATAAACCATTTCAGGCGGATTATTATCAGGTATTAAATTAGCCAGCATAAATAAGGTGCTGCCTATAAAATACTTTTTATAAGTACTGTCTTGTTTGGCATATTGAGCTTTAACTTGTAGAGTGCCTGCTATCATTAAAATCAAGGCGAACCATAGGATTTTCTTTTGCATATCTTTCCTGTATTGTTAAATGATACTGCAAAATTAGATTGGCTGGTAGCTTAAATACGTTCACTTTAGTTAAGAAATGAATCTTAAACCTTTATTTTTCTCCAAAACCCTTGCCCTTAACCTGCTTAGTGATTGTGGTTTTATACCAAGATAACTTGCTAATTGATGCTGTGGCACACGTTGGATAAGGTCGGGCCTTTTCTGTAGTAAATTTAAGTATCGTTGTTCAGGTGAAGAGGTCTTAAACTCGTCAAAATTGATTTGCTGTTTAGCTAAAAGTTCTTCCGATAAAACTCTGCAAAGCGATTCAAATTTTGGGAATTTATTAAAACTGTCAGCTTCCATCTCAGGGTTTGTAACTATCAGAATTGTGTCTTCCACACAAGATATGTAATATTCGGAAGAGGTTTTATTTATAACGCAAGGCGGTGTCAAGCCTTCCATTTCTGTATAGAAAGTGGTTGTTTTTTCTTCACCGTCTATTATATAATATGTCCGAATACAACCTTTAAGAACAAAGTACCCATCATTAGACTTTTGTCCTTCTTTGAGTAAGGTTGTTCCTTTTTTTTCCGAGCGAAATATGTCAAAAGAAACGATTGCTTTCTTTTCATCTTCTGTCAGCGAAATGTATTTTGATATAAAGTCAAATAATAAATCTTGCATTGTTTTATGTTGTTGCTGTCGTTTGTTACACTGCCATCAACGGGCGGGGGCTTTATGCAGTTGGGGAATTGACCAACTGTGCGCCCGGAACCGAAGCTAAATTTATAACTAAAAGCCGAAGTTTAGAACTACTGCCCGGCAGAATTCCGTCTGCCGGAACCAAAGCCTGGATGCGCGCTGTTGCTGATTGTTATTCCGTCCAGTCCCAATTGCACAAAACCTGATGTTGTACGCATGTCGTCACGATTTCCCCAGACGCATTTTTAGTTCCGAAATATTTTCGTCAAGCAAAGAGTAAAGCTGTTCAATGGTACGTATTAAATTATTTTCATTACCTGCTTGCCTGATCAACTTGGAATATTCGCCGTAGGGGGTTGTTAATGATCTTTGAAACAAGGCAACTTTTTATTTGCCGATTAAACTTAAAGAATGAAGAGCACAGACATTCTTGGAGTCGACGTTTGGAAGACAACATTAGGTTGTTATTTGCACTTGCAAAAAAAATGGCATCAGTACCGAACAATGAAAAGGGTTTTAAGGTGATTTATAAGTGGATCAGGGCCCATTGTAGGACAACCATGATGGTTATTAGTAGTAACGGAATACACTGGCATCTAAACATACAAATATTGAAAAGGTCGGGTATGGTATTAATCAGCGCCATGTAAAAACTACCATAAACAGGGGAATTAATACAATTAGATGCCTTGTAAGCTATTGTACCTTTGCGATTGAAATGGCAAAAAAGTTACCTGTATATTCTATTTGCACGAATAAAGACAGGGAAAGGAAGCCGGCCGGATTATTTATTTCCAGGTTTGGCAATGCCTTGCGCAAAGAAAGTATTTACTGGATGGGGGCTAATGCTATTCTGCTCCTGGCTTTACAGTCTTTGTTGATGCGTATTTCGCAACCACCAGCTCCTGTTGAACGAATTAGTGACCAGATGAAAAATAACTGGTAATACTTTATCAGGCTACCAACGCTTTAAAGAAAGCATTTCCTAACCATTATCACTGTTTAAGTGGTGCTGTTATT
>CAZGSG010000050.1:0-26169 GCA_964528095.1 uncultured Terrimonas sp.
CACAATTTTTTGGAGATGACCCTTGCCTCTAAAATGGCCAAGGTGTATATCGGTGAGGTGAACAATACTGATCTGTTTTGTTAACCCTTTTATTGGAATTGTTACCCGGGTTACCTGTGGAACGGAAGCGTTCAACAATCCATAGCAAACCAAAAGTGCAGTTAAACCCAGTGAAAAATAACCCATGATCTTCGGCCTGATTTTTTCAAATAAGGTAAGCAGATTGACGAGTAACGTTGAAAGTAACAGGTAAAGATTTACCCCCTGGAAAATTGCACTAATACAAAATAGGATTTGACCTCCTGCGCTAGTAGTTGTCTGCAATGCAAACATTCCTACATTAGTGAGTATTGAGAGTGACGGAAATACTGTAATCCAAGATGCCTTTGAATAAACCGGGAAAAATTTATGAAACCGAAATCCGAGGTATATGTTTCCACCAATGATTAAGGCTAGTAAAATAACAATGATCATTGGTGATTTAATTTAAATGACTGCAATTTTGCTTATATATTTTTGAAATCTTTTTGAAAATCTCTTTTGAAAAGTACGACACTTCCCCTATTAGAATTGCCGGTTAAGGAATAATTTTTGACTTTATTTCAGTTCGTCATTTTGGCTACAACCAAACTCAATTCGGCAACAAGGATGCTTTGACTTTTGCGCAATTTTGTTGTGTAAAATTTAAACAACAGAAATATGCAAAAAACAATTTTTATCACAGGAGCTTCGGCAGGTTTAGGAAAAGCAACAGTAAAACTCTTTCAGTCAAAAGGCTGGAATGTAATCGCAACCATGCGTAATCCCGAAAATGAAACAGAGCTGACAAAACTTAAAAATGTTACCGTTCTGAGATTAGACGTAACCAATCCGGCACAAATTCAGGAAACCGTAAACAAAACTATTGGGCTACATTCAATAGACGTAGTGTTGAATAATGCAGGTTATGGCTTAGTTGGGCCTTTGGAGCCCGTTACCAGTGAACAACTGGCAAGACAATTCGACACAAATGTGTTAGGTGCCATTCGTGTTATACAGACATTTATCCCACATTTCAGAGAAAAGAAAAACGGAGTATTTATTACCATAACCTCCATTGCAGGATTGATTGGATTTCCGCTCTATTCTCTTTACAACGCCACCAAATGGGCTTTGGAAGGTTTAAGTGAGGGTTTATCGTATGAATTGAAAGAATTGGGAATTAAAATAAAAACGGTTGCGCCGGGTGCAATGAGAACTGATTTTGCAGGACGTTCCCTTGATGCAACTTCTCACGAAGCATATACCGAGTTAGCAGCGAAAGTATTCAACGGATTTGACCCCAATACTTCCAGTTCGGCTGAACAGGTTGCTGAAATAGTATACCACGCCGCAACCGATGATAAAGACACCGTACGTTATATGGCTGGTGCAGACGCACAGGCAACCTACGAAAGGAGATTGCAATTAGGTAATGAGGCATTCAGAAAGGAAATTCATCAACACTATTTTGGCAATTAAGGCAAATCGTAATTACATTATTTTTGCTTAAACGATGAATAAAGAGAAACATAATCCATTAAAACTTAACTCCATTACGGAACTGCATAAGTTATTGGGTTTCCCAAAACCATTGCATCCCTTAATAAGTCTTGTGTCTTACGATGGAATCAAAATTGATGAAAAGGTTACTGCAACGTGGGTAACGTTCAACTTTTACAAAATAGCTTTTAAGAATGACCTTTCCGGTAAGATGAAGTACGGGCAGCATTATTATGATTTTGATGAGGGCGGAATGATCTTTGTTTCGCCCAATCAATTGATAAGAAGTGATAAGGAAGACAACGATTATTCCGGATATAGCTTATTGATTCACCCCGATTTTATCCGCAATTACCCGTTAGCCAGGAACATTAAAAGATTTGGGTTTTTCCAGTATACCGCAAATGAAGCATTGCACCTTTCGCAAAAAGAAAAAGAAATAATCATTTCCATTTTTCAAAATATAGAACGTGAACTGAACAGCACTATTGATGATTTTAGCCAGGATGTTGTGATGTCGCAGGTCGAAACGCTGCTCAATTACAGTAACCGTTTTTACAAACGGCAATTCATTACACGGAAAGCAGCAAACAGCGATTTACTTTCAAAAATGGAGCAACTATTGAGTACCTTTTTTGACGATGAAGAAAGGATGAGCAAAGGGCTTCCAACCGTTGAATACCTTGCAGAGCACTTGAATGTTTCTCCACGTTATCTGAGCGACATGCTTCGGTCTCTCACGGGTCAGAATGCACAGCAACACATTCACGAAAGACTCATTGAAAAAGCAAAAGAATACCTGGCATCAACAAATTTATCAGTTTCAGAAATTGCTTATCAATTAGGATTTGAGTATTCGCAATCTTTCAATAAATTGTTCAAGAATAAAACAAAAATATCTCCATTGGAATACAGGAAGTCTTTTAATTGATCAGAACTCTGACACGCTGACGATCCCGATTTCTTTAGCCTTCCCCTTCACCAGGGTCATGCCGAGATATTCAAACTGGAAATTTTCTTTATTGATAATCTTATTGCATAAAGATTCCGATGCAATCAGGTCTTTTTCAAATTGATTACATAGACCTTGTATCCTGGCAGCAGTATTAAGTGTGTCTCCATGATATGCAATATCCTTTTTCACATCTCCAATTTCCACAGCAGTTACAGGTCCCACATGAAGACCTGCTTTGAAAAAAGGTAAAATTCCATATGAAGACAAATAATATTTTTTTCTGTCTTCAAATTGCTTTCTGCAGGCAAAATAAAATTTTAAGCATTTATTATTTTTCATGCCTTGAGCTGGCGGCCACATAAGAACTATTTCATCCCCCACGTATTGATAAACCTGGGCGTTATAAGAAGACAATATCTTATTTATATCCATAAAACAATCTCTAATGAAAGAACTGTACTTCAGGTGCCCCAGTTTTTCGGCGGTTGAGGTAGAGGACTTCAGGTCCATAAACATAAAAATCCTTTCTTCTTCCCTCGGATTTCTATATTGCCCCAATAGCAGGGGAATAAGTACGCCTGGACCAAACTTTTTATTCATTTGGTTGACGAAGTTTATTACTAACGACATGAAAGAGTAATAGACAATCAAAAGAACGAACAAATTGTTCCATAACTTTTCGCTTACATTAGATCTTATAGTAACTGGAAAGACGAAAACCAGGGTGCCCCGTAGCAGTAAAAGTAAAATGATAAGTATGAATATAAAAGTGAATGTCTTTATCAATAGAACCCTTCCAAGTGAGGAAGTTTTAAAATACTTCTTATCTAAATAGTAAGAAGCCATGCCGATTCCCGCCCCGTACAAAATTCCAAATGCCAATGCTACTATTAGCGAAATATAAAAGTCAACAATTATTGTTGATCCAAAAGCACTATTAATCATTATAGCATTCAAATGAAGAATGGTCACCAGCAGAATATTTGCCAGTACCCAAAAGTTAATTTGAGTTCCCACATAAGCTAAAGTTGGAAATTGGGCGGTAACTCTATTTGCTAAGGAAGTATAATCAAATGCTCTTGACATATTTTCTATATTTTACTTCATGCGGTCTGCGGTCAAGCTGAATTAACTTACTAAAAATAAGTATTTCACATTTGAGTTTCTAAAAGGATCTACCTCGACCAATATCTCCAACTAAAATTATGACTGCTTTTTGCTGACTGAATCTATGTTGTAGCGTATACGTTAGATAACTTTTATTCTTCGTGCCAAAGGCACTCCAGTACGTTAAAAACAATAATTACACAGTAATCCCGATCTGTCCATTTCTGCAGAATTATTTAAAGAGACATAAAGAATGGAATGATATAATTGATCCGGATGCTGAAAGATTTATTTCCTGATATATCGAAGGTTGGCGTATGGAGGAGAACATAAAATCCGAAACTTGCTGATTATTGAAAGTTTCTGAAATGGATACCTTGTTGATACTTGCTATACCTAAATGTTGTTATGCAAAGAATTTATCTTCAACTGAACTAACCGGCTGGTATCATAGCTAAGTATTAAAGGGAAAAAATCCCAACTAATCGGGAAATCCGCTCATTGAAAAGGCTTGTTTTGCTTTGCATCTTTGTATCGACAATAACAACAAACAATAACTTAAAAAATCGAACAAAATGGAAAAGCAAATCAACTCCCAGACAATTAAAAATGTAGTATTGGTACACGGCGCCTTTGCCGATGGCTCCGGCTACAGAGGTGTTTATGAAGTCCTCAGCAAACAAGGGTACAAAGTGACCGTAGTACAAAATCCTTTAACCTCTCTTGCCAATGACGTTACCGCAACTAAATTGGCGCTGGATGCACAGGATGGGCCAACCATCCTTGCGGGTCACTCATGGGGCGGTGCGGTGATCACCGAAGCAGGTAATCATCCGAACGTAGCAGGCCTTGTTTATATCGCCGCCTTCCAGCCTGACAATGGGGAGTCTGCGCTGACCTGGTTCCAATCTGCCTCTCCCGCTCCGGAAAATGGCGTATTACCTCCCGATGATAAGGGCATTGTGTATTATTCAAAAGAAAAGTATCATGTAGGTTTCTGTGCCGATTTAAGCAAGGAAGATGCAGCATTCATGTATGCATCACAAGGTGCCTTTTATGGAGAGTGCTTTGCAACACCAATTACGAATGCCGCCTGGAGGAATAAACCTACCTACGGTATTGTTGCTACGGAAGACAAAAGTATCAATCCCGATATCCAGCGCAATATGTACAAGCGTTCCGAAACACAGGTTACCGAAATGAAAGGCAGCCATGCGGTGTATGTTTCCCAACCCGAAGCCGTTGCAGCGGTCATTACCAAAGTAGCCAGGGAGCTTTCTGAATAAGAACAATACTTTTAACTATTAGTTTAACCTCATTTGCCGATTATAGCAAATGGGGTTAAGTCATTTATTACGAATCCATTTTAATTTTTGTATTTTGCTGGTAAGAAACAGGTATCCGGGTAATATGAATAGATAATAATTCATTTCTTTATAACAGCAATGAAGCTAAAGCTCAGGGAAGAAAACACAGGCGGGGAACTACTACTTTTTAAAGAAGAAGCTGGCTTTGGCAGGCTGGCTTTTTCCCGTGACCAGTTCAATAAATATTTTACGATTACCTGGAACCCGGGCGAGAGCCAGGCAGTTATTATTGATGGGACAGCATATGAATTTCCTGGTAATACTTTGCTTACCTTATTATTTAACCAGTCTTTCAGTTTTGAGAACCCGGAAAGTATCATTGCCTGGCAGTTCAACCGTGAATTTTACTGCATCATCGATCACGACAGCGAGGTGAGCTGCGTAGGTTTTTTGTTTAGCAGCACCGATCATATGTTTGTAAAGCTAAGCGATGAAGCCGGTGACAAACTGAAATTGTTAGCTGAAGTTTTTATTGAAGAGTTCAGGACAGCAGATAATATTCAAAATGAGATGCTGCTGGTGCTGCTGAAGCGCCTGATCATTTATGTAACCAGGCTGGCTAAGTTGGGCTATGTACCCGAAAAGAAGGCACAGGATGAAAGGTTTCATACTGTCCGGAAGTTCAATCTCCTGGTAGAAGCACATTTTAAATCGCAGCATTCTGTTAGCTTTTATGCCGAGCAGCTTTGCAAGTCGCCCAAAACCCTATCCAATCTATTCGCCATATTTAACCAGAAGCCCCCATCGCAGGTCATCCAGGAGAGGATTACCATTGAAGCCAAGCGGCTATTGCGTTACACAGACCGATCTGTTAAGCATATTACTTTTGAACTGGGTTTTGAAGATGTATCTTACTTTTCCAATTTCTTCAAGAAAAATGCCGGTGTATCTCCCTCGGATTTCAGGAACTCACTGGAAACATCTAAAGAAGGGAAATAATCACAACTAATCGGGAAATGCACTCATAACCAAGGCCTGTTTTGCTTTGCATCTTTGTATCGTTGATTCAAACAAAAACTTCAACAACAAATAAGATGAAAAAGCAAATTTTAAATTCTTTGAAAAGTGGCATCATAACATTGACAGCCATTCTTTTTACAATCGCAGGTACAGCAAGCCAGGCAAACGCACAGGCAGTGAAAAACGTAGTACTGGTACATGGCGCTTTCGCAGACGGTTCCGGTTACAAAGGTGTTTATGAAGCCTTAACGAAACAGGGATATCATGTAACCATTGTTCAAAATCCTTTGACCTCCCTGGAAGATGATGTGACAGCCACGAAATTGGCACTTGACGCACAGGACGGGCCGACCATCCTTGCAGGGCACTCATGGGGAGGTGAAGTTATTACCCAGGCTGGTAATCATCCAAAGGTTGCAGGATTGGTTTATATAGCTGCCTTCCAACCCGACAATGGGGAGTCTGCCTTAACATGGTTCCTGTCAGCTCCACCTGCTCGGGAAAATGGCGTATTGCAAGCAGACAGTAATGGTATCGTGTATTATTCCAAAGAAAAGTACCATGCCGGTTTTTGTGCCGATCTAAGTAAGGAAGAAGCCGTCTTTATGTACGCCTCGCAAGGTGCATTCTACGGCAAATCTTTTGCAACACCCGTTACGGATGCCGCCTGGAGATATAAACCTACCTACGGAATTGTAGCAACAGAAGATAAAAGTATCAATCCCGATATCCAGCGTAACATGTACAAACGGTCTAATACCAAGGTTACCGAAATCAAAGGTAGCCACGCTGTTTATATTTCCCAGCCTCAAAAAGTTGCAGCAGTAATCATCCAGGCTGCCAAAGAAGTGGCTGGTAAATAATAATTACAATGCTGCATTTTGAAGCTTGCATCTAGGCGTGTTGAAAGAGGTTTCGACACGCTTTTTCTTTGAAAAGTACTATCTTTATTCTCTGCAAATATATGTCGTGCAATAGTGAACCGTTGTTATCGTGCGGCTCTTCCTTAAAATCCCAATAATCTCCTTCCCGTTTTGAGGAAATGAGATTAGCTATTATTTCATTAAGGTTCATTAATGATTAGATTTCAATAGATATTCCTGTTCTTAGTTAATGAAAGTATATTTCTTATTTTGATGTGCTCTTACGAAGGAATAGCAAAAGGCTGGAATAAGAACGGATAACGAACTATTATATCTCGGCACAGTTAGCCCTGCTTTAAATTAGAGATTGTATCTCAATATTTTAATCGCCTCGTTCGACAAAATGTCAGTCCGGCAAATCACAAATTTTTAAAAGGTCATCAAAAATTTGGCTAGATAAGGGTAAAGCAGGGGGAACAGTTTAAGTCCAGTCGTAAGACCGGCTTTTTTTGTTCCAACCTTCTTCCATATCTCCTCAATTGCGTCAAATCAATTTTGTAGTAGTCTATTCTCAATTATGCTTGATGCTATCTGGATATGTTACTGCTGATCTTCTATATGGTCTTACTGGATAATTACCAGGAAGCCATTTTGTATTTTTTTTGAGTTGTCTTATAACTTCTCCCGCCATTCCATATCCCGGATCGTTTAAACAACGAATGTCAGATAAACCACTATCTTCTAAAACAATAAATTGAACTGAAACGATATGTTTTCCTTTTTTCGCACCCTTACCAATCCTGATTGATTCATTTAGACCTCTCTCAAGCCGTTGCACCCACGAAGAATCTCCACAGGAAAAGCTCTTTTAATTTTCACTATGGCAGATATCTTTTTTGGATGTTTTTCTTTGGTAATTTCTACATCTATTGCGCCATAGCTTTTGTCAACAGTTTGGCCATAACTTTTGAAAACACATATCAAACAAACCAGTGCTACTTGAAAGTTTCTCAATGTCCAATGTCTTAATAGTGATGAGTATTTGAATAGAAATATTGAAGTGCTGTTCTATCAGATAGTATTAACTTGTTGACAAGGCACAAAACGATCTAGCGAATCAACTTGAAGTTACTGAATTCATTAATTCGCTGCTCGAAAATCCAATAATGATGCTTATCAGGCCAACTCTTTGAAAAGAAGTAAATCCTCCATTATTTGGTTAGATAATTGTCCAATAAGGGGGCTCAGATTTCGAAATTATGGAGTGTATCACAACGATCACCTCTTGCTATCAATTTTTTTAATCTTGAAATCTGCTCGTCTATTTACGGCACCCTAAAGCTCAATATCCATTCGGCTCAACAAGCCATCCTGCAAAGTATAAATATGCTTTACAATTCCATCAAAGATCGTATTCCCTTGTAAGTCCTTTACTTTTTGATGCACAGTAATTTCCAACGTTCCGTCCTCCCTTTCACTAAATCCGACAGGCTGAACATTAGGATTTATTTCCGTCCACTGCCTTGTCCAATATTCCCTTATTTCACTGTGCCCGCTTACATAGCCTCCTTCAAATGCCTTTGGCCATTGAATAGCTGGATGCATTGTCGAAAGTGCAGTATCAATGTCTCTCGCATTGAAAGCGGAATAGGCTTTTTTAATTAATTCCTCGTACTGAGATGACATAATGAGTTTTTAAAAGTTCGTAGTTAACAAGCATAATACACAATAGATAAATATACGTCATAGCGAACGCTCTTCGCAATTCGAGTTGCTCATAAATCGTCGATCTTTAAAAAACCTTCTAGGCTTGATTGGATACTTACCCAACAGGGAAGCTAGCGAAAAGAAGTTATCACGAAAGCAGTAACCGCCTTTCATTATTGATTATTACCGTTTATCAGATCCACTCCACAAACTTCAGTCTTTTCTTTAATGTATCTTCAATAAAAATTATACTGTGGTGCGATCGACATGCCGGGTTTATGTTATTGAGCTATCAAAACGCGTGTTTACCGAGAACTGGAAATTCAGAGCAGCAAACCCGCAATTCAACGGTGTATTGGAATGTTTATATGTAGGAATGACAAGCAAAACGCCGGCTGAACGATTCAAACAACATAAGACCGGCTATGTAAACAAAAAGGGGCATAAGCTATCGGCTTATATTGTTCAGAAATACGGAACCTACTTACGTCCCAGTCTTTATGAACACATCAATGTAAAGCCAATGAATCGCCAGCAGGCCCTGGTCATGGAAGAGAAGCTTGCCCTGGATCTGCGAAGACAGGGGTATGCGGTTTGGTTTAATTAAAAGTTTACAATGTAGCGCTTAAATAAAAGATCGCTTGGGCTGGTTTTGTTTTTAATAGCAGCATAAGAATTGCTGAACATACTATGGTTCGTTATTTTAACAGCAGGACCTTCTAAAATAAATAAGTCATGAGCCGACAGATTTTTAACAGGTCGATCAGGATAAATGATATTGATATTTTCTACCGGGAAGCCGGGGATAGAAAAAATCCATCTCTATTACTCTTGCACGGCTTCCCAAGTTCCTCTGTCATGTTTAAAAATCTGATGATCGCACTCTCTGACCGGTTTTACCTGGATACATCTGATTATGCCGGATTGGGCTTAGTATTGACTTGTATAAATATAAATCGTAGTACATAATTGATATCAATTTTTCGTCCACAGAGACTAAAAACTACCATAATCTCCACCAGGGCTTTGTTGCTTTTGGTCTTCTATCTCGTTGGTTGATTATTTTAAACATTTCCCTTATTCGTCTTTCTGCTTCTGTCTTCGTTACACCATTATAATAGTCTTTTACAAACGGATGATCAAAATCCTGGTGTGGTACAATTTCTGGTCGCATATTTCCTGTTCTTGTAAAAACCGTTGTTGGGATACTTCCATTACTGAAGTCATAATCTGACAAATCATTGCTTAACCAACCAAAGTATTTTGTTTCGTGATTTTGATTACTAAAATTGTCCGAATAGTCCTGAAAACTTTTGTCACTCAGCGAAACCCAAAGTCCATATTCAAGATTTTCGCAATGATCAATAACTTTCTGTGTTAAAGTGCAACGAATAAATTTATCTGTCTGATCAGGATGTGTAATGACACAAAAGTCCGTATCTAACTGACCAATTTTTTTCTTGTCCCCTTCGGACAATGCATCATAGTTTGTTGGTGATATGTAAATTAATGCAGGCCATTTTTCGTGTTCTTTCCCACAACAGCTACAAGTATATTTTATGATTTCTGCCATTACTATTCCCTTTCAAATTTTGAGTTAATACATTTTTAAAGATGGCCTACGCCTATCATCCAGAGCATTATTTGGAATTTCGCGGCACATAATTAAATCCATACTTCCTCGCAAATCGCTGATTAATCAAAAATAAATTATCGGTCAATTTATTAGTATTCGCTTGAGATTCTCTCACTAATTTAGTTGATTGGATCATTTCCATCTTTCCTGAATCATTTAAATTCTCCCAACCAAGCCTGTAAAGAGAAATGACTTTCGGAACCCAGTTTTTCCAGAACATTCTTTGATTTTGTAAAAACAGTATATTCATTCTCACAATGCCAAATGCCGTGTCGAACTCTGACATTCTTCGCATTTTCTGTTCACCTAAATCAATCGTCGTCATATAATCGTCAAATAGGAAACTAATTGAGTCTATTTGTTGTTTCGCAAGAGGATGTCGGTTATTTCTTGAAAAGATCTTTGCCAATTCCTGATTATAGACATCAAACAAATCTCCTTTTTCATCAATTGAAGAATACACGCTATCAATCCTCCTTAGAAATGCCATGGCTTGCTCCTTATTCGAACCAGGCCGTCCACAAGAAGTGATGATTATAAATACTAGGATTAGAAAATAAGGAATAGTAAGTCGTAACATTTGTTCTCCTTTTTAAATAGGCGAATAATCCGCACATAACTTATAAATATATACAAACTCCTGTGCTTCTGGCCTACACCTTTAAAAACGCTCTTATTCTATGCTCGAAGTCACCGCTAAACGACTATGCTAAACCGTTACATCGGAGAGAATTCTATTTTCGAGTCCATACAATGAGTTCACAACTGGTTGCGAAAACAAGACTGTTATTGGTATCAGAAAATCCAAATGCTCTTTTTTCGCAAGGGCCATCTTTACCGATAAAAAATCTTTCCCTGCCATCAGGCCTAACTAAAAAAGTGTTTTGTACCTGGTACTTTTCGAATGGAGGTTCATCCATTTCGGGGTCAGAAATAAACAATTCCCATCCATCTACGGTTTTTAATCTTAGGTTATTTTGACAATGGAGCCCACTTAGTCTAATTGAGGAATTATCATATCCGGGAATCTTTGTCAAAATGCCAATTGCCTGATCGAAAAAGGGCCACCATTCTTCTGGGCTTCGAAAGAGATTTTCTCCCGTTGAACAGTTAAATACACCTAAGCCTTGACTTGACAATACGACAAGTTCTTCTTTGTTGTTAACAAAACCAACGTCTTCAAGTCCGCCAATTGCAGCTGTAAGTGTGTGTGTCCACATATTTCGTCTAACGGGCAGGTTTTCTATTATCTAATATTCTGTTATTCGTTGGCCCAACCGCTGGTGGGTGAAGTTACTACAGTTGGTATTATAATTTATCTCTGACTTAATTCATTCAGGCAATTACAGTTGATACACGAATGTTACATCAAGGTATAACCTTCGGTTAGCATAAGTAGCCCGCCTTTGCATCTAGCTAGTTTTATCACGACTCGAGTTGCAAGATTAGGTACACATTTCCGGATGTGTTCTTATAAACGTGTATTTCATCAAGAACTAAATCCCCAATGTCATGTCCCCAGATGCCGTACTTTCCATTAGTTCGGTTTCTATTATAAATTTTTCTTTCTTTTAGGGGAATCGTTTTTATAGTTGCAGTTTTTTCTTCTTCGTCATAAAGTTGATAATAATGCTTACTAATTTCATGTATTAGTTGCGCTCTTGTAAATCCGCTTTTAGAAACCAGGTTAAATTTGTAACTCGATGTTACAGGATAGTCAATAATAATTGTAAGCTTTGTTTCGGGTATTACAATTTCGTCCTTTCCAATGATATTTTTCATGTCAACTTGAGGGCTATCGATTCTAATCCATGGTATTTCTCCATTCTCATAGTCTTCCAAATTGCTGGTTTTTACATCAAACCGAATTGTTGAAATTAATTCCCCTAAAGAATCATAGTTCAATAATGTTGATTGATTCTCCAATTGTTTTATCGTATCTACATAAGTTTTGAGAGTACTGTCAGAGGCCGAAATAATCGGTTCCAAAGTTTTTTTCTTGTCAGCTTGATTGACACAAGCAACTACCACTATACCTGTTAATATTAAAAAAATATATTTCACTTGTTGGCAAAATAAAAAACAATCAGCAAATAACTGGAAAATAAATATGGGCAGCCAAAAAAAACCTTACTAAATTGTTAGTTTAAGATTTTGCTAATGAACCTGGAGTTTTTCATCATCTATCTCCATCACTTATTATCTCAATCTTAGGTGATTTAATATATTTCGTATCTCCCATCCTGCCCTGTCTTGCCTCACCTTCTTTAAATTCCCCAATCCCTTTTACAATTGTCACCCGGCCTCTTACCCGAACGGTCTTTCCATCAAGCGTTTTCGCCTTCTCATATCCTAAATTGACAACATATCCATTCATGTATATCCCATCCTTGGTGGCATGCTTAATATCAACTTTTGTTACAAAACTGGCCTTCTTTGGTGTTTTATTTAGTTGCCTGTCTAAAGAATCCGACCCTTGTGCAAAGGAACTGAAGACCAGCAAAAGCCCGACTATTGCTAATAGCTTTTTCATAATTTAAAAATTGATGGTTTACAAGCGATCGAATAAAATTTTACTCCCCAATAAATAGTCACCCCAGCAGGTTGGTGAAAAATTCCGTCATGCGAAAATGTCCAGGTTATCCTTTCCTAAAGCTATAAAATATTATCAAGCTTTTTTTCATACTATAGGACCAATGGAAATCGAGCCTACTCTTATTGACAGTATGAGTCTATAACCATACCCTCTTTTCCTATCAAAAAATCCTATTCAAACCCGGAATTCATCCGCCCACACGGAGACTTTTTTTAATTTTTACTTTTGAATTTTGAATTCAAGAGGGACCGAAGTAGCCCCCTACTGCAACCCCGCCCTCCCTTCTTCCTCATTCTTATTTCCCTGGCGCGCCTTATGAGTTGATTTCCCAAAATTGTAACTAAGGGTAATCGCCACCCTGTTCGTTGCAAACCAATGCCTCAGTTCATTATTGATGATCTGCTTTTCCCGGAAAGTATACACTATTTCAAATCCATTAAAAATATCGTAATAGTTGAGCCGGGTATTTAATTTTCCATTGAACCAGGTTTTTTGCAAACCCATATCGATCGTGAAATAGGGGCGCCAGGTATAAAGTCCATTGCCCCCGGGTGATTGATAACGGTAATACATATCCAGGTTGAAACCCCTGGGTAAACTAAATACCTGGTTGCCCGTTACCGTGTAATCAACTATACCAATAGAATAAACCTTGTCGAGATAAGGTGTTAATTCTTTTTTGTAATTAACGGTCAATGTATGACTCAGCTTCCACCAGTTGGTAAACGAAAAAGAGTAACTGATTTCGGCTCCTGCAAAATGATTATTGGGCAGGTTTCTTCCTAAATACTCCAATACATTCGTGGTATCATTATATACCGGGTAGCGGCTCAGTACATCGACTTCTTTTCCCCCATACAATAATGCTGAAAATGTTTTGTAATTGTAAGAGATATTGAACGCATCCGTTTTAGCCGGTAACAATAATGGGTTGCCCACATAATAATTCAACGGACTTGTATAAAACCGGAAGGGGTTTAGCTGACTGAAATTCGGTCTCGTCATCCGTCGCGTATAGGAGAAATGGTATTGATGATTGTTTTGGATATACGTAAGGTTAAATGCGGGCAACAGGGTCCAGTATTTCCTCTCCGTTATTTGTTTTGTGGTTATTGAATTCGCTGTACTATACGTGTGTTCGCCGCGCAGACTGATCGTATAATTAAAATTCTTTACCCTTTTTTCAAAAGAGAGGTAACCAGCGCTCACGCGTTCATCATACCTGAAATTATTCGTGCGCCCGCTATCAAGTGCAAAAATAGTTGCGTGGTTCAAGGTATCATACCGCAGGTCATTCTTTGTGGTGGTGAACGCAAACTTTCCACCAGCACTGATCCTGCCTTTAAAGGCTTCACGGGAGAGATCAAGTTGGGCCGTTCTGATCAGTATATCATTCTTTAACCTTGTTTTCCAGTAATCGGTCAATTCATCGTCAGTCACATTCGTGGTTTGTATATCCTCGTTTTGCCGGTTGACTATTTTTACCATTGTTCCCTGGAATTGCAGTTGAAACTGACCGAGTTTGCCGCCATAATTGAGATTAGCCGCATAATTGTTCTGATCCGGTAATGAGTTGTTGCGGGTATTGCTATTCAGCACTTCTTTGTTGCCGGTAGAATCGGTAGCGCGCAGGGTGTTGAAAGATCTTATATCCCGGTTGACCAGGTAGGTCCGCCATTGCAATTCCACGCGATGATCTTTGTTGATCGTATAATCGGCGCCTAATTGGATATTAAAATTATTGTTGCGGGTAGGTACCATTGTTCGTGTAGACAATATGTCTTTGCTGGACCAGTGTTGCAAAGCCCGGTAACGATAGAGTTTTGCCCCGGCCGTATACCCCAACCGTGCCGTGTAGGCAACCTGTTTTGATTTATAGGTCAGCAGCATTTGCTGTTCGGAGTAGGTATATGCATTCCGCTGGGTCATGCTGGTTAGATTTCCTTTCCAGCCCAGGGTCATATCAGGTTTTAGCCGGATATCGATTATCGATTTATATTCCCCATCGTAACGCGAAGATGGATTGGTGATCAATTCTATGGATGAGATCATTTCGGGCGAAAGGGTGTTCAGGTAGTTCTGTAACTCCTCTACACTCATCGGCATCGGTTTACCATCCACAAAAATAGCAGGCGCCACTCTTCCTGCTACCAGCAAAGAGCCGTCTCCGTTTACAGTTATTCCCGGTATTTTTTTAAACACATCCAATGCGTTGGCGGCTGTTTTGAAAAACCGGTTACCTGATACAGGAATGATCATTTTATCTCCCTGGCGTTGCAAAGCTGGTCTTTCACTACTCACGATCACTTCATTCAGCAATTTCGTATCCGGCTCAAGAATAATCGTACCCAGATCAATCAACATTACCTGCGAAGACTGGACCCTGATTTCTTTTTGAAAAACCAGGTAGCCCAAAGCGGCAGCTTCGATACTGTACGAGCCCTGCTGAATATCGGTTATTTTAAAAACACCTGCCGTATCTGTTATCGCCCTTTTTATAATCGTTGAATCCTGTGCGGAATGCAAACTAATGGTTGCCGAAGCCATGACTTGCTGGGTCATACCATCCACCAGTTGCCCTTTAATGGTCGCCTGTGCAAAGATGGACATATGAATAAAGAATATGCAGCAAACAGCCAGGCAGGATTTGATCATTTGTTTTTTTTACAAACCTATCAAGCCATATGACTACCGGGGTATGGATGCGGGGAATCAGGCGTACGGTTTTATAAAACCGTACCTGCAGCAGCATGCAAGTCGTAGAGTATCAGCGAACTATTTATTTATGGTATTGACCCGGCTTTCTTTAAACAGCGCTGGTGTAGTGTCTTTTATTTTCTTAAACGCAGTGTAGAACGTAGATTTTGAGTTGTATCCTACTTCGTAACCGATGGCTTCCAGGCTCAACCGGCTGTCATCGCCGATCAATTTGCAGGCTTCATTGATCCTGTACTCATTGATATAAGTTGAAAAACTCTTACCCAGGTTATCATTTAGCAATTGAGACAACTGGTGGCTACTGATATTGATCTTCTGCGCCAGGTCGCTTAGTTTAAGGTTAGGGTCTTTATACAGTTCTTTTTCCGCGATCGTTTTTTCCAGTTTTTCGATCCATGTCAGTGCATCTGCAGTCGCGATTTTTCTTTTCTCGGGTTTTGCTCCCGCAACGTTTTCTTTCAGTTGCAGGATATTCTCCATTCTGGTACGATGCAGGTAAAAAAATACGGTGAGATACAAAATGAACGAAAAAGAAACGGCTCCGCTAAAACACAGACCTGGAAAAAAACGGTAGAGGGGTATCAGGTATAGCAGGTAAATAATGCAGTTACCGCCCAGGATCAGGAGCCAGAATTTTTCTGTGCCGTTCAACGGAACTGCTTTTTTAAAAAATTTTATTATAACCGGCTTCAGTACAAGTCCGCTTGCTACCAAAAAAGCAGCCCATTGCCCGTACATAATGTACATGGCAACCCGGGTCCAGGCAGCGGGATAAGTTTGAGATAGAATCAATCCTCCCCCGACAACAACAATACTAACCAATGTAATCCAGGTCCATTTCCAGGAGGCTGGCAGGTTTGCATCCGGCTTGCGCAGGGCTGAACGGAAAAAATAATAAACAGCGGGTCCGATAAAAAAGCCTGCCGATAAACCTACCTGTGGGTATAGCTGTGGCAGTTCCTTATTTAAATAGAGAAATACTAAAACGACAACCCGGAAACTGATGGCCAGCAACATAATTCCTAAAAATATCGATGTCAGTGATTTTCTTTTTTTCTGCATCAAAATATACAGGCTTAAGACTATTCCATTAAATGCGCCTAACGCACTGAGAAAAAGAAATATTTGCTCTACAATATTCATAGTGAGTCGTAAAATTATTCTTTAGCGAAGATATTTTCTAAACCTTTCCCGCTGACATGAAATTACCATGAAACCCGTTTAACCATTTACCGTTTGTGGATAATTAATAATACTAAGTATTATTTACCAATCACATGTACTAAACCCACTATTTTAATATGAAAGGGAGAAACATCCGTTCTGTGTATGCAACGGCTCGCCTAAAGCGGTTGTCATGTGTGTGAACCAAATCGTTTGATCTAAAATGAAAAATCGTTATTACCTCTTTACCGCAGTATTAATGGGACTGCTGTTTGCCAGTTGCAAGAAAGACGATATTGCTTATAATAATGACTTTGAAAGAAGTTACCGGGCCCTGGCGAATTATAAAGCTTCCACAGGCAACTCCTATCGCTATACGGTTAACACCAGTTCCTGGATTGGCGCAACTTCACAAACGATCATTACAGTCGAATCGGGTAGGGTCACGCATCGCTCATACGTACTGAAAAGTTTTGCAAACAATTCAAATATGCTGGTCGTAAGAGAAGAATGGACGGAGAATGAAACCACACTCAACACGCATTCGAATGGTGCCGCTACCATGACATTGGATGAAATATATGAAAAAGCGAAAACAGAATGGCTTTTAAAAAGAAAAGATGCCACAACCTATCTCGAAACTGAAAATGATGGTATGATTTCCTTATGTGGTTATGTACCCGATAACTGTGCTGATGATTGTTTTACCGGTATTCATATAAGTTTGATTGAAAAACTGTAGCTGAAACGTTTTATTATGGAGTCTACGGATAATTAGCTGTTCTTTTTATACGTATACTAATTCTACTAAAGGAATATGATAATATAACCTTTGTTAAGTTTCGTAAATTCGGGTACCGTCGGGCATTGAAAGGCGATATTCTATAAATTTTTAACAAAGGAGAATGGCATCAACGCAATATCCAAAGCTGTATTTATACAAACGGATTGTACAGGCGAAGATCTATATTGATAATAACTACGACCAAAATATTGATGTCTCCAATATATCCGATGAAGCTCATTTTTCAAAATTTCACTTTATCCGCCTCTTTAAAAAAGCCTATGGCAGAACGCCACATCAATACCTGATTTTCGTACGTATCGAACGGGCGAAAGACCTGTTAAAAGCCTACCATCCTGTATCAGCTGTTTGTTTTTCAGTCGGCTTTGAAAGTTTAGGCTCATTCAGTGGCCTTTTTAAACGTACTGTTGGTTTGACCCCATCAGCTTTTTTGGAACAGCACCAGCAAAAACAAGCTTCCATCGTAAAAAATCCTCTACAATTTGTTCCGGGTTGTTTTATTGATAATACCGGCTGGGCAGAAAATAGCAATTTTGAAGAAACGAGTGAGTAATTCCCTGACTTACTTTGTCTGCTATAACAAACTTTAAAATAAACTTATGATAACAAGGTTGTCACACACTACTATCTATGTACTTAACCAGGATAGCGCACATGACTTTTATACGAATAAACTAGGTTTTAAAGTTGTGGATGACCTGCCAATGGGCAAAGACACCCGCTGGCTCACTGTTTCTCCTCCCGAACAACCGAATTTAGAGATTGTCCTGTTTCCCATAACAGTCGGCAAAATGTTCCCGGAAGAAATGGCCAACACGATAATCGATTTAGTAAAAAAAGGAAAATTTGGAAGCGGTGTATTTGAGTGTACTGATATTTTCGCGACCTATGAAGAGCTAAAAGCAAAAGGTGTTGAGTTTACAAAAGCGCCCAAAGAAGAATTTTATGGGATAGAAGCCCAGTTCAAGGATGATTCAGGAAACTGGTTCTCCCTACAGCCTAAAAGCAATTTTGAATCTCCCAAAAAGTAATGTATGAAATCGATATTTGATGAAAAAAACAGGATGGACCTGATCAATAGAATCAAAACAGTCAATAAGAACGGTAGCTCACAATGGGGCAAAATGACTGTTTATCAAATGGTGAAACACTGTACAATCTGGGAAGAATGGATACAAGGCACACACAAACCTGTTTATAAACAAGAATTACTGGGTTATATATTTGGTAAATGGGCGTTGAAAAGTATGATAAAAGATGATGAGCCGTTTAAAAAAAATGTACCTACATCCGCTCATTTTAAGGTGAAGGAATTAGAAGGTGATATAGAGCCAGAAAAAAAGAAATGGATTTCGCTAATTGAAGGATACGAAAATTATTCAAACCCGGGTTTTATACACGATTTTTTTGGAAAAATGACAAGAGAACAGATCGGGATACTGGCTTATAAACACTCTGATCACCATCTCCGGCAATTTAATTGTTAGTGATTGATTGTTTTATCTTACCCGGTTTGGTAAGATCATTAGCGCCGATTGTTAGCAATTGAATAAGACTAAAAAAGGGGAAATGTTGACGCTAAATTGTAATCGGCGGAAAATTATCCATAACCATATATTAAACCAGGCTCCCGCTTTGTTTACAATAAGATAACTTGTCTCCTCCTTCGTAAACAAAGCTGCGTTTTTTACCATTTTTACTACTTCCTCTAACAGTTATCCTAACATAAGTAATTATCGCTAAACGGGTTTCCGGGATGATGCTGAATATGCGCTCCCGATAATGGTATTCTTCAACAAAAACTATTCCTGTTTCCCAAAAGGAAACTACAGGGTTCAACGTGAGTTTATTCTTTTATTAATTTAAAAAAATATGATTGAGACACATTGGATTTGTTTTAACTTACTTAAAGAGAATGACACTAAAGGGAATACAACCAACAAGTACTTTATAATAATTACTAAAAAAAATTTATGAGCAAGATTACAGTAAAAGACGGTACCGAAATTTATTACAAAGATTGGGGAACAGGGCAACCACTTGTTTTTCATCATGGCTGGCCTCTATCCGGCGATGATTGGGATGCACAAATGATGTTTTTCTTAAACAGGGGATTCAGGGTAATTGCCCATGATCGAAGAGGACATGGAAGATCATCTCAAACCGCCAATGGCCATGATATGGACACTTATGCGGCAGATGTTGCCGAACTTACCCAGGCACTCGATTTAAAAAACGCCGTGCATATTGGTCATTCGACCGGGGGCGGCGAAGTAATTCGTTACGTTGCAAAATATGGAAAAGACCGTGTGGCCAAAGCTGTATTGATAAGTGCTGTTACTCCCATAATGATAAAAAATGAAAATAACCCGGATGGCGTTCCCTTATCTATATTCGATGAGATACGCGAAGGCACCGCAACAAAGCGTCCACAATATTTTCAGGATTTCACTATTCCTTTTTACGGGTATAATCGCGAAGGTGCAAAAATATCGCAGGGTATAAGAGATAATTGGTGGCGCCAGGGAATGATGGGAGCTATAAAAGCCCATTACGATTGTATAAAAGCTTTCTCCGAGACCGATTTTACCGGGGATCTTAAAAGTGTTGATTTGCCTGTACTTGTGATGCATGGCGAAGACGATCAGATAGTTCCTTTCCCTATTTCGGGGGCAAAGGCCGTAAAGCTTTTAAAAAACGGAAAACTTATTTCATATCCAGGCTTTCCACACGGAATGCCAACAACAGAAGCGGCAACGATCAATGCAGATTTACTGGCTTTTATCAAATCTTAATTGATAAAATCAGTGGAAACTGAAAAGGTTATCGTTCGTGTTCATATCATTTATTGAAGAAGGCTGTAGAAATTCTACAGCCTTCTCTACATCCTACTCATCTATCGCTACTCAACCACTTCATTGAACTACCAGCATTTTCATAACCTGTTCATTCCTGCCCGAAATTTTTAGCCGATAGGTAATAACCTATTATTGGAGCCTTTTAAACAAGCCAGTTGCAGAGCAAGCATGACATCACATTCTCACTAACTGAATATAATCTTACGACTGATCAGATCCAGCAGAAATTCAATAGATCCGCCAGCTATGCCCTGCAGCTGTTCTATCAACGAGCTGTCATCGTTTGTTTTTGCCAATCCTTTTCTCCACCTCACTGATCGCCCTGATCGTTTTGATCACTGAGTCTGGCGTCACAGAAATGCTATCAATCTCCTGTTCTACCAGGAACTGTGCAAAATCCGGAAAATCAGACGGCCCCTGGCCGCAGATCCCTACTTTGACCTTGTTTCTTTTTGCTGCCCCGATCAGTTTGGAGATCATGTATTTCACGGCCTCATCCCGCTCATCATATAAATGGGCGACAAGAGAAGAGTCCCTGTCAAGACCAAGCGTGAGCTGGGTAAGATCATTTGAGCCGATTGAAAAACCATCGATATGTTTAGCAAATTCATCGGCCAGTATGATATTAGATGGCAGCTCTGCCATTAAATACAGTTCCAACCCATTCACACCGCGTTCGAGCCCGAACTCTTTCATCACTTCTTTTACTTTGATCAGTTCATTCACCGTTCTGCAAAATGGCACCATCACGATCACATTGTCGAGACCCATTTCTTCACGTACTATTTTTATGGCTTTACATTCCAGTCCGTAAGCGGCTTTGTATTTTTCCGAATAATACCTGGAAGCGCCCCGCCAGCCGATCATGGGATTTTCTTCGTGTGGCTCAAAATGATGTCCACCCAGCAGGTTATAGTATTCGTTTGTTTTAAAATCGCTGAAACGAACGATCACTTTACTGGGATAAAATGAAGCAGCTATTTTAGCAATACCATAAGACAGTTTTTTGATAAAAAAATCTTCTTCGTTATCATATCCGAAGATTTTTTTCTGAATTTCTTTTGTGAGTGCCGCATCGTTCAGTTCTTTATGATGAAGCAATGCAAGCGGGTGCACCTGGATATAATTATTGATAATAAATTCTTCCCGTGCCAGGCCCACTCCCTTATTGGGCAAATGGGAGAACTGGAAACTCATGGATGGTGTGGCCACGTTCAGCATCAAAGCCGTTTTAATAGGAGGAAGGTCATCCAGGTTGTATTCCTGCCTGGTAAATTCTACCGTACCATCATATACAAAACCTGATTCGCCTTCTGCACAACTTACCGTTACCATGTTTCCTTCCTGCAAAATATCTGTAGCATCGCCACAGCCAACGATGGCAGGTACTCCCAATTCCCTGGCAACAATAGCTGCATGACAGGTGCGGCCTCCTTTATTGGTGACGATGGCCGATGCTTTCTTCATAATGGGTTCCCAGTCCGGATCGGTCATATCCGTGACCAGCACATCTCCTTTTGCAAATTCATGCCCTTCTATCACCCGCTTGTCCATAGAGAAAAGGATATTTACTTTACCTGAAGCGATCTTATCGCCTACGGCAATACCTTTTACAAGCAGCTTATCCATCCGGTTCTTATCCTCAATGCTATACTCTATTATCTTGTTATGGTCCTTTTGCGAATGCACCGTTTCCGGCCTGGCCTGTACTATGAATAGTTCCTTTGTCAATCCATCAACAGCCCACTCCACATCCATTGGTGTCCATTTACCCCTGAGTGTTGAATAATAATCTTCAATCTTGATCACCCATTCGGCAAGCTGTATCACCATCTCATCCTGTATACAGAAACGGTGCTGAAACCCTTTTTCTGTAGGTATGATCTTTACGCGTTCATCCGATTTATCACCATATACCATCATCTTGTCCTTCACTCCCAGCTTTTTTTCAATAATAGAAAGGTATCCTTTCTTTAATGCGGGTTTGAATACAATGAACTCATCGGGAGATACAGATCCCTGCACGATCATTTCTCCCAATCCGTAAGATCCGTTTATAATTACCGCATCTTTAAAACCACTTTCCGTATCCAGGCTGAATGCTACACCAGAGGAGCCCAGATCACTTCTTACCATCTTCTGTACACAAACACTTAATCCTATCGAAAAATGATCATAGCCAAAAGATTGCCGGTAACTGATAGCCCGGTCGGTAAAGAGTGACGCGAAACAATTTCTTACCGCGTCCATAATAGAAGCCGGTCCTCTTACATTCAGATAGGTTTCCTGCTGGCCTGCAAAAGATGCATCCGGCAGATCTTCTGCGGTAGCGGAAGAGCGAACAGCCACGTCTGTAAAGTCCTGCTTGTATAAGGCTGATAATTTTTCATACGCGTCAACGACCACTTCGCTCATCTCTTTGGGGAATCGTCCGTTCTTGATCAATAGTCTCACCTGTGATCCTCCCCTGCGAAGCGATTCAAGGTTATCATACTCAATAGTGTTGATGATATGCCGGATCGTGCTTTCCAGGTTGTTGTAGGCTACAAATTCTTTGTACGCCGCAACGGTGATCACAAAGCCGCCGGGAATACTGACTCCCATAGAGCTGAGATTTTGCAGCATCTCTCCCAGCGAAGCATTTTTGCCACCCACCCGGTCAATATCGTGTATACCGACCTGGTGCAATGGAAGTGTAAATTCATTCGTGTGCATTGTAGTGGTTTAATGGTTTAATGGGCAATAAAAACCAGGTACTGTTCATCTGCTTTCCGATTGGAAGAATGACAGCAGGGTAGGCCAATTTTATATTATAATAAAAATTGCTTTTAGTTTTCCGTGCTACTTATTTGATTTTTCAAAGCTAAACCGCCAGAAAGAGATTCTTTTCTCCGTGCTTGACAGGTATTTGTGATTTCTTACCATTCTTACTGATTTTAACAGGAGAATCGGTAAAACAAGCAGGATTTTTCTACGACAAATTTTATATGATCAATGATGCATAAAGGGATCGATTTTATTTTACCTGAAAACAGTATAGAAATTTTTAAAAGCGCTAAATACTTAATACCTTTAAGTAGATACTCTGATTGTACAACTAACGATTGCCTATTTTATGAGGTTATTACGCACAGAAATAACTCCGTTGATCAATGACCTGCTTCATGTAGATCTTAGAAACCAGCCCTTTTTGTGGTCACCTTTTCACTCACAACCTTCATTTCATTCACACCCGGAACTGGAGCTGGTGTTTATTGTAGAAGGATATGGCAAACGGATCATCGGCAATAAAGTGGAGCCATTTGAATCGGGAGATATGGTCTTTATTGGTTCCAATGTTCCCCATCTCTGGTTAAGCGACCCGGCTTTTTACGAGGAGAATTCAACTTTGCAATCCAAGGTCATTGTTACTTATTTCAATCCTAAAATATTCCTGTCCATTTTTGACTCAATTAAAGAATTCCAGGGCATTCGTGAAATGATACAGCAGTCATCCAAAGGCATCAGGATCTTTGGTGATACCAGGAATGTGATTGCCAGTAAGCTGATGGAGCTTTCAACACAACAGGGGTTTGAAAAAGTACAAGGATTGCTGGAAGTAATGAATATGATCTCTACTTCCCCGGAAAAAAGTTTTATTGTCAATGATGAACCGGATCATTATGATGATCTGTATCCTGACCGGTTAATAGATGTTATCAAATTCATCAAGGATAACCTGCATGAGCAGATCACCTTGCGCCAGGTAGCAGATATCGCCTGTATGACGGAACAAAGTTTTTGCCGGTTCTTCAAAAAAAGGATCAAAAAAAGTTTCTCGCAGTTCCTGAGCGATCTGCGGATGGCGCATGCAAGAGAGCTGCTAGTACAAACTGATAAACCTATCGGGGATATTGCTTATCTCTGTGGCTATAATTCCAGCTCACATTTCTGCCGGGTCTTTAAAGAACATGCGGGAGAAAGTCCCTTTAAGTATAAATCATCTATCTACAAGAACAAACAATAAGCGCCGGCTATTTACCGGCGCATGCTATTGTTATTCGATCGCTAATAATCTTTTGTTGAAGGCCTCGTCAGTCCCTGCGCCGGCAAAATCATCAAATGCTTTCTCTGTAACACGGATCATATGATCTTTGATGAATTTACTTCCTTCCCTTGCACCATCTTCGGGATGTTTGATACAGCACTCCCATTCCATCACAGCCCATCCTTTAAAATCATAAGCGGCCATTTTACTGAAGATCGATTTAAAATCCACCTGCCCATCACCTAAGGAACGAAAACGACCAGCCCGATCGATCCAGTTTTGATAACCACCATATACGCCCTGTCTGCCGGTAGGATTGAATTCAGCATCTTTAACATGAAACATTTTTATTCGTTCATGATAAATATCGATATAGTCCAGGTAGTTGAGACATTGCAGTACGAAATGCGATGGATCATATAGGAGACAGGCTCTTTGATGATTGCCTGTTTCTTTTAAGAACATTTCATAAGACACCCCGTCATGCAGGTCTTCACCAGGATGTATCTCGTAGCAAAGGTCTACTTCATATTTATCAAATTCATTCAATATCGGCAGCCAGCGTTTTGCCAGTTCTTTAAACCCTGTTTGTACCAGCCCCGCGGGACGCTGCGGCCAGGGATAGATCGTTTGCCATAATAATGCGCCACTGAAAGTAGCATGGGCATTCAGCCCCAGGTTCTGCGAAGCCTTTGCCGCATATTTCAATTGCTGCACGGCCCATTCAGTTCTTGCCTTTGGGTTATTATGCAAATGCGGTGGTGCAAATCCATCAAACAATGTATCATAAGCGGGATTCACTGCTACTAGCTGTCCCTGCAGATGAGTTGATAATTCCGTTATCTCCAAACCCGCCGCCTGCACGATCCCTTTTATTTCATCCGCGTAGGTTTTACTTTCCGCTGCTTTCTGCAGATCAATACAACGACCATCCCAGCTTGGTATCTGCACACCGGCAAACCCGATCTCTTTTGCCCATTCACAAATCGATTGTAATGTATTAAAAGGGGCCACATCGCTCATAAACTGTGCTAAAAATATTCCCGGGCCTTTTATTGTTGTCATGAATTTTTATTTTGATGATGAATGATCTTTACTTATCAAACTATGAACTTCGTCCATTTGATATCTGTATTAGCTGAAGCCACCACGTTTTCAATAAATGCCATTCCTCTTATACCTTCATCCACACGTGGGAAATCCAGCATCTCCGGCGTGGCGGCTGTACCACTTAATTTAGCTGACAAGGTGAGCGCGAAATTTCTATAGATATTTCCAAATGCTTCCAGATAACCTTCCGGGTGACCACCAGGAGTACGACAGTTGTGTAACGCAAAACTGCTGAGCCGGCCTCCATAGTTTCCGCCTGCACGAAGTATCTGTGTCGGCTGGTCCAGCCATTTTACCAATAATGTATTGGGTTCCTGTTGCGACCATTCAATGCCTCCTTTTTCACCATATAAACGGATCTTCAGCGCGTTTTCTTCTCCCGCTGCTACCTGTGATGCCATTAATACACCGGTAGCACCATTATCAAATCGCAGCAGTACATTTCCGTCATCATCGAGTGCGCGACCTTCTACCATTATATTCAGATCGGCGCAAAGATGAGAGATTGCGGATCCGGATATGTATTCTGCCAAATGAGCCGCATGTGTACCTATATCACCCATGCATCCGCTCTTACCGCTCTTTGCCGGATCAGTACGCCAGGCGGCCTGCGCATTACCTTCTTTTTCCGAAGGTTTGCTCAACCAGCCCTGCGGATACTCCACCCATATCTTTCTTATTTTACCCAATACGCCTTGTTGTATCATCGCGCGGGCCTGTTTAACCATTGGGTAACCGGCATAGGTATGTGTAAGACACAACAACAATCCCGTCT
>CAZGSG010000051.1:0-25990 GCA_964528095.1 uncultured Terrimonas sp.
CGTTTCAGCAAGATATCTCGAAAAGTCATTTCAATATTTTGTTGGTCTCAGCCCGAAACATTTCTGTAATATCATCCGGTATAACAATTTTGTGACCTATAAAAATGCTAACCCCGGTAAGACGCTTACAGAATGCGCATACGAGGCAGGGTTTTATGACCAGTCTCATCTTATTTACCTATCCCACCTTATCACTGGTCAGTCTCCAAAAGCTTATTTTGGACAATTGAATCTTATCAATAACTTTTTCCTGGAAGCCTGAGACCAGTTCGCATTTTTACAATTTATCTTTCTGGTATCATATTAATTTTGATAGCTAAAGCAAGACTATGGACATAACATATAAACAAGGGATATTACCAACCGCAGAGCAGGTGATTGAACTGTATGATAAAGCCGGACTACCAAGACCTACGAATGACAGGACCCGGATTCAAAAAATGTTCGGGAATTCCAATCTTGTGGTGACCGCCTGGGATGCCGACAAACTTGTTGGTGTGTGCCGGAGTATTACCGATTGGGTCTGGTGTTGTTATTTATCCGACCTGGCTGTATATCCGGGATACAAAAAAAGAGGAATCGGGAAAAAAATGATCGAACTGACCAGGGAGAAAGTGGGAGAGCAATGCATGATCTTATTATTATCTCTTCCTACTGCTAAAGATTATTATCCAAAGGTTGGTTTTACAAAAGAGGACAGGGGTTTTATGATCAACAGGGTCAGGTAAGATAGACGGAATATAAAGTTGCGGTAAATAACAGTATTTATTAATAAGCAGAACATACAATATTGCCTATATGCGAAAAATCGTTTTAAACCTGGCCGTCACACTTGATGGGTTTATCGAGGGGCCTAATGGTGAGATAGACTGGTGTAACCTGGATGGTGATGCTGTTTCCTTTTTTGATAAATTTCTTCCTGGTATTGATACGATCTTCTATGGGAGGATCAGCTACGATCTCTGGGGTCAGTATCAGCCAGCCGCCGATCCCTCAACTTTTGAAAAGAAACTCTGGCAGGCGGTACACAGTAAAAACAAATATGTATTCTCCAGGAATCCGGCCAGGGATAACAAAGCCACTTATATCAGTGCAGATATAACAGGCAATGTGAATGCGATAAAACTACAACCAGGAAAAGATATCTGGCTATCCGGGGGAGCAGGTCTTATCACGGAGTTCATCAATGCCGGATTGGTAGATACCTATTTACTGGCCATTTACCCGGTGATTTTAGGTGCTGGTAAGCCATTATTTTCAAATATTAAAGAAAGGATTGGGTTGAAATTAAGCGGGGTCGAAACTTCAGGATCGGGCGTGGTATTGCTAAGTTATGACGCGCGGTAATGGCCCCGCAAAATTATAGGGATAGAACCGGGGTTGGCAAATCCGGTTAGGCATGCATAACAGCTGAAAGCGGAAAACATCTTCTTTGACCGGAAAATAAAATAAAAGCCTATCTTGACACTATTGAAAATAGAGCCTGCTATAAAAAGAATATACCAGTATATAGCGGCTTTATTTTAAACTGCAAATTTTAAAGAACTGTAACGATGCGCCACCGGAAAATAATTCTTGTTATTAGTTTATTGGCAGTCGTGATCGTTTTTTTTATACAATGTATTGCAAAAAACTCGTCAAAAAATGATCCCCGGGGTACTCAATATGCAGGCGCCAGTTCATGTATGAGCTGTCACAAGGATATCATGCAATCCTATTCGCATACCAATCATTACAAGACCTCAGGTGAAGTATCACATGATGAATTGAAAAATTTTATCAATGCTGCCAACAGCCTGGTTTATTATGCCGATTCGGCGAAAGTGCAACTGGAAGAAAAACAAGGCCGTTTTTTTCAGTCGTATAGCATGCAGGCAGAAAAAATGAGATCTGAGCCAATGGATATTGCATTTGGATCCGCTGAAAAAGCACAGACCTATGCCTATTGGAAAGATGGACAACTATTTCAATTGCCGCTGACATATTTTACAGAACGTAAGAGCTGGACAAACAGCCCGGGGTATCCCAACAGGAGGCCCTATTACAACCGTGTTATCCTTAGTCGTTGTTTTGAATGTCATGCGTCCTATGTAACTAAAACTGATTTCCAGGTAGGACCGCTGGAGATGAGTGAGAAATTATCTCCAGCTTCGATCATCTTCGGAATTGATTGCGAACGATGTCATGGGCCTGCTGCCAAACATGTGGAATTTCACCAGGCAAACCCGGATGTGAAACAAGCGCGGTTCCTGGCATCCATCAAAACCCTGAGCCGTCAGCAAAAACTTGATTTGTGTGCGTCCTGTCATTCAGGGAATGACCTGGATGTACAGCGAGCAATGTTTGCTTTTAAGCCAGGCGATACGCTAGCGAATTTTTATTACCCGCATTTCGGATCGGGTGGAGCGGAACCGGATGTACATGCCAAGCAAATGCAGTTGCTCCAGGCCAGCAAGTGTTTTCAACAAAGCGCCATGACCTGTATGTCCTGCCATAATACGCATGAGCGGGAAGATAATAAAACCAATGTATTTGTTGCCAAATGTATGAGCTGTCATCAAAGCTCAGCACATGCCTTGCAGGCGATGACCGGTAGTAAAACCTGTATTGATTGCCATATGCCGCTGCAGGTTTCGAAGTCTCTCGATTTTAATAATGGTGCTGAAAAGAAGAGTATTCAATATTTATTGAGAACTCATAAGATTGCCGTATACCCGGAGAATGAGTAATTGATAGTCGATCTTTCCCGGTTTACTTCAAAAAACCTATTTCACAGGAAACCATTTTTCTAAAAAAGCAAACACCATGTCAAAATGTTTTAAAGGCTCCGCATGCCCGCCTTCAATAGCAATATGTTCTTTGTAAAAGCCAAACTTTTTACTTTCCAGCCTTTGCATCATTTTTTCAGACATGGGAGTTGAGGGGCAGATCTCATCCCTGGTAGCAGAGATCAATAATACCGGGCCATTGATCTTTTCTACTTTTATCAGGGCTTTCGCCTCTGCGATACTATCTTTTAGCATGGTTTCAAAAGCGCCCCGTAGATCTCTTTTCAATAAAAAAGGTACGGCTTCTTCATTCACCGGTACAAAAGGCAGTTCATGCCCCTGGTATGTCCAGGTAGAACTGGTAAAATGATTAGTATTTCCAGGGAAACTAACATGACTTGCCACAATGCCCACTACACAACTGATATCTTTATAATAACTCCCAAGCAGCAGCCCCAGATCGGCGCCTCTTGATCCGCCTACAATGGCTATTTTCTTTTTATCGATCAGTTGATTGCCGGCGGCTTCGGTAATAGCAGCATGTATATTTTCTATGGAGATGCGTTCCAGTGTATCCGGCGTCCCCTTTGCGCCGAAATAACCAATTGCCAAAAAAGCATAGCCTTTTTCAATAAACTGGTCTCTTGTTTTTTTCCAGTAATCGCTGGCCCAGGCATTGCCACCTTCTGAACCTCCTAAACCGACGATCAAAGGTTGATTTTGTCCTTTTCCAAGATATAAGATGCTATTTACATGGGGAGTATTTAAAACCAGCTGAGCAAAAGAATGAAAGGCAATAGTAAATAAGAGACACAGGAGCACAATCTTTTTTAGACGCATTTGTTCAATCTTTTAACGAAGTTGAGCAGAAAAGGGTTGATAACTTTTGATCTGTATCAAATAATCATTTTTCCGCCCTGATCCGGCTTAATGTTTCCTGTGTAATGCCGAGGTAGGAAGCAACCATGCCAAGCGGAATACGATGACCAATATCCTGGTAGGTATGGCAAAAGTGTTCATATTTTTCCTTTGCCGTGGTAAACCTTAATGAAGTTATTCTCTCGATCAGGTGACCAAACAGGGAACCCATGGAAAGACGGGCATAACGTTCCATTTCGGGAAATGTATCAAATAGATACACAAGGTCATTTACATGTAAACAAAAAACATCCGTATTTTCTATGGCATCGAGGTAATAGATATCGATCTTCCTTTGCATAAAACTACGGGGGGAATTAACCCATTCCTCCTCGCCACAAAAGTATTCGCTTATTTCCTTTCCATCTTTGAGATAGTAAGTACGGATTAACCCTTTTTGGATAAAGTAACTTTTGGTGCAGACAGTATCGGCATTGTGTATAAGGCTACCCTTATTAAAAGTTTTATAACTCACCCTGGTAGCTAATTCATCCTTTAATGTATCGCTTAACCTGATATATTTTTCAAAATGCCGGAATAAGATGTCTGTCGGTTCGATGATGCGTTGATTTAAACGGTGAGCGATCTTTTTGTAGTTAGACCAGGCTGAAGAAATTTGCGTGCAATCCCGGGCTAATGCAAATATATCATTTTTGATTTCGTTTTTTTAAGCCTTGCCGTGCTTACAATTGGCCTGTAAAATAAGTGTAGGGCATGCAATGATCAGGCAGGTATGCCGCCTTCAGAGCGGGTTTTATATTTCCATTGATGGTTAAAACAATAAAGGGAAAAGTCTTATGAGCTATCGTTCTATACCCGGTTTTAATCTGCAGCTTTCACCTGCATCTGTATGGTGTAGACCGACTCAGATGCTGTGATAAAAAGCAGGTCCCGTTTTGCGCCACCGAAACAAAGATTACCGACCCAGGATGAAGGAACAGGTATATGCAGCAATTGCGAACCTGCAGGATTATAGACCGTCACTCCTTTGCCGGTGATATAAAGGTTGCCCTGGTTATCAAGTGTCATGCCATCCGAACCCTGCTCCACAAATAAACGACGATCTTTCAATTCGCCATCTGTACCGACCACATATTTATATGTTTTGCCAGCGCCGATATCTGCTACGTACAGGTATTTTCCATCAGGTGTACCGATGATGCCATTGGGTTTTACCAGGCTGGCATCTACCAGTTTGGCGGTTTTTGCATTCTTCGGCAGGTAATATACTCCCTGGATTTCCAGGTCAGCTTTTTTCCTTGTCCAGTAATCACGTTGATAGTATGGATCGGTAAAATAAATGCCTCCATCCTGATCTACCCACAGATCATTCGGGCCATTGAATGGCTTGCCTTCGTAATCTTTTAGCAAAACGCTTACCTTTTTATGTTTATCGATAGACCATAACTCATTGTGATCATCAGCACAGGCCAGCAGGTTATCATTCTTATCAAAATATAAACCATTGGCACGACCCGTTTTTTCCATAAATAAAGAAAGTTGTCCTTTCGTATCATATTTCCATATCTGGTCACGTGGCTGATCGGTGAAATAAATATTTCCTTGCTTATCGGCAGCAGGGCCTTCTGTAAATACGAACTGGTTGGAAATAATATGCAGGGTATCTTTAGTGAGCATGGCAGGTGTTTTATTAACAGTTCCGGACTGACCGGAACATTGATAAGCTATCCCTGCTAAAAGCAAGCCGGAAAAAAGAAACTGTTTCATAAGGCATAGTTAGGGAAAATAGTGGGAATTCTTTGGACAATCGTTTTATTATAACAGGAACGTCCTACCACTCGTGCCGATTCCATATTATATAATATGAGTAAACCTGGCAGTTTATTGATTCGTGTGAATGCTTAAGAAAACCCCTGTACTCATTTTTTTAGAAATTCGTTTATCATGACAGTCACCAAAGCTGGCATTTTACTGTCCTTGTCTGCTGCACAAATTTCGCCGATATAATCTCCATGTCCGCCAGGCAGGATAGCCAGTTGCGCATGCGGCAGTGTTTTAGCTAATAGCAGCGCGTGTTCTACGGTGATTACATCAACATAACCATTAATAACGAGTGCTGTGGCCTGTATGCCCTGTATGGCCGTGTCGGGAATGTCTTTAAAGGTTCGCATTCTTGTTGCGTCACGATCAAACATGGCCTGTAAACCTTTGGGATCGGGATTGGCCTGCAGGTATGCTTCTTTTAACAACTTCGGCATATTGTCCAGCGTTGCCTGCTCCATGCCTTCAAAGAAGCCGGGTTGCATGCCATCACGACGATAACAGGCCGAAGCCAGTACCAGTTTGGTCACTAGTTGCGGGTGACGGATAGCAATCTGCAGCGCAGTAGTACCGCCATTGCTGAATCCCATAATTGCCGTCTTCTCTATATGTAATTGTGTGAGTAATGCAGCCACGTCATCCGCATCCTGTTCAAAGCTATAAGGACGGTCGATATCAAGGGTATGCCCGTGTGACTGCGACTCAATGGCGATCACCTGGTGATTTTTTGCCAGTTCAGGTAATATATGTCCAAACGTGGATAGGATGGTAGAGCCACCGCCATGTAGTAATACCAGCGGACTGCCACTGCCATGTATCTCATAGTATAGCTTTAATCCATTCACCGGGGCATAATGACCGGTTTGTTTGTTTTGTGCATTCATTTGCAAATAGGTTATGAGCGATAAAATTATAATTGTTATGGATCTGTGCCGCATACGAAGCCTTGTATTGTAAGTATAAACCTACACCAAAATAGTTAATAAGAAGGGAGATGAACAGGTCATTTTATGGGTGTGAATGCGTAACCAGAAGAGGCGAAACCTTTTTATACATGCTGTTTTTATCTGCGTCTGCGGAATAACCGGTCTTCGCCATTCGGTTACGAATCCTGCAAGCACAGTAAAAGGTACCTGGACGGGGGGGTAAAATTCATTGCAAGGTCACCCCGAGCATATCATACAGTTCCTGGCGTCCTTTTGCAGTAACCAATAGCTCTCTCGAATGCTGTACTTTTTTGAACCATTTTTTTTCAAATAGTCTTTTTAAGAAAACCGCTCCAAGCTGACCAGCTAAATGCGGGCGACGCTCACTCCAGTCAAGGCACTGGCGGGTTAATGGACGACGATTACTATTAGTAAAATCCTCCTTGTTAATATTAAATCCGGCAAACCAGCGCCAGCCTTTTTCAGTAACAGTATAAGCAGTTGCCGATTTTTTCAGATAACCCTTTTGTTCCAATGCGGTAGCCACGTTGACGCCGACAAATCCAGCTAAATGATCATAACAGGTTCTGCAAAACCTGACGCCATCTGGCACGGTTAGTTTTTTTTCGTTCTGGTGAATATTCTCACTGGCAAGATTGGCCAGTGACTCAATTACATAAGCCACTTCAGGTTTTGAGAAAGAGTAATACCTGTGTCGTCCCTGTATTTCAACTTTTAACATGCCGGCATCCAGCAGCCTGGATAAATGATTGCTGGCTGCCGTTGCTGAAATATCCGCAACAATAGCCAGTTCGCTCGCGGTATAGGCTCTTCCATCCAATAAATTCCAGAGCATTTTAGCCCTTGTTGGTTCACATAACAAACCTGATAATGAAACAAAAATTTCTTCTACTTCCATAGTTCATTCCTGAGTGAAGTGTAAATGTAATTATTGTTAGTATTTTGTACAAACAAATAAAAATGATAGCAGTCATATTTGAAGCATTGCCAGCCACTGGAAAATGGAATGAATATTTAGAACTGGCAGCCGGCTTAAGACCGGCTTTAGATCAAATAGAAGGATTTATTTCGATCGAGCGGTTTCAAAGCATCAGCAACCCTGAAAAGGTTTTGTCACTTTCTTTTTGGAAAGATGAAAACAGTATCGCTCAATGGAGAAATATAGAAATGCACCGGATAGCGCAACAAAAGGGAAGAAATACAATTTTTGACAATTACAGGATAAGGATTGCACAGGTGGACAGGGATTATGGATTGACTGATCGTGCGCAGGCACCCAATGATAGTAAATTGATTCATCAATAAAAAAGCATACTAATGAACGATATTGAAATTATCCTTGAAAACAGGATCGGGATGCTTGCAGTTTTGGGAGAGACTTTAGGAAAAAATAAGATTAGCCTGGAAGGCGGCGGCGTTTTTTATAATGGGGAAAATTCAATTGCTCATTTTTTGGTTGAAGACGCTGAGCAGGCAAAAAAGGTATTGGCACAGGCAGGGATCAATATCTCGGCTATCAATAAAGTCATTATTCAAAAGCTGCGACAGGATATGCCCGGGCAGTTAGGTCTTTTTTGCAGAAAACTGGCCGATGCGGGAGTAAACATCCTGACACAGTATAGTGATCATTCAAATCAGTTGATTGTAATCGTGGATGATCATGAAAAAGCAAAACAGGTATCGGAGAAATGGATGAAGGAATGGTGGTAAAAGAAAAGACCGTGTTCGTGTTGGTGTTAAGAATAAGGAGAGCGTGTTTACACGGGGTCTTAGATTTCACCATACAAGATTTATTTAAGGATATTTCGCGCCAGTGCTTTTTATATAAACGTATTAAGATAAAACCAGAACCGGTATAAATGTCAGGCTTCATCAGGCAGCTAAATCAACAGCCAGTCTTTTAAGGAATGTTGTTCAGGGCATAATTCATATACCGTTAAAACACGGGTATGAAATGTTGGAAAAACGGGGATTCGGAAATTTACAGCCTTTGTCATTATCTTTAAGTTAGTCGCTCCCCGACAAACTGACTGGACTATAGACGAACAGCGATTTTTTTTGTTTAAGCTTTTGACACCACCAAATCTACCGGAATGAATTTTAACTTGCTTGATCGAATTTGGGTCATAGATGCCAATGACCTTGATCTTGAAGACCTGAAAAATTATAAATACGAAGACACTCTTCTTGTAAAGACTTCTGAGATCGAACGTTATCTGGAACCTAAAAAGGAAAAGTTTGCCGTAATAGTAAGTCCAAAAGGACTTGGTAAAACATATCTTTTAAAAATAAAAAGCCAGCAGATACGGGCTACATCAAAGGACACTTATTTTATTCCCGCAAAAAATCTTTGTGAGCGGATCGAACCTATTTCTATCGAAGAGAATATTATCCATCTGCTGCAAAAAGTACATACATGGTCAGACCTTTGGGTATTGTCCATTTATATCTGTATCTATCAGAACCTGCAGATCGCTCTTCCGGGTGATTTGGGTAAGATCATCAAAAAACAAATGCAGCTATCTGATATTTTACAGACACTGATCATCAATATCTCTAAACTTGCAAAATATACGCAGTATATTAATTCGCATTTTAATCCCACGATACCTGATATCAGTCAATATAGTGACTATAAAGATGTGACACTTTTTATTGACAATGTCGACGAAGGATTTGACGGTTTATTACAAGACCCAGATGCATCTTTGGAGTCGCTGTACAGCATTTGGCTTTATTCACAGATTGGGATTGTGGAAGCCATTGAAAAAATAACAAAGAACAAAACGAACCTGCGGATCTATACTACTATACGTGAAGAAGCGTATCATCGATATGATAGTGCAAAAAAGCTGCAGATACAGGGGCATACGTACACGCTCAAATATTCTGCAGAGCGATTGCGGGAAATGTTATTAAAAAAGATAGACAAGTTACCGGATGAATGTCTTGTCTACCCGGACTACAGGAAAACAAATCCTATAAAGGCATTCCTGGGGTTTGAGGAGATTCCGCATTCTTATAAAAGAGATCATCAGAAGAAACTTGTCAAAGAAAAAGTATTCGATTTTATCCTGCGCCATACGTTTGGCCGCCCCCGGGAAATAATGGCAATGGGCTTAAGGATCGCAAAGACAGAAAAGGATCGGCGGAAGGAACAAGGTCTTTCCAAAGTCGTAAATGAAGTAAGCGAAGGTTTGTTTAATCAATTGGTTCATGAAGCTGTGCCCAAGTTGAAGCAGGAAATTCTCGATGAATTTTTTAAAAGCATATCCCACAATATTCTTCGTTATGAACATGCAAGGGAAATAGAAGAGAAGTTGAAAGAAAAATTTCATCTGCCTGGTAGTATCTTAAGGCAATACTATCATCATGGCATCCTGGGGATTGTTAAAGACACCGGCTTCCAAAACGGAAATAGTAATGGGAAGGTCCAGTTTTTTCTTCCCCAGGGGCATTCTTTTGCGAATGATCCTTTGCCGGAGACTGAATTCCTGATCATTCATCCAGCCTCTTACAAACATATTGAACACCTGAAAAGTAACAATTATTTTTATGATAGAAGCCATATAGCGGGTAATGATCAACCTTTCAATTCCGTATCACACGAGCAACAAAAGAAGGCGCATGTGCACATGGGACTTACAAGAGACTGCATAACAATTGTAATACCAGAACTCTATCATGATAAATGCCTGGGAATCTGGATAGACTCAAATAATAATAGCTGGCAGGATATTAGCAGACACAATCATTTTATTCTAAACGTGCATGATGCATCGAATGCCCCGGATATTAACCTGGATCAGTCGGGTGGGCAAGGAGCCGAACCCTTTCAATTCAGGATTTACCGCGATAACCTCACAGAAGACGAAAAACGAACAGTACTAAAAGAATGGAAAGATAATAATAACCCCACGCTGTTTTTTACAAGGGAAAGGTCTGTTATCGATGACCTGCATAACCAGGCCAGTACTTTTTCTTTTTGCGAGTATGACAGTAATCAGGGTTTTTTCGATTTATTGGAACTGAAAGAAAGCGATCGCTCTAAAATTTATTATTATTGTAAAAAGAGTTTTGATCAATCATCTTTAGAAACGCTATCCGGCGTATTGTATAAAAAGGGCATAGCACTTGAAAAAGTGCTTATCGACCGTCTTTATTACCGCCATGGTCTAAAAACAGAAGGACGCAGTCTCTGCTGTAACGTTATTTCGGAAGATTACAATGGAAGAATGGTCTGCCCCGTCATGGAACACTCAAGCCTTAAACCTTCTAATGTTGTTATCAAAACCAATGATAGCATTTTCTTCAATGTATACGAACAAAAATTCAGGTACCTGAGAGAAGGGCTTTTTCAATTTTTTAAATTTCTCTCTGCAAAAGGAGAATTGAATGTTAAAACAGATAAATCGTTGTTTGACGTATTCATAGCCATACAGATCGGTCGGTTCATGTCAGCAGTTAATACGGATACCTTGCATGCAGTATTTGAGGGGGCGGCGAAACATCAGATTGAACGTAATCTTGGGAATATTTGTGCGGAAATAGTGGGCCGCTACCGGGAATATCAACCCATTTTTGCAGTGGGCATACATAGGAATTTTAATTTGAAGGAGAAGATCGCGCAAGGTGTGTTCTTTAACAAACAGGAGTTTTTCAAGATCGTGGGCAATACTTCCTTTTTTAAAGATTACAACTATCAGCAAACCATTCTTCGCCTGATCAAACTCTTTGAGTTCGGTCACCTTGAGCAATACAAATCAGTCTTTATTTCTTACACTGGCGCGGATGCTGTTTTTGCAGACCTTGTTTCTAATCGCCTTAAATTAAGAGGGGTTAAGACCTTTATGTTTGAAGCGGAAAAGCTAATGGATAGATTCCAGAAAATTATGAATGAAAAAGTGAGTGAATATGATATCACCTTTTTTATCGCTTCAGAAGATTCTATATCCAGTGAGCCCTGTTTGTTTGAATTGCGACGCACCATCGAAAAAAGAAAACTTCTTGATCAGAATAATCTTTTTTCAATTCGTCTGGACAACAAGGTGATAAAACTGACTAAATATGATATAGAGTTCGGAAACGAGCAACAGAAAGAGAATGTATGGAATATAATAGATGAGATCCAGCGGCGGAATTCTGAAAATTTTCATTTTGCCAAAGGATTACAAAAGGAAGGGATAACGGACGAAGTAATAAACAAAACGGATGAGGTGATCGATAGATTTGTAAGTAACTACCTGCTGAAAAAAAGCGAAATATAAGTTGAGACAGTTGATGATCGTCAATCCGCTTTGTTCAGAGTATAACTAAAATCCTCGTCACCCACGAGCAATTTTCCTGTTGCATCGGTAAATACCAGGATATTTTCGTCCAGCTTCAGCAGGTAAATAAATCCGTTTTCTTTTTCATCATTCAACTGGTAAACTATCCTCCCATCTTTCCCGGCAACGGTTTTCCAATTCCCTTTCCGGCCACCTTGTACCCGCCATGGGGTCCCCAAAACCTTATAGGTTCCGCTTCTATACAACACGATATGCCATTTTAATTTATAGCATAGACTGCCCTGGGCAATTATGCCCGGTACCTGGCAGGGAGACCTTCCTTCAAAAGATATCGAATCCCTGATCGTGGAGGGCGAAGCAATCAAACTTACTTCATTGCTCAGAACAGGAATAGTATTACAAAGGGTGTAGCTCCAGCCGGCATTACCCACCAGTAAGTGATTGTTGTCATCCAATAGATGAAACAGGCCCTCATTTAACCTGATAGCTGTTAAGGTCTTTGTGCCGGACCTGAACCGGTAATAATTTTTTTCCTTACTATAACTTCCGCTTAATGAAATGTTCATACCAGCTTCCATAAACCCATTCGTATTCGGCTTGCTGATTCCATAGTTACACCGAAGTTGGTATTGATCATCCTGCAATACAAGTTTCCACCGGATAAAGTCAACCGAGTCCGATAAGGGAATTCCCAGGAAAGATCTTACCGTCATGCCGGCGGGTGTACTGCCGATATATGTATTGGTAGTTCCTCTTGCGCAGGAGGCAAAAAAGACAAGGAATAAAAAGGAGGTAGCTATTTTCATTAAACAAGTTTATCGCTAAAACTAAAACCATTTGTAAAGGGTATACTATAAATTCCACCAATGGATTGATTTGCTTGACAAAATGTTACCAGGCGGATCGCCGGGTATTCGCCCCTGTCTGCTTTAATAATGCAAATTCTACAAAAAAGAATTGGCAGGTCTATTTTATTCGAAGTGAGCCTGGGAGTCTGTAGAAATTAAGTAGATTTATAATTCAAACCGGTAAATGCAGAATGCATATAACAGGATAGACCGCCTCATTCGGCCCGATGCCTTAAAAAGCGATGAGTTGCTCGTATGGGCGACTGGCACCGGAAAAGAAGTATGGGAATTGTTCTGTGCTGCAATAACAGGTGATATAATAACTGCTAAAAGATTATTGGATAAAAACCCTGCCCTGATACGTTGCAGTTATGAGTATCGTAACCCGATGACTTTCGCGGTACAGGAAAATCAATTGGAGATGGTCGCATTGCTGATCGGGCGGGGTGCTAATCCGGTGAACGCCGGTACGCATGATACTTTGCAGACCATTGCCCTCGATCGGGGTTATACTGAAATGTATCAGTTGTTGAAAGAAGCAATGCCCGGATCAGAACATGGAGATGTAAAAGGCGGATCGATTGCAACCGCCATCCGCGACCGTGATCTGCATGCTGTGCAGGAACTATTAGATACATCACCTGGTTTAGTACATGCCGCGGATGAGTATAGTAACCAACCCATACACTGGGCAGTTATGACCAGGCAGCCGGAGATGATAGATGAATTGCTGGGCCGTGGCGCAGACATCAATGCCCAACGTTTCGATGGTGCCCGCCCTCTTCAACTGGTAAACGGTGATTATGGTTTTCGTGGCTGGACAAAAAATTTCCCGGTTACACCGGCCGAAATACTAAAACATCTTCGGCAAAAAGGAGCTTATGTGGATATCTGTACTGCAGCGGCTATTGGCGATATTGAACGGGTGCGTGAATTATTAAATCAAAACCGTTCTCTTGCCAATCGTGTTTCTGATTATGTTAGTTATTATATTGGCTCGGGCGCTCCGTTAAAAAATGCGGCAGCAAGAGGTCATATCGATATCGTAAAATTATTATTGGAGTACGGAGCAGATCCCAATCTTCCTGAAGAAGGTATTGCACCGCGGGGACATGCGCTTCATTCAGCAGTCTGCAATGGTCATATCGAGATTGTAAAATTGTTACTGGATCACGGAGCTTATTCAAATGTAGAAATAGAAAGTTCGGCTGATACGCTAAGCGCCGCTATTGCAAACGATGATCAGCCAATGATCGAACTGCTTTGTTCATATGGAGCTGCGCGAAATGTACACCTGCTTGCTTATTATGGCGATATTAAAACAGCAGCGGCTGTATTTGCTGCCAATCCTGCAAAGGCCAATGATCCCGGGGCCTTAGAAAATGCAGCTATCGAAGGGCATGAAGCTTTTATCCGGTTGTTGCTTCGTTATCAACCCGATCTTGCTACACGTATTGCGGTAGGTGTAAGAAGCCAGGGACCAGATGGGCCTGCAAAAACTGAAGCTATTGCCCGGTTATTATTTCAGCATGGTATGAATGCCAGCCTGCCCAACTGGTTACGCATTACACCATTGCATCGTTTTGCCCAACGAGGGGATCTTGAAAATGCTGTTTTGTTTATTAAAGAGGGTGCAGACGTTCATGCACGTGATGAAGAACTTTGCTCAACACCGCTTGGCTGGGCGGCTAAATATGGTCAACTGGCTATGGCGGAATTATTATTACAACATGGAGCAAAGACCAATCTTCCGGATGACCCCTCCTGGGCAACGCCACTGGCATGGGCCATACGCAGGGGACATGAAGAAATAGTAATGCTCTTGCAAAGACATGGGGCGAAAGAATAAAATCAACAATCTGCTATATGGCAATGAAGATGATCCCACTGCTGAAATGCAGTAATATGAAAGAGGCGATAGCATTTTATACCGGCGTTCTTGATTTTGAATTGAACGATAAACATGCTTCGGCAGCAGACCCGGTTGTTGACCTTGTCAACGGAGATGCTGTAATGCAACTTACCATCCTGGAAGGCAATTACCTGTTTGGTTCGGTCATAAATATCCGGGTGGATAATGTTGATGTCTTGTTTAAAAAATACCTGGACAGGGGATTGGTAATTCCGGCGGAAAAAATAGACTCACCTGTTCATAAGAGCCCGGTTGACCAGAGTTGGGGCCTGCGGGAATTTTATGTAACAGATACCGATGGCAATACCTTGCGGTTTAGTCAACCTTTTGTAATGCCTAAGGCCAATTATCTAAGTGCGTCGCCTTATGTGGAAGGCCGGCAAATGGATCTTCCTGTAAAGAATATAAACACAGCGGCCGGTTTCTATACAGGCATTATGAACTTTCGCGAAATAACACGTAATGATACACCCGTTCCAACTATTGTGTTTGAAAGAGACGGTATACAGATAGCCATTGCAGAAAATGGGGGTGATCCCACGCAGGAAGGTTGTTTTTTTGAAGTAGACAATATTGAAACTGCATTAAAAGAACTACAGTTGAATGGGCTAAAAAAAGAAATAAGTGAAATAGGTATAGAGACGCATGGGGAAACGAAATGGAGCATATTCTATCTGCTGGCTCCTGATGGGCTTTGTTATTGTATAGGGCAAAAAATCAGGGAGCAATAGCGATGTATGTCTATAGCTTCCAGTAGCACAAACAAAACAAGGTGCCATTACATACCGGATAAAAATTTTATTTTAGCGATATCTTTATTTACCTGCTGTATAAATCTTTTTAATACTACTAAGCTTCGGCTTATAGCATATCCCGATTTTTAAGGATACCTGCTCCATTCATCCCAATCCTGATTTATAAGGATTGCCACCTGTTGACCAGGAAGGTAGTTTTGCAGCCATTATTAACCAGTGCCATCCTTTAAGAAAAATCATGGGTTTCTACCGATCCCTATAGTTTCTTAAACGATGGCACGATGCATTTAGTCAACAACACAGGTATGAAAAAATTTTACACAGCCTTATCCTTTTGTTTTATGTGCCTTTTGGCCTTTGCGTCACCTCCGGTGACACCGGCAACAAATTTAACGTCTAATAATATTGACGGGAACCGCTTCAATATTACCTGGACAAATGGTAGCGGGGCACGTCGTATTGTGGTAATGAAAGCCGGAAGCCCGGTGACCTCTCTGCCGGCAGATGGGGTCGATTATATAGATAACGCAACATTTGGAAATGGAAGCACACTGGGAGCAGGAGAATTTGTTGTATATGATAACATACCAGGTTCTGTTACCATTAATGGCCTTTCACCTAATATCACTTATCATATTGCCATCTTTGAATATAACGGTAGCAATACGACAACAGAATACCTGGCAACGGCTTTGACCGGTACGATTTCTACCCTGGCTGCGCCAACACAGCAAGCCAGCAATATCGTTTTTTCCAATGTGGCTACTACTACATTTACTATCAGTTGCACAAAAGGAAACGGCACAGCGCGTATCATCGTCATGCGTGAAGGTAGTGCTGTCAACTCCAGCCCAAATAATCTCTCTAATTATTCGGGGAATACATATTTCGGAAATGGTACTGCTGTAGGTACGGGTAATTACACCATGTATTCGGGCAGTGATAATAGTCTTGATGCGGTCAATCTCAAAGCCAATACGACCTATCATGTTGCGGTGTTTGAGTATAATGGATCCAATGGTAAAGTATATCTTACGCCAGGAGCAACAGGCAGTATTACTACTAATGCAAGACCGAACCTGCCTCCAACAGGTATTCGACCTAACCTGATAGATGGGAAAGAATTGAAGCTGATGTGGACCTCGGGCAATGGCACCAAACGTATTGTAGTGGTCAAAAAAGCAGGCGCTATCACTGGCATGCCAACAGATGGAATGGACTATACGGCTAATAGTATTTTTGGCAATGGACAAACGCTCAACACAGGAGAGTATATAGTTTATAACAGCAATGGAACTGAAGCGTTCTTTTCCAATCTTGAACCTTCCACTTTATACCATTACAGCATTTTTGAATATAATACGATCAATGGGAATATTCTCTATGCCGCTACAGCTGCATCAGGCACAATAAGCACGGCTACGATGCCTACCGAGGTTGGTAAGAATCCAACGGCGACTTTTATAAAAGCGGATTATATGTATCTCAATGTATCGCCCGGTAATGGTAGCGGTCGTATACTGGTAGGAAAAAAAGGCAGTGCGGTGGACGCGACACCGCAGGACCTTGTCAGGTATACCGGTAACCAGACTTTTGGACAGGGTGAAGAACTAGGAACCGGTAATTATGTGATCAATGCCCAAAATCTTTACGGATTGGAAGCGGGAGTTACCTATTACTTTGCTTATTTTGAATTCAATGGAGTGAACCAGCCTATCTATAATCCTGATCCGGTTCGTTTCTCTGCTACTACTGTTGCAAGGCCAACAACACCTGCTTCTGGTATCGGAGGCAATAAAGAAGGCACTTATATTAACCCTGGCTGGACCAATGGGAATGGCAATCGCCGTATTGTAGTTGCCAAACAAGGCAGCGATCCTACCAGCTTGCCACAAGACAATACCACCTATTCTGCAGGCACCGATGTGTTTGGTACAGGTACAGAACTGGCTGCTGGCGAATTTGTAGTATACAACGGCACCAATAACTCGGGGTATGTATATGGACTTCAGCCTGGCACAACCTATCACCTTCGTGTGTATGAATACAACCTTGTAGCTGGTCAGCCTTTATACCTCACAACGAGTTATGCAAGCGGAACGAATACAACCTTAAGCACACCTACCGCGCAACCTACAGCGATCACCGCTTCCAGTATTACGCAGACTGGTATGACCATATCCTGGACACCTGGCAATGGCGGGTTCCGTGTATTGGTAGGCCGCGAAGGCGAGCCGGTTAATGGCCTGCCTGTTGATGGGAATACCTATTCTTCTACCTCTGTATTTGGTAGTACATTGCCTAATTATATAATGGGAACGGGCAATCACGTATTATTCGGTAGTTCCAATAGTGGCAATTCTGTCAACGTCACTAATCTTCAGCCAGGGACCACTTATTATTTTACCATGTTTGAATTCAATGGGCGTTTAGGCCCGGCCTATATGCGTCCGGGTTCAACTCAGGTTAGCTTTACTACACAAACGAGTATCCAGGCCCCGACCACACCTGCTTCGGCATTGCAAACAAGCAATCTTGAAGGCAATAGCCTGCGTCTTTCCTTCACAAAAGGAAATGGCAATAATCGTGTGGTGATCGCACGCGCAGGTAGTCCTGTAACTACTACACTCACTGATGGTACAAGCTACATAGCGAATGCGCAATTTGGCAATGGCCAGAATCTTGGCGATAACCAATACGTAGTGTATAATGGCAGCGGCACAATCGCGGATGTAACAAATCTTCAAAAGAATACCAGCTATTATTTCGCGGTGATAGAATACAATGGAACAGCTGCTACCAGCAAATACCAGTCAACAGCTATCCCCGGTGCAAGTGGTACTACACTCACTGCGCCAACAATAACAACGACTGCGATTAGTTTTACCGCAGTAGGCTCTACCCAGGCTACGATCAACTGGACCAACGGCAATGGGACGAACCGCATTATATTGATGCGGGCAAATGACCCTGTTACAGGCACACCTGTTGATTATACAGCATACTCAAGTAATGTTTCCTTTGGAATTGGTGCAGCAATAGGCAGCGGGAATTATGTTGTGTATAAAGGCACGGGCACTAATGTTACGGTTACCAATCTGCAACCGGGTCTTACTTATCATATAGCAGCATATGAGTACAACGGTACCACCGGTCCTGTATATCTCACAACCGCCACAACCGGATCAGTCCTGACTGTCGGCGCACCTCAAACACAAACCAGTACGATAGTATTTAGCCAGGTAGCGGGTAACTCTGTTCAACTCAACTGGACGAATGGTAATGGCCAAAGAAGACTTGTTATCGCGCGTAAAAACAGCGCGGTCAATGTATCGCCAACCGATAACAGCTCTTATGTGGCGAATAGTATATTTGGAACAGGCGAATTGCTGGGCACTGACAACTACGTAGTATATGCAGGTAACGGTAATGCGGTTTCCGTTACGGGATTGCAGGGTCTAAGCACCTATCATTTCGCTATTTTCGAGTACAATGATTTTGGGAGCAATGTGCTGCGTTATCTTTCAGTCAATCCGGCGCGAAGCAGTGCCACTACATCTACTGTGTTGCCTGTGAAACTCTCTTCCTTTACCGCAAAAGCAACAGGTACTACTGTACAGTTGAACTGGGTAACAGATAACGAAGAAAATACACGCCATTTTAATCTGCAGTCAGGCACAGATGGAGTTCTTTTCCATACTATTGCCACAATAAACGCAACCGGTAATAGCAGTACACGTCAGCAGTACAGCAGTACCGATCAGCCAGTTGCAACAGGAAGGATCTATTATAAACTGGAGATCGTAGACATAGATGGAAGAAAGGAATACAGCAATGTACAATCTGTTGTTATCAGTCAGCCTACTGTAATACGTTTATATCCTAACCCTGCGCAAGACAGGATATAGGTAGCAGCGCCGGCTACAGAGACAGGAAAGTCATGGACAATCTGTGATAACACAGGGCGCCCGGTGAGCAATGGGCAACTGAAAGGGTCAAGGACTGAAATAATGATCCGGCAGCTTACACCAGGTATTTATTACCTGCAGGTACAAGCGGGTAAAGGCCTCATCAATCAGTCATTTATTAAACAGTAAGGATAAGGGGTTATTGAGCCTGTTCAAAAAAGCGATGATATTATTTTGTTCTTACAAAATACCTGATATAAAATTCACAGCTTAATATAAGCTTCCGATGAAAATCCCTACAGGCTTCCTGCTCGTTTTTGTACGAATCAGGAAGCCTGTTTTTTGTTATTTTATAAAGTAAAAAAGATGATTTAGTGTAATTATTGGTTTATAATTTTCAGTAAAGCCAGGGTAATAAACAGGGTGTTTTCATTTGGAAAAATAAGGGGCGTTTATAGGTGGTTTTAAAATCAAACTATTGCAGGATAATCCTGCCCTATTATTTTGGCCAACCCCATGCGTACCCTAAAATTAAGGAAGTCATTATAATTTCAACAATGCCCAAAAAACTATAAAAGGTCATCCAGGTATTAAAAGAGGTGACGACTATCAATAACATGATAGCGGTAAAAAATATACTGACGACGATGTTTATCCAACGGTTTAACGCAGGCTTCAGGATCAGGGACAGGAAGATCATCATGGATGGAATGGTCATCATCGCTGCAAACAGCAATAATTTTGTCGGGGTAGTTGTGCCCACACCGGAATTGCCTTGCATCAGGTGTTCGATATGCCCTGGCACAAACAACCTGAAAAAATCGCCGTACACATAACAAAACATGACGGCTGTCCATAGTGCTGATAGCTTGAGTTTGACGCTTATTTTTATATCTTCAAAAACACGGGTATTGGTGCGCATATGTGTTGTTTATTTTTTTGGGATGTTGTTAGTCTTATTGGCCAGGTAAATTTTTTACCGGGTCAAAGACCAGGAGTAGAGAAGCCCTTCTTATTTTTCACACCCATGATCAGCAGCCACAAACAGGTGCCTATTTCGCCAATGCTGGCCGGTATTCTAATATAACCCGCGATGGGATTTTCACTATAATGCGGCATAATTGTATTGCCAACAAAGCTTACCAGGTAACCAAAACATCCGATCATTAAAAAAACACCAAGTATTTTGGGGAGAAAACCTGATTTATATACCAGGTAACCAAAAGGTAATAACCAAAGCCCCCAGAATAACTGAACGATCAGGATACCATTATTATAGTTATCGAGAAATAAAAATACCTGGCTATGCAATTCGGCCTCATCAAAAACCTTTAGATGAGCTGCGCCATCGACAAGCGGCAATACCGCGTATTTGTTTTGCATATTAAGAAAGGAAATGGGCACACTGACGAAGGCGAAAATAACCATCAGTTTTGCGTATAACTCATTGACGCGATTTAATAACTGGTATAAAACAAGCGGTAGTAATAAAAAAGCCAGGTAACAAATCATACTACTTAGAATACCTAAACGAAATAGGGGTGTTGATGCCGCAATGTTATGAAACGTCCTGGCCGGATCGTCCCATACTATTAACCTGGAGGGAACATAGGCCAAGCTGAATATGCCTGTCAGTACAACAATTAAATAGAGAAAACCAGCTAGCCTGGCTTTTTTACTGGATGGGTATCTTGCTTGTTCCATATGTTTGTTTAAAGTGATTACGGTCCGGTGAATGGCAACGGGGCATCGTTATACAAGAATATCTAAATAAATAAAGCCGGAAAGGCCATGGTCAACAAACAACGGGTTATGGTAAATGGACAGGCGCCCCTGGTCAATTGCAGGAATACCGGTTATGAATAAATTTGTAAAAGGGTTTAGAAGGGGCTTATAGTTTTGGTTTCGTATAACCCGGAAATTGCATCAGGCCAACGGAAAGGAAAGTAAATACCTAATTTTAGCACATAAACTGCAGGATGAAGAAAATTGTCGATATAAAACGAATTAAATTCTACGTATGGGTGGCGCTTGCTTTTTTATTGATTTATTCATTTGGTGAATTTTTTGAATACCCTGATACCATCCTGCAACGAATAGTAAATAGTATTTTGCTGCTGACTTATCTTACTGTTCTTAATTTCATATTGTTTGAGCATACCCTGCCTTTTATAAGGCTAAGCCGGGAAAGATTATTTGTTAGCCTTTTGCTGATCGCGGCGCATGTACTGTTATATTCGGTTGGCTTATATGCGTGGAGGTATGGCTGGATAAAACTACATGTGTACACATCTTTCCGATCAGATACATCGTTGCTGCGGGGAGTTGCTGTGCATACGCAGTTCAGTATCGCTACGATCTTGTTTTTCGGAGTAGTGAGGCATATTTATAATTACATAGAATTGATAAACGCGGCAAAGCAGCTGCGTATTGAAAAGCAGGAGGCCGAACTGAATTACCTCAAATCACAAACAAACCCCCATTTTTTATTTAATACCCTGAACAATATCTATTCATTGGCAAGGGACAAATCCGATCTTACCGCTGAATCCGTTATGCGCCTGTCCAAGATATTAAGATTTATGCTGTATGAGGCAGGAGGTGACTATATTGCAATAGAACAGGAATTGAAAATTATCAACGATTATATTGCCCTGGAAAAGTTGCGGTATGATGAATCATTGCGTATTGAGTTCAACCAGGAGATTGACGACATACGACAGCAGTTACCACCGCTCCTGCTGATGCCGCTGGTTGAAAATGCATTCAAGCACGGTGTGTCTGAAACAAGAGAACAGCCATTTATTGCTATTCATCTTTCTGTCAGCAGGCAGCAATTGCTCTTTGTTGTAAAAAACTCTACGGAAATGTATCCTGTTGAAGAAGAAGTAAAAGAAAACATTGGCCTTTCCAATCTACGGAGGCAACTGCAATTGCTTTATGCGGAATATGAATTGTTTGTTCAGCAGGACCAGTTCGTATTTACGGCCACACTAAAAATTAATCTTGGAAGCCATGTCTAAAATAAGATGCATTATAATAGAGGATGAACCGCTTGCTGCAAAAATCCTGGTAGATTATATTATGCAGGTGCCATTTCTTGATTTACAGGACAAGTTTAAAGATGCTATTCTCGCCACTGACTACCTGGGGAATCATCATACGGACCTTATATTTTTGGATATTCATTTACCTAAACTGAAGGGAATGGCATTTCTAAAAACAATAACACAAACCCCTGCAGTGATCGTTACAACGGCTTATCATCAGTATGCGGTGGAGGGGTTTAATTTGAATGTAACAGATTACTTATTAAAGCCAATCGAATTTGAACGTTTCTTAATAGCGGTAAACAAGGTGCGGGCCGCACAAAGGGAAAAAGAACAAGCAAACGAAAACCAACCGTTAAAGGATGGACTTTTCCTGAATGTGCAAAAGAAAAAAGTAAAGATCCTATTCGCGGATATTTTATATATAGAAAGCCAGCGGGAGTATATCAGAATTGTTACAACAAAGAATGAATACACCTCAAAAATGAGTACGCATGAAATAGAAGCGCTCCTGCCAGGCCAGCTTTTCAAACGCGTTCACCGGTCCTTTATAGTTTCTGTCGGCAAAATAGACTCTTATACAGCTGAAATGGTGGAAGTAAATGGTATTACAATTCCCATTGGCAGGGGCTATCGCGATAGCATCGAAAATTTATAGCCAGCCTTTTCTTTAGCATCCAATAACGGCGCACAGCTTTCACAACACTTCGGCAAAATAGAATTTTTTGCCTGCACAAATCTGATTACCAGTGGAGTAGGGGTCTTTTTTTTAAAGAGATGAGGGATATTTAAAAAAAACAGGCATAGTATTGTCAAACGTACGTTTTAAATACATACCTTTAGTTCATGAAGATAGAAGATGATTCTGCACATATCCCGACAAAGACAGAAATGAATGTATTACAGATTCTGTGGACTGATGGTCCATCCACTGTCCGTTACATACATGACAAGCTCAATGAACAGAAACAGGCTGTTATCTATACATCTACGCTTAAGCTGATGCAGGTGATGAAAGAGAAAGGGATGGTTGTTCGGGACGAAAGCCAGATGAAACATATATACAGTGCAGCGCTGAAGGAAGATAAAGTAAAACAAAGCCTGCTGAGCAGTTTTGTAGAAACGATTTATAAAGGCTCTGCAAGCAGCGCAATTATGGCTTTATTAGGGAATGATAAAACTTCAGAAGCCGAATTGCAAAAGATAAAAGAGATGCTTAATAAAATGGACCCGCAATAACAATGGACTTCCTGCTTACTGATACAATGCATGATTTTTTCCGGGCTTTCTCGGGAATGCTGCTTCATTCTTTATGGCAGGGATTGTTGCTTGTTCTTACTACTTATGTATTGCTGGTAGCATGCAGTCATAAAACAGCCAGTTTTAAATATACATTGGTATTGGTATCATTGCTGACCTTTATCCTGGCTTGCGTATTCACTTTTTACCTGCAATGGCATCATAGAGCCCTTGAAACACTGGCGACCCTGCGCGCAAATACAACGACCGGTGTTTTGTTGGCCCCTGACACTTCCACGAATGTTATTCCCGGACTTTTCCAGGGGGTTAAAGATTATTTTTCTGCCAATGCGCCTGTGATCATGCTGGTTTGGTTCGTCTTTTTTATGTATCGCATGACGTTTGCTATGGGCAGTTTTTTATACATCCATCATGCCCGGTATCATAAGGTATACAGCCCGCCCGCGTATTGGAAACAACGATTTAATGCGATCAGTCAATCATTAAAACTGAAGAAAAAAATTATCCTCCTTGAATCGGGTTTTGTTAAGATCCCGATGATTGTTGGGTATTTCAGGCCGGTAGTATTAATGCCACTCGGTCTTCTTACCGGCTTGCCCCCGGGGCAGGTAGAAGCAGTGCTCTTACATGAACTGGCTCATATCCGTCGCCATGATTACCTGGTCAACATTATACAGTTGATCGCGGAAACATTTTTCTTTTTCAATCCCGGTCTTTTATGGCTGTCCTCCCAGTTGCGTGTGCAACGCGAATATTGTTGTGATGACATCGCCCTTGGTCAGACCAATAATAAGAGAGAATTTGTACAGGCGCTTATTAATTTCAAATCATATGCCTTACGCGGTGATGCGTTCACGATGGCATTTCCTGGAAACAAAAACCAGCTATATCATCGGGTCAATCGAATCGTCAATAATAAAAAGAATGCCTTTAATGTGGTTGACAGGACATTTTTTTTCTCTGGCATTTTTATATTGCTAATGGTGGGTGCCTTTACTGCCAGCCCGGAAACAGTTATCCCTGCAGAAGCAAGAACAATATCTATTCACAACCTGCCGGCAGGAAAGATCATTTCATCTATTCGGTTAACTCCTGAGAAAAAAACTACTGGCATAGCGGCAAAAAAACAGCTTCCAAAACAAGCAGTGCCATCATTGATTAAAGAAAACACTGCCCCGCTGCAAGCGAATAATACAACAATGAATGTTGTTGCCGGTACAATTGATAGTACCATTCTTAACTATCTAACAGGCGAATTCAATACCACCTGGAAGAATACAAAATACAGGATAGGTATCGCCAAAAGTAAAATCACCTGGCTTGCTGTGAACGATGAAGAAATTGCCCCGGCTGAATGGTACCTGTATAATGATGCAATAATTGAAATAGTATTGAATTTTAAAAAAAAGCAGGAACAACTGGCAAAAGAATATGCTAATGCCGATAAATATACACCGTACAAAGAATTTACCCGATAACGACAGATCAATATATAACTAGCAAAAGACCGCTGGGACAATATACCGGATAAAACCCGTCGGTTCCCCATACTCATTCAGTGATGAAATAAAAGCTGCCAGCAGGCGGAGGGGTATTCTTTTGCTCAATAGATAACTTTTAAAAATCAATAAAACAAAAAAAGATCTTTATGAAAAAAAATCATATCGTACAGCTCTTATCGCTTGTACTTGCATTTGTTTGCCAGGTAAGTCATGGCCAGCCGCTTACTGTTATCGAACAGGATTATGAGATGGCCATAAAAGAATCCCGGCGACAAAATAAATTATTGCTAATTGATTTTTATACAACCTGGTGTGTGCCCTGCAAATATCTCGATAAGACCATCTTTAAGGATACAGCTATAAGTAATGAAATAGCAAAACAGTTTGTACTGTTGAAATACGATGCTGAAAAAGACAGCATTCACCAGCTTTCATTAAAACACCATGTTAGTTTCTACCCGACTACGATGATCTTAAATAAAGACCAGTTAATTTTAAACCGGTTATATGGATTTAGAGGAACGGAGGCCGACCTGCCCAAAAATTATGCATCCTTTTTACAGGAAGGGGTTAGCCGGAATGAAAAAAATAATTTTGTAAAAGGCGTTTCCAGTAATACCCATTTGCAATATCCTGAGTTTTACAGGGAATATGTATATCGTGTAAATACAAAATCATATGAGCCGAAATTAGCCCGGTACTGGCAAACTTTACCGGCGAGCGAATATTTTTCAGAAATCCCGTTTGCCATTCTTTGCTATTTTGGTAGCAAGTCAGATACAATCAATTCCTTCTTTTTAAAGAATAGAAAAAAGTACGAGGAACTCTATGGTGAGGTGGACACGCGGTTTGTTGTGTCAATGATCATAGGCGATAAAGTGCGTGAAGCTATCGATAAAAAAGACAGGCCTGCATTTGATAAAAGTATTCGGCTGGTCAAAGAAAACCTCGGTGCAAAAGAAGCCGACGCCTATGCCAATGGTATGGAAGAAAAAATGTTGCAGACGGAGAACAGGTGGAAGGAAGCCGCTAAAAAATTTGCCGGCGGGAAG
>CAZGSG010000052.1:0-25924 GCA_964528095.1 uncultured Terrimonas sp.
CGGGAATATTTATCCGAATAAAAAAGGCCCTTCTTCTGGTCCCACCAAAGGTCCTGGCATTTCAATGTATCGCCTTTGACGCTGATCACTACCACGCTATCGCGCAGGTATACTTTGTCCAGGTTCTCAAAATATTTACCATAGCGGCTATCGAGCCTGGAATCTATTTCTGTACTATCGTTATAGAAATCGACATGCAGGGTATTGGGAAATTCAACGTACAGCGTATCGGCTGTCACCCTGTACATCAATGGCGCCGTTAATTTTGCTTTCATCTTTCCGTTCTGGCTGATGAAGCTTTCTATATCTTTTGCTTCTTCCCTGAGTTCCTTGTCCTTTGTCCATTCTTCTATTTGTTTGTCGCTATTCTCACAGCTTACAAACAAACAGCAGCTCAGTATAAGAGCTGCTGTATAAAAGAGATGATATTTTTCAGAACGGCGCATTATGTTTGATCGTTGCCCTATCCGTTTAATCGGACCGGCTTATTCATATTTCTTCCTGCGGAACCAATAGTCGCTGAGTGAAAAGCCCAGTGAAAAACGAAACAGGTTTTCTTTGAGTAAGTTGTCATTATTGCCTCTTTTGATATACTCAAAAGCAAGATTGATAATAGTAGCGGAACCGGGGCTTAACCTGTTATAATTCGCTACGGGCAGTCCTAACCCTACTGAACCTCCTACTACGGGAAGTTTTTTACCAGCCTGTACTTCTATGTAATCAGGCCCTGTAAAGAATCCGGCACGGTAGGCTATATTACTAAAATAATTTCTGCGTGGTATTGGTCTGTATTCGCCGCCTACATGCAATTCCCATTTATTTCTCAGCAGATCTTTCTGTCCAAAATAACGGTAGTCCTCCCATTTACTTTGTGAAAAGTCAACACCAACCAGCCAGTTTGATTCTTTACCGGTACGTTCAGTTTTTTCAATTACAAATCCCACCGTTAATGAAGATGGATAAATGATCTTGCCCTTCGACGTGTTTTTATATACACTATCCAATGTTACGTTCCCGGAATTTTCATTAAAGAAATAGGTTTCGCGGATAACATTCTGTGTTGCATTCAACGACTGTTCCCAGTTGCCAAAAGCTCCGATAGCCAATGAATATTTCGGGTTGAACTGTACGCGGTATTGCAGACCGGCATTATAATAGAGGTTACCAAAAGTTGTTACGGTCTGAAAATTGCCGCTATTATATTGTAAGCTATCATTGATGATCGACCGGCGGGCACTATAATCTTTTTTACCAAAAAGGTAACCACCGTTTATACCGAGACTTAATGAATGTTTTCCAAAATTAAACTTGTACCCCGTACCTAAAGAAGCGAGACTTGCGCCGCCATCTCCCTGGTTGGTCGTGATGGCGCTGTCAATGCCTGGCAATAATTCACGGGACTGGATCTTATAACTGATCCGGGATACAGGACGCAGGCCAAAACTCAACCCCCAGTTCCTTTTCAATGGAATCCCTATTTGTACATGTGAAAACAAGGCATTGCTGGCAGTGAATTTTTCCAGGTTCCCTGGTTGTGACAGGGTACGGCTTTCAAAATTCAATCCAACGTCCAGTATCGCTCTTCCCAACTGCTGTTTCTTCGATTTTTGTTCGATAATAGACTCGAATGAACCGTATGAAGCGGGGTTGCTATAGTTGATGAATAAAAAATTATTATAGGCCGCGGAAATGCCGCCCATTCCCCTGCTATTTACATTGGTAGAAGGCACCAAATCACCTAAACCATAACGGGTATATGGGGAATTATCCTGTGCAAATACAGGCATTGCTGAGGCAGATACAACAAAAAGAAGAACGAACCTGATAACTTTCCTACCAGCAGGCAGGGGACGTAACTCATTGATTCTCTTAGGCATTATTAACTTCGCTGATAGCATAAAGACCCTTAAAGATTAGATCAGGGTCTGCAAATATCTTGTTTTTAAGGTGCGAAGCCAAATGCACTATATCGCCCCCGGTTAAGACGACGTTAAAGTTGTCGAATTTTCGGGCATATTCGTCGATGAATCCGTCGATTTCGTAGGTCATTCCGAGTATCACTCCACTGAGGATATTGGTGGTGGTATCGTATCCAATAAGCGGTACATTGCTATCCGCCTTTACAACGGGCAATTTAGCCGTATAATGATTAAGTGAACGGAGACGCATTTCAAGACCCGGAGAAATTCCCCCACCCGTGAATTCGTCGTATTTATTGATGAAATTATAAGTAATGCAACTTCCAAGAGCAATGACCAGGTTATTACGTTTGGGATGAAAACGAATGGCCGCGGCTACCAAAGCAAGCCGGTCTGCCCCGATCGTTTCAGGCTTGCCCACAGGCGTAGTGAATAAAAGTTTTGTAAGATGGCTGAGCTTATGAAATTTTGTTCTGGCAGCCAGCAATTCTTCTATCGCCGGGTTATGCTCAATCACAGAAGAAAGGATCGATCTTTTTGGTTTATAGGTATCGATCAATGCTCCAATGGTTTCTATGGTATCATCTTCAAGCACGATCGCCTTGCCGATCTCTGCCCCGTTGAAGATTGCTACTTTTTTTCTTGTATTGCCAAAATCAAAACAGAGCGTTACAGACATGCGGTATTATTTCAGATGAGATCAGGATTCAAACTTGAACCCCGAAAGATTTTTAAAATGGCCATTCAATTTTATCTTCTCTTTCAGTTGTTCCATTCCAGCGACCATTGGTATCGCTTTTGCCAGGTGCCGTTTCAGGTATTCCTGCCGCTGAAGTTCATCCAGCAATAAAAGCAATTCATATTCTTCTTCCAGTGAAAGGCCGATATGATGCCCAATGTCAAAACATTTTATCTTATCATCAGGCAAAGGAAAGTCTTTTTTGATCTTTAATAGCTCGTGAAGTTCCCTGATACCGGCCATGACTTTTTCCATCAATGCTTTATTGCCATGTTCATGAGTGACCGGGTAGTTGACAATAGCGCCCATGTAGAGTTTATCAGGGATCTCTTTTATTATTTCAAGTATCCTGAATATGCGCTGTCCCTTTGTTTTAATATCCATTTCTCCGTTGTCATGCACCTTAAAAATCTCTGTGATCTCAACAAGAGAACCGAACTCCTGCATTTTATTGTCTATTACCGTAGGTATGCCGAATGGCTTTTTAGCTTCATGACATTCCCGGATCAGTTGTTTGTAGCGGGGTTCGAAAATATGCAGGTTGAGTGATTCCCCCGGGTATACAACAATATTAAGCGGGAATATGGGAATAAAATTGGTCATTGCACAAAGTTATCCTGTTTGCGGTTTTGACGCTCTTTCTTAATGGTCTTTATTGATGGCGGACTTATTCAGCTCACGGAGTCTCGCGTATTTTAAAAAAGTGTAATAGGCAGTCATTTTTGCACACACATAACCTTCGTATCCGTCTAAAAAACCAAGCTGAAGGATATAATAATTAAAAAAATTAAACCCCGGCGATAGTCGCATTTTAAACCAGGATGCTCTTTTTCCTTCCCGTGAATATTTATCCGCATTCAGCATTGCATAATGCACCATTTTATGCGCATAATCGGCAATGTTCTTCATGGTCTGGTGCAGTACAAATCCTTTCAGTTTTTTTACTTTTATAGCTGCATCCAAAACAAGGTTTTCATGCACCGGCGCATCATTCCAGTTCACCCGCCTGCGATTAAAAAGCCGGATATGTTTATCGCCTCCCCATTCCCCATACTTCAGCGCTTTTTTTCCCAGGAAATTCTTAAACCGGATATCATACACCTCATTCAGGTCCGATAGGTTCAGTTGTAATAAAGCGTTTTTTAGTTCTTCGTCAATGGCTTCATCCGCGTCCAGGCTGAGTATCCAATCATACTTTGCCAGCGCGTTTGCAACCCGCTTGGTAGGGCCAAAGCCCTTCCATTCTCCTTTATGTAATTTCACCTGATAGGCGGAGGCTATTTCCGCTGTCGCATCAGTACTTCCATTATCATACACTACAATATCATCTGTCAGGCCTTGCAGGCTCTGAAGGGAAACGCCAATTATATCTGCCTCGTTTTTACAAACTATTACAACTGAAAGTGACTGCATAAGAATTGCAAGATTACATTTTTTCAAGCTTCGTTGCTAAACCATTTCCAACACCATAATACGCTAAAGGAGTATATAAAAACGCCGAACTGCAGTTCCAGCCCGATATCAAATAAAAAACCAAAAGCGACCGTTATATTCAAGAGCAGCCAGGCTGGCATCTTATTATGCTTTTTAATAAAAAAAGGTATCCCCATTACACAGCTAAAAAGCAACAATCCGGGAATGCCCGCACCTGCCCCATATAACAGCCACTCTGAGGATGGATATATTTTATCAGTCGCCTGCATTTGCGGATACTTGGTATCATACCATTCTATTGTTGCAGGGTAAATATCACCAAAGCCCACACCCGCCAGGGGCGCTGTTTTTACAAGTCCGTACCCGGCTTTCAAAGATATTATCCTGGCGGCATCATTCCCTCCCGGCAGATAGTGGGCATCTTTAAAATATCCATAATCATAGTATATATATTTAACCCTGTTACGGAACGTAGGAAAAAGCAAATAGGCTGCCAAAGGCAATAGCAATAAAATAACGAGAAGTGTAACCGCCTGTGTCTTTTTTGTCTTTTGAGCGATCAGCCAGAGCGCTGCTCCTGCCAGCATAATGTATAGAGAAAATAAGCCCGTGCGTGAAGCCAGCAGGTGCAGGTAAATAATAAACCAACTGCCAGCCAGGTATAAACTAATACGCAACGCCTTTTGCGATAGTTTTCTATGCCACAAAAGAATACCGCATAACAGGGTGGCAAAACTCACCAACCAGCTAAAACGGATATGGTCATTCTGTAACGGGGTCACTATACTTTTTGCTTTCAGATATCCTTCATTCACCAATTGCATATTGGTGCTATACTTCAAAAAACTCCAAAAGCTGCCCGCAACTACAAGGCTTATTAAAAAAAGCGCGAGCCATTGGGATTGTTTGTTTGAGAACCTTGCCCCGCTGGCAAATGCGAGCGGCAGTAATAACAGCGGTAATTTAATACGTAGTATATTTTGCCATGTTTGTTCGTCTGAGCTCCACAATCCAGATACCAGCGGTATCATAAATAAAAGACTCATACCCCAAAGAAGCGGGGAGTGGAGAAAATTCCTGAAAAGGTCTTTTATATCACCGCGTAAAAAACATGTTATGATAAAACCCGCCATGGCTACAGACAGGACGACCCTTGAAAAAAAAACCGCTGCCAGCATGATCATGGCAAACATAAAAATGACCCGGTCTTTCCATTCATACTGTAACTTATTCAGCATACTTTTGTAAACGTACAACATACGCTTCATTCATGTGGCAGGAATTATTAAAACAGATTCAGCAAGCTGATACAAAAGCACTGGCCAGGACTATTTCATTGGTTGAAAATGAACAGGACGGCTATGAAGACCTGTTGCAATCCCTTCCTTCTTCATCCACAAAGATCATCGGCATCACTGGCCCCCCGGGCGCAGGCAAGAGTACGCTGGTGGATTCACTGATACATCTTCTTGTTACCGCTGGCAAAAAAGTAGGAGTGCTTTGTGTAGATCCTTCTTCTCCTTTTAATCTCGGTGCAGTATTGGGTGACAGGATAAGAATGAGTGATTGGTATACCAATCCCCTTGTTTTTATCCGGTCGCTTGCAACCCGGGGGTCCATGGGCGGGCTGCATCCAAAGATCATCGAGATCACGGATATCATGAAAGCTTTTTCTTTTGATCACATCATCGTGGAAACAGTAGGTGTGGGACAAAGCGAGATCGAGATTGCAGGGCTTGCAGATGTGACCGTGGTGGTAATGGTGCCGGAAGCTGGTGATGAAGTACAGACAATGAAAGCAGGCCTGATGGAAATAGCGGATGTTTTTGTAGTAAATAAAGCGGACAGGCCGGATGCGGAGCTGTTTGTAAGAACCCTGCGTATGATGCTTGCACCTTCTTTCAGCAGGCATTATCATGAAGTACCGGTACTCAAAACTGTCGCGTCGCAAAAAGAAGGTATTAAAGAATTACTGGAAGTCATACTTCATCAGTTGCAGAAAGCTCATTTATCCGATAAAAAATTCTGGCTGCTGGCGGAAAGGGCTTATTACCTGATTGAACAGAAAAGAATGAAAGGGGTGGATAAAAATTTGCTGAAAAATGAGATAGAGTTAAGTTATCCAAAGGGAAATTTTAATTTATATAAGTTTATTGCGAGTAAATAGGCTTCCGGCTATTCATACAATTGCCACAATCGGAATGCCCGTCAACGGAATATTGAATCAGTACTTCTCCGTCGAAGGAGGGCAAGAAAAAGATACGAGAATGGTAATGCCCGAATGGCCGCCAGGCTACCATTGTAAAAATGATCCGGCTCTCATCAAATGAAGAAAAGCCCTGAATTTTCCGAAAGCCAACTTTTTCGAACTCCCATTCCAGTCATCCAAGTATAAGCTTGCATTTATAAATGACTGGAATTTCATTACTTTACAAATGTATCAATAAGGTACTGCTTATTTGAAATGTCTAAATTAAAAGCTATGCGATGCTTCTTTCCGGTATTCTTTTTTTGTTGTTGTACGAGTATCATTTCCGGACAAGGAGTGTACCAGCTTTGGGGAAGCACCCCTTTTGGTGGCGCCTCAGGTATTGGTAGTATTTATAGTCTTGATTCTGCAGGTAATAATTTTAAGAACCGATATAGTTTTCCGGCTATAAATCCAGGTGGTGAAATGAATGGTTCTAAGCTACTTTTCCTAAATGGTAAATATTATGGCTTTCACGCTTCTGCTTCGGGCTATTACGATCTCTTTGAATGGGATCCTATTACAAATATTTATGTAAAGAAGATTGACCTTGGTTCTTATTCTGGAACAACCAGTAAGGTATGCGAATTATCAAGCTTTGGTGGGAAGATTTATGGATTGATATCCCGCCCCAAAAAATATGGCTCTGGAGGTATATTTGAATGGGATCCGGTGAGTAATATTTTTTCTTTTAAACACTATTTTAAGCAGGCAACCGGTTACAGTACAGACGGTGGCTTAACCCTATTAGGTGGTAAGTTTTATGGAATGACAACTACAGGTGGGATTAATAATAGCGGTGTCATTTTCGAATGGGATCCGGCTACCAGTATTTATGTCAAGAAAATAGATTTAGGAGGGACAATTGAGGGATTTCCGAAAGGCAGGCTTGTGTTATTTGATAATAAATTCTATGGTATTGCTCAAGGCAATATGGGATATATAATCTTTCAATGGGACCCGGTTACGAACAATTTCGTTAAAAAAGTGAATCTCCAAGATGCGGGAATTTCTGACCGTGTGGAACAGGATCTTGTAGAAGTAAATGGAATATTCTATGGTGTAACTACGGTGGACCTTTCAGCAAATAATGGCGGATCAATATTTGAATGGAACCCTGCAACAAATATTTGTACCAAAAGAAAAGAGTTGTTTCCTATTGGGCTTGATTGCAAAGGTAGGCTTACGTGGTTCAATAATAAATTTTATGGAACTACTGAAAGAGGTGGCTCAGAAGATTTGGGTGTCTTGTTTACATGGGATCCTTTTTCCAATATATTGGAAAAAAAGATAGACTTTTCCAATACAAACGGAGTCGGAATTCGGCCTTCAAATTCATTGACATTGGATCAAAATGGTAAAATGTATGGTGCAACCCGGGGTGGATATATAACAGGTAATGCATTAGCCGAAAAAAGTACATTCTTTGAATATAATCCTACGACAAATACCGTCATTCTAAAAATAAATATTAATGAAGATATTAAAAATGGGAAATGGCCTTTAGGACAACTAGCTCATTTTAAGGGGAAATTACATGGAGTTACAGGATTTGGTGGTACAAATGAAGGAGGCGTATTATTTAGTTGGCACTCTGATACGGGATTTATAAAACATAAGGATTTTTCAAGTGAAGATGCAATTGGCAGTCCTCCCATTGGCGGATTATCTGAGTGGAATAATAAACTCTTCGGCATCACTTTTTCAAGCGCAGTGCAACCTGATAATCCAGGAGGAATTTTTCAATGGGATCCACTTAGTAATGTCATTATACCCAAGGCTGCCGGTGGCCATGGCAGAAGTATAAGAAGAGAAGGTCTTACTCTAATAAATGGAAAGTTTTATGGATTGAATTCGGAGCCTGGCTATTCAATTTTTGAGTGGGATCCACAAACCTCATTGGTTACAAATAAAGTGGGTTTTTCCGCAGATGCAGATCGTGAAGAAGCCGTTACGATGAATGCTTATAATGGCAAGATTTATGGAGTTATCTATACTTCCATCACCCATCCATTAGGAGGAATTTTTGAGTGGGATCCTGGTACCAATGCATATTTCTTTCGTCATGAGATGTCCATTGAAAACGGGTCTTTCCCGTATGGCGATCTTACTGAGTTTAATGGCAAATTGTATGGTCTGGCATCACAAGGTGGCGTAAATGATGAAGGTGTCATTTTTGAATGGGATCCCGCTACAAATACCTACTCAAAAAGATTTGATATGAGTGTGGCCACGGGATCCCGCCCACAAAGTGGGCTCACCTTAAATGGTTTAAAGTTCATTGGTACAACTACCGAAGGCGGATCATTTAATAAGGGCGTCGTATTCGAATGGGATCCAATTACAAATATTTATTTAATAAAACATCATTTCAATGGTCTTGATGGCGCTCAGCCTATCAATAATGACTTGATAAGGATGCCGGCATTGGTTTCGAGAGGTATTCCAGGCACTTGCACATCCCCTCTATCTGTTGTAATTGATAATAGCAATAATACAAAATGGGTCGGTTTAACAGATGAAAATGGCGATGTCGTAGCAGAGATCCGTGCCAATGGAAATAATCTTGGCCTGGTAAATTATCAGTTATATGTGCACAATGGAGCCGTAAGAGAAGATGCTTCTGGTAAGTTGTACCTCAATCGAAATCTGACGATCACTCCCGCTATTCAGCCTTCAACCCCGGTTGAGATTCGTTTTTATATTACAGAAAAGGAATTTCAGACCTTACGTACTGCTACGAACTCTTTTGGTCAGTCCTCAGGCATTAACACAATCAATGACGTGGGTTTTTTCAAGAATGGGTCTTCTTGTAGCGGGGGCATACAGGCTGCCGCTGTTGTTTTGCCGGCTGTGGCTTCCGGATATGAAGATGGCTATGTTTTAACTGCAAGTATATCATCCTTTTCTTCTTTTTATTTTGCAAACAAGGCTTTTACTGTTTTGCCCCTCCGTATGATTGGCTTTAACATAAAAGAACGCGACGAGGATGCTATACTTGAATGGACAACGGATTTGGAGGTAGGCATAAAGGGTTTTGTTATTGAAAGAAGTATTGATGGACAAGTTTTTCATACTCTATCGGATCAGGCAGCAACAGGAGGTTTGGGAAGATCGACCTACCAGTTTATTGATATTAAAGCACTGAATATTGCAGCCGAGAGATTGTATTATCGTTTGAAAATTTTGAACGACAATGACCATTATTCATATTCTGATGTAATTATTATTTCATTAAGAAAAAAACAAATTGATCTTTTATTATACCCCAACCCAACAAGAAACAACCCTACTCTGTTTATTCATGTGGAAAAAAGGCAAAGTATTCAATTGACTTTGGTTGACAATGTTGGAAGATTGGTATATCGTCAAAAGATACAAGCCGAAGCTGGCAATTCTACCATCATAATGCCAATCAATAATCTCCAGACTGGTTTCTATTGGCTGAAGGTAAAAGGAGCGGCTTTGGATCGAAAACTAGCCTTTGTTAAAGAATAAATTTTTCACCTTGGTTATGGTTAAATGAAAACATGGCTTCTATTTTTAGAATTCAAAAGAAGTAGAGTCAAGCCTTATTGCATACATTGTGTCTGTCATTATAATAGTCTTTTATTGACGTATGGATTTAGCTTTATTGTCCAACCCATTTCGAAGTATTCAAATGAAAAGCGAAAAGACTGGCCATGTATCCGGGCTTATAGCACACAACGCAACAGGATGATAAACAAACAATTTTTTCTGTAAACAGATAGCCTCAGGCGTCCTTATTATTCTTCCACCAGCGATAACCAATAATTCCGGCAATGGCCATTGGGAAAAAAGCGAGATAAAGGATGCCGCCATTCAAACCTTTTGCAGGTTTTTCACCCAACTGTTGAGCTGTCTTGGTGCAAATAGAACATTGCGCATTTGCCGAAGAGGCAAAAAGAAAAAAACAGGCAGAAATAAAACACGGCAAAATCCACTTTTTCATCACTGCAAAGCTACTGAAGAATAGGTTTCAGTGGTGTAAAAGTTTCGGTATATGACAGCTTCATGAATGACTGCAATATTCAATATATGATAACCAGGAGCCTCATTACTGATATCACGGGATGCCCTGAATAAAAAAGCCGGATCAATGATCCGGCCTGGTATGTTTATCAGTATAGTAGTCTTATGATACTGCTGCAGATTCCATCTTCTTTTGCACTTTCTTCCTGTCATCTTCATTCAGGATCACTTTACGCATCCGGATGAAGTTAGGAGTCACCTCAATGCACTCGTCCTGCTGAATATACTCCATGCATTCTTCCAGTGTCATCAATGTTTTTGGTGCGATACGTGTTGCATCATCACTACCACTTGCACGGTGGTTGGTCAGTTTTTTTCCTTCTGTGGCGTTTACTACCAGGTCACCTGGTTTAATGTTTTCCGCAATGATCTGTCCCGCATAAACATCTTCACCCGGATCTACAAAGAAGGTTCCCCTGTCCTGTAATTTATCGATTGAATAACCGGTTGTTTTTTCCTGGCTCTTAGAGATCAGTACACCATTGTTTCTTCCGGGAATAGGTCCTTTCCAGGGCTTGTATTCGCTGAAACGGTGCGCCATCACTGCTTCGCCTGTTGTAGCGGTAAGCATTTGGGTACGCAATCCGATCAGTCCGCGTGAAGGGATATCAAATTCCAGGTGTTGCATCTCACCCTTTGTTTCCATGATCAGCATTTCACCTTTACGGCGGCTCACCAGGTCAATTACTTTGCTGGCAAATTCCTGTGGTACATCTACCACCAGCACTTCATATGGTTCTGATTTTTTTCCGTCTATCTCTTTGGTGATAACCTGTGGCTGACCAACAGTCAACTCGTAGCCTTCGCGACGCATTGTCTCTATCAGGATGCCCAGGTGCAGGATACCACGGCCATATACCACAAGACTGTCCCCTTCTTCACTATCCACTACTTTCAACGCCAGGTTCTTTTCGGTTTCCTTCATCAGGCGATCGCGCAGGTGCCTGGAGGTAACGAATTTTCCATCTTTACCAAAGAAAGGAGAGTTATTTACTGAGAACAGCATGTTCATGGTTGGCTCATCCACACTGATCACCGGTAATGCTTCGGGGTTTTCCGCATCAGCCAGGGTATCTCCGATATTAAAATCTTCAATACCTACTACTGCGCAAAGGTCACCGGCAATTACTTCGGTTACTTTTTTCTTGCCCATTCCTTCAAACACATATAACTCGCGCACTTTAGTCTTCTTTACTGAACCATCGGCCTGCATCAATACAACGGCCTGGTTTTCTTTCAGCACACCCCGACTTACTTTTCCCACAGCAATACGACCAAGGAAAGAAGAGTAATCCAGTGAAGTGATCTGCATCTGTACCGGACCTTCGTTTACTTTTGGCGGCGGTACATATTTAATGATACCATCCAGTAAAGGATTGATATTATCTATCTGCGTCAATGAATCATTGAACCAGCCATTTTTTCCACTACCATAGAAAGTAGGGAAGTCCAGCTGTTCTTCTGTTGCATCCAGATTAAAGAATAATTCGAATACGGCATCATGCACTTCGTCAGGACGGCAATTCGGTTTATCTACCTTATTAATGATAACGATTGGTTTCAGGTTAAGCTGAAGCGCTTTCTGGAGTACAAAACGGGTTTGAGGCATGGGGCCTTCAAACGCATCAACCAACAGGCATACGCCATCGGCCATTTTTAATACCCTTTCCACTTCACCGCCGAAGTCGGCGTGACCAGGAGTGTCGATCACATTGATTTTAACTCCTTTATACACAACAGAGGCGTTCTTACTAAAAATAGTAATCCCTCTTTCCCTTTCAAGGTCATTGCTGTCCATGATCAGGTCACCGGTTTCCTGGTTTTCCCGGAAAACTTTTGTAGTGTGTAATATCTTGTCAACCAGTGTAGTTTTACCGTGGTCAACGTGTGCGATAATCGCTATATTCCTAATTTCCATAATCTCAATTTCAAACGAGCGGCAAAGGTACATTAATTCGGCGGGGTAGGCAAACGAAACCAGCAATTAATAAGGACTTAATACTGAATAAATAAGGATTTAGAGTAGTTTTATGAAAATCCTGTGTATGAAATTCCTTAAATGGCTTGCCCTCATACTACTTATACTAATTATCGTGTATTTCCTGGGCCCGCATCCAGGTCGTCCTACATATGCAAAAGACCTGCCTGTTGTGCCTGCCGAACCGCAGCTCCTGGAAAAATACATACAAAATGAAGAGTCGAGGCATACGATCAAACCTGGCAATGAAGCAAGGATCATCTGGATCAATGACTCTCTAAAACAACCAACTGACTATTCGGTAGTTTATCTGCATGGATTTTCTGCCAGCCAGGAAGAGGGAGACCCGGTGCATACCGAATTTGCGAAGAAATTTGGCTGCAACCTATACCTCCCCCGGCTTGCAGAACATGGAATCGATACCACAGAGCCCATGGTCAACTTCACAGCAGATAAAATATGGAATTCGGCCAAAGAAGCATACGCTATCGCTAAACAAATAGGCAAAAAAGTCATCCTGCTGAGTACTTCTACCGGGGGAACGCTTGCGTTGAAACTGGCGGCTGAATATCCCGATATCGCCGGCCTGATCCTGCTTTCTCCCAATATTGCCATTAATGATCCCAATGCCTGGGTGCTGAATAATCCCTGGGGTTTGCAAATAGCGCATCTTGTAAAAGGAAAGTATAATATCTCCAGCGATACAACAGCGATCTATAAAAAATACTGGACAAGCAAATACCGGATGGAAGCAGCTGTACAATTGGAAGAACTACTAGAGACCACCATGAAGGCCTCGCTTTTTGAGAAAGTTACCCAGCCTACATTGATGCTATATTATTATAAGGATGATGATCACCAGGACGAAACTGTAAAAGTATCCGCCATGAAAACAATGTTTCGCCAGTTGGGTACGCCGCCTGATCTGAAAAAAGAATATGCGCTTCCGAATACGGGTGATCATGTGATCGGTTCATATATTAAATCAAAAGATATAGCGTCGGTAGAAAGGGAATGTGAAAAGTTTGGAAGAGAAATATTGCATCTTAAGGAATGGGATAAATAACGTTATGCTTCAAACTAGCGTTTATTTACTTTATTTATATGATGATAAAAACATGTGTTTCCGGTAAAAACCTTTGATAAGATTTCTCCTTATTTTTATCTTTGGCATAAACCTTATCAATATGTCTATTATCAAACATCCTTTATTATTCGTGGGCTCCAAGGGAGAAAAACAATTGTATACATTGTTTGACAGCGGTGCGAATCTTTCTTGCATCCATCCTGGTTATTTAAGTGATGTAGAAGCTCCGGTCCACCTTGGAAGTATTCGAAGATTGGGCACTGCAAGCGAAGGTCATTATATTGAAGTAAAAGAGAGAGTGACCCTTGATTTTTATATTGACGATGTATTGCTCTCTGATGAATTCCTGGTAGTTCCAGGCCTTAGCGAAGAGGTTATAATCGGCGTTGCTACCTTGCAAAAATGGCGTATCAAACTGGACTTTGAACACGATCGGGTAATTGTTGACCCAAAAGTTGCAAAACTTCAACTTAAAAAATGCAAACCTCAGAACCACAGTTACTCGAGACTGGCAATCGTTTGAAGATTACATAATCTTGCAAAAACGAACAATTCCTTCACGGCGGTCAATTGACCTTCCCCAAAAAGTGTTTCACTTTCTAATACAGTTTAGTTATGTCTACTATACGACTGCCCTTAATGTTTATTGGTTCAATAGGAGAAATGACATTGAATACACTATTCGATCTTGAAACCCCTAGTTCCTTTATAAATTCTGCTTATTTGTCCCGGATGGAAGTCCCAGTGAAACTTGGTCGCGCCAGGAAGTTGATTATTTCCGGAGACGATCATTCCATACTAATAGAAAAGGTTGTGCGGCTTGATTTTTACATTAACGACATTCTGCTTTCTGACGAATTTTTTATAGTTCCCGGTCTTCATGAAGAAGCGATCATCGGCGCTGCTACCATGCGAAAATGGAGGATGCGACCCGATCTTTTAAACAATACTATAATCGTTGATCCAGGCGTTGCCAGGCACCAGCTTATAGAACTAAAATTTTTATTTTCATAACCCCAGGAACAAAATCCCAGGCACCTACAACACTTAAGAACAATAAATCCCGAATCTTGAACAAAAAACCGGGCTTTCTAGAATGGATATCCAATACCCAGGTTAAATACAATATTCTCCCTTCTCCATGCAGGATCGCTGAATTTGATCTGGTTGATCACCCACTGTTTTTCTTTAAGATAGGGTTTACGTAAAGGAAATGCTACGTCCAAACGAATAACCAGGAAAGAAATATCAAATCGTAATCCCGCACCTGCGCCTACCGCTAACTGCGACAGGAATTTTCCGGAGAACTTACTTCCTGGTTTCAGTGTGTCTTCATTGTATAACCAGATATTACCCGCATCCACAAACAATGCGCCATGTACAATGCTGAAAAGTTTTGCCCTCAACTCTGTATTCAATTCTATTTTCATATCCCCTGACTGGTCAGGAAGAAAAGTAGTAGAGGTGGTGTCCTGGTATGTACCTGGCCCCAGTGACCGGCTGCGAAATGCGCGTATACTGTTGGTTCCCCCAATGAAAAACTGTTTTACATAAGGCAGCGATAATGAATTGCCATATGGCACACCCAGGCCTACAATGATCCTGTTGGCCCAGGCTGCTTTGGATGAAAGCTTAAAATACCGCCTTACATCGCCTTCAAATTTTACGTATTGCGAAAACTGTGCATTAAAAATATTCTTTGCTTTACCATCTTTTACATTAGCCCCTGTGAGCAGACCGATGATATTACCAGAGAGATCTATATTGCCATTCAGGTACCAACCACCGCTCATTGCAGGACGGCCCTGCAACTGGTTGTAATTATAGTTATAGTTTGACCCCAGAATAAATTGTTTCTCGACAGCCTTTAACAGCGTAGGATTTCCCTTCGCGCTATCCTCATACTCTGGTGTTATCAGTAAAGGTTGTACATAGTTGATCGCAATAGGATTAAAGAGATGTTCTTTTTGCGCGGTTTCCTTCCATCCATAACCAAAGTTTGCCTTGAAGGATTGCATGGTATACAATTTCCGCTTGTTCAATATATCATACCCCAGCTGGATATTTGTCTTTGGCACATAACCGCCTTTGGTCTGTATATTAAAGAACGGTATCAGGAATCGTGGAAAAACAAGATTGCCCTCGATGCCTGCGCGATAGGTATTATATCCTTTCAAACGGCTGCTGTACTGCACTTCAAATCCACCAGTAGCATCAATGGAAAATAATTCGCCGCCTTTAAATGTATTGCGATTGCGCCAACCTAATGTTAGCGATGAACCAGTCAGGTTATTGGATTTGGTATTGGCATTCACCTCCGCCCTGATCGATTTTTTTGGAAAAGGAGTGAGATAATAATATACATTCAGTTTAGGCGTGTCAATACCCGGCACCACTTCAAAACGATTCTTCACAAACTTGAAGAGATTAAGGTTTACCAGCCTGCTGATCGTTTGTCCCTGATCCGTACGGTTATAAATATCCCCCGGATCAAACTGCATGGCCTGCTCAAAAAGCCGTGGCTTATACAGTTGTCTTCTGCCACTCACCACATAATACCCTTTATAGTATTCTGCCTTTTCTTTTAATGTATCTGTAGCGGTTGAGGTTGAAGTAAGCCGGTAATTGGGGTAAATAAATACATCATTGATCCTGTATATTTCTTTTCCCTGGGCGGGCGTGTTAGGTTTCACCCGCAAATACATATTTACCTGGTGATTGCCGATAGTACTATCTGTTTTGACTGTAATATTATCGGGGTCAAAAAAATAAAACCCTCTTTCTTTCAGGTAAGCTTCTATTCGTTCTCGCTCGCCTTTTATAAGGTTCAGGTCAAAAGGATCACCCTTTTTCAAAAACGTTTTTGGCGCTGACTCGCTTATGTTTTTATTTAATACCGTACTATCAGTCGGAAACTGTACTTCGTTTATAATATACTGATCTCCGGTAATCACAGTATAAATTGCTTTTGCCATTCTTTTTTTCACTATGGTGTCTCCCTTTACCGTGGCATGGAAATAACCCTGGTTTTGTAAATTACTTTGCAACACTTTTTCATTGAACTCCAGCTTCAGATCACTTAATAAAACAGGTGGTTCCCCCAGCTTATTTTTGAATAGGCCCAGGTTATAAAAGAATAGTTTAAACCGTACGCCAAGTAGTTTCTTATTGGGATTTGGCCTGGTAAGAGCGTTTAGGTCAGAAGCAATGCTTTTTTTCTTTTTCTTACTCAACCCGGGCCCATCTACTTTTACGGAAGCCCCTGTGTATAAAGCATCCCCTTCAGGAACCTTTTTAGTGATATTGCAGGATGCCAGCAATAGTATGCTGGCAAAAAAAAGTATATTTTTCTTTTTAAGAAACATATTAATTATTACCGGAGTCTTTTTTTGTTGTTGTTGTTGAGGCAGGCGGCGCTACCTTTTCTTTTTGCTTCGATTTTTCATTTTCGTCGGTGACTTGCTGGCGTCTCAATCTTTGCGCCTCTCTTGCTTTTTTAGACATAAATATGTCGCGAAACCTGTTATAGTCGATCGTAATAATAAATCCTACTCCTGTCTCAATCACATAACCATCGATTACTCCCTGGTATTCGTTTTTCCGATAGGCACGCAGCAGATACCGGTTATCCTTACTTAACCTATAGTCAAGTGCTACATTACCCGCGATATTACTGGCCTGCTGATTGGAGTTTTGGGGGCCTTCCAATTCAAAATTGCTGCCGATAGATACAGTAAGCCTGTCATTCAGTAGTTTCTTTGATAAGCCAACATTCAGATCCGTCCGGTCTTTGCGGGAACCTGTAGTATAATCTTCTGAAGACATTACATCAAAATTGAGGTCTACACCTTTTACCAGGTCATCGGCCAGTTTGTTCAATTGTTCTGTCAATAATTTGCTGGCGCTCTGTCGTGCCAGTGTGCCAGCTGTAGGCGCACTGCCGCTGGAGTTGAATGGGTTGTCTGCAACAAACCTGTTCAACAGCAATAAAGAAAAAACCTGTTTGTCCAGTTCCCCGGGTTCCTGTCTTAACTGATCGAGTTTGGTGCGTACAGTAGAAATGATGTCCCCGGAAACAACATAACTTTTATTATCCGGCAATACGATATCGAAGGAAATATCTGGTTGCAATAGTTTTCCTTCCATTTTCAGAAAGACCTCAAAGGGTAATTTTTGCAGGTAGGTATTTCGCTGAGATGCTGTCATGCTCGCATCCAGCTGATTTTTTACCAGGTCAAGCGGCGCCGTATTCGCAACATATTTTGCCGTGATGTCGACATTCGCTTTTGTCGGCTCACCTTCCCAGATGATCTTACTACCTTTCTCAATATTAAATTTACGTTTGAGTAAGTTGAATGTAAGATCATATGAACCTTCTTCCAGCTCATAAGAACCTGTTAGTGTCACATCTCCGGCGGGGTTAATTCCTGCATTCAGTGAAGCTTCCCCTTTTACATTCAGAAAATCACCATTACCTTCATCAATTACAAGGCTAAATTCTGCCTCCTTATTTACTTCTACATTCACAGAAATATCCATTCCCGTAATAGCAGATGTGTTCATTGAATCGTATGATGCCATAAACAGCGAATCGCTTAATGGCGCATCCATGTCTACAAACTCTACAATCCCTTCCCGCTCTACCACGCCCGGCTCCTGTTGCGGAAGCACTACGGTCATCTTGGTTTTGTCATTGATCACCAGGCGGCCATCTACCGCTGGTGCGGCCTCTGTTCCTTTTATCCGAAGGTTAGTATTAAAGTAGAGCTGTCCATAAAAAAGTTTATTGTCTTTTTTGGTACTGTTCAGCGCCCTGAAATTGTTTGCTTTTAAACCAAGATCAAATTTGTAATTGCTGAAATTAGTGGTAGCGGCTGTTCCGTCTATAAAAAGTGAATTTTGTGCGGAGTCTTTTATTTCGAACTGGTTAAACTTTATACCTTCTTTATCTACAATCAATTTTTCGTTGTCGATGGTGAAATAGCTATTTAGCATACTCAGGTTGAACGCTGCTTTATTAAAGTTTAATGCGCCATCTACCTGTGGTTTGGCAATCGTACCCGTGATGTCAAACTTGCCATTCACCGACCCTGAAGCCTGCCTGATAGCACCACCGGAAAAGGCCTGCGCTGTAGCCATTGGCATTTCCTTTATATCCAGATCAAAGTCAAAATTGCTATCGCCGGCTTTTAAATAATAATTACCTGCAAGCTTCACATCATTGCCACGGCCACTGATCGTTACATCTGCCGCATACGTATCTTTTACCTTGTTATCTACAAGGATATGCATATTGCCCACCGTATCATTTCGCAGGCTCAGGTCATTGATCGTAAGGTCTCCTACAAAAACAGGTTCATTGGTGAGATTATTGAGTGTTGCTTTTCCATTCAGTGTACCATTCACCAATGTTGAGTCTGTTTGTACAAACCCTGTGAGCGTAGCCAGCTTGAATCCTTTAAACTCAACATCCATCGGCGCATCACCTTTTGTGTTGGCACTGTTGATACTCAGCTGCTGTCCACTTTTACTCAATATAAAATTCCTGGCGTTTAGCCCTTCTTTCGCAATAATAAATTTGTTACTATCTGCTATATTCCAGCTATCGTAATTCAGTAATAAACTATCCGGCTTCAATGATACTACATAATCTCCCTGCTGGGGTTGTTCAAAAAGCCCTTTAAGATTGTATTTATCTTTTGAATTTTTATCCTTGATATTTATACCGAAATCTATCTTGTTATTTGCAAGGGAAGCCACCACAGTAGTATTATCTAACTCTATGCTTGTTCCACTTTTTACCTGCTTTACAGTAGCTTTTACAGCAATGGCGCTATCACCGGTGGTACCCGCCACCACTTGCAGATCGCGGACCTGGTTGGTCCCCATATCAATAGAAGGAGCTTTTATCCTGGCATTCCAGCCAGAGGAGTCTGAAAAATGGCTGTTGATGGTAATAGAGTCCATTCGTTGCAAAGCCGGTACAAATACTTTTAGTGCAGGATTATCAACAACGAATGCATTGAAGGTAAAGTTATAAGGCGCTTCGCCAGCTTTCATTAACGAGTCGCCGCCTGCCACGGCGAAATAAGGATGAATTGCTTTTTGAATAATATTCCCTAATTGGGTGAGTTTATATTTTCCCTGGAGTTGTGCATTGATCACATCGCTGCTGAGGTAAGCATAATGTCCGATACTATCTGTTTTCCCTGCTATCAGGGATAATGTATCCAGTTTCAACCGCTGCTGATCATTAACCAGCAATGATTGCGTGATCATCAGTTTACCTTCCAGTTCATCAGGATCTGTAATCGGAAAATCTGCTTCAATCTTTCCCCTGTATACCATTACACCAGGCGTAAGATGCAATGGTTCGGTTTTTATGCTATCGATCATCGCATTCAATTTAACTGCCGGGAATTCTTTTGAAAGATCCGCTGTAGCATTTAATGCAAAATGAATATTGGGATCAATCATTCCTGCGTCAACCGTCGCCTGCTGGTTAGCTATACTCCCTTTTACAAGAAGATCCTTATAGTTATATTTTTTAAAAACCGCTGATTGAATTTTTCCATCAAATACTGCATTGGCTGTTTTAGGATCAACGCCCTTTCCCTTTGCTGTTAATGTTGCTGTGACAGGGCCATAGGTTTCTTTGTCCTGTAAGATAGTGCCGATATCAAGCGATCTTGTCTGTATCGTTGCGTCGTATCGCATTTGCTGCATATCGGTAAACTGCTGCAATTTCCCTTTTATCGTGGCTCCGCCGAGATCTGTATTCATAACCAGGTCGGTGTTCAACTCATTTGTATTACCTGCAATGCGCCCGCTTACCGCAAAACTTCCGGGCAGGGTTATATTCTGTGGCAGGCTGTTCTTTGGTAAAAATAAATTGATATCCCTGCGAGAACTGCTGATGTTTTTTATAACAAGGTTTGCATTGAGCTTATTCATATCCGGCAGGCCGGCCAGGCTTCCACTCAGGTCTATCTTTGTATCCTTCAAGCCAGTAATCTGCATCGCCTCGATCTGTAAATCTGTTACTCTGCCCCTGATACGACTATTGAGATACCATATTGTATTGGGATCTGCAAAAGCTGGTTGTTTCCGGAGGTCAGGAACAAATGTCAACACATCCTTCACCAGTATCCGGCTTTTATCAAGATCCAGGTCTAGTTCCATGTTCCCGATATCCTTGCTTAGTGCGCCGATAGAATCATATCGTATCAGTATACTTTTCTTTAATTCCGTTCCCGGAGTTTTAAGGTAAAGGTCTTTTAAATAAGATTGGTTATTGGCATAAAGGAAATCTGTTGTTAGCGCCTGTAATACAAAGCCGCTTTGTTCATTAAAGTTTCCCTGGGTGATCTTTGCTGCAATGGAATCGTTATTGAATATAAAATCACTTGCTTTAAGTGTGAGGCTATCTACTTTCAGGTGTGCATAGTCCATTCCTGTTTTTTGCCTCACGCTATTGTCATTATCAAATTGCAGGTTATTGTTGATAAGCCCGATCGAAGAAGTCTTTATTCTCCAACCAGCATCCGCCTGGCTGGCCATTTCCTGTTCCACTTCATTCTCTACTACTTTCGCTTCCTGTTTTTTCCCGAGTTTAATAGCTGCTATTGTATTCTCCAGTGTCACATTATCCAGGTCAATTATGCGATTGACAAGATCGATTTTTGTAGGTTTTACATTTAGCCTACCCAGGTCGAGAGATGAGTATGTCATTGACACATCATTTCGATAGTCCAGTTTTATTTTTTTTAAATCCACTTCTTTAAAATCCAATTGCAGGCTGATCGGCTCCTTTGCTTCAGCCATATCTTTTTCTACCGGATCAGGTGTAGACAATGGCTTGGTCTGGTATATCCTTGCTGTTAGTCCATCAATATTGGTGATTGGCACATTGAATCGCTGGTGATCAAGATCAAACCGGTCGATCTTTGTATCGAAGTGTGTAAGCCAGAGTTCAGCATCGTTGCCAGTCACTACATCTTTGTATACAACACGGATATTATCCAGCATCACTTTTTTTATATCGATAGGAGTTGAAGAAGATGCCGTATCCGCCGGATCTTTAACAGACGGCTCTTTGGAACTGAATGCATCGATAATAAATTGAAAATTGTAGCTCGTGTCCGGCAGTTCCCTTTTCACCTTTGCCGTGATATCTTTTAACTGTAATTGGTTTACTGTAATATCACCATTGAAAATGATATCCAGTAAGGCGATATCAACTTTAATGCTTCCTCCGTATAACAGGGTGTCTTTATGCTGGTCTTCGATATAAATTCCTTCCAGCACTACTTTTTTTGGAAGACCAATCGCTATTTTATCAACCCGTACAGTTGTGTGTAATTTGTTTTCCAGGTAGGCGACCGCTTTTTTGCGGATAAAGTTCTGAACCGGAGGCGTCAGGATCAATACCACAATCAATATAAAAAACAGGAAAATAAACAGAATAGTTTTTACAACTATCCGCCCCACCCGTTTCCAGATATTTTTCTTTTTTGGCTGATCCATTTAGTTCGTGAAGTATCCAGGGTTTTGGATTAATAACTCATTCATTGTTAGGTAATAGAAAATATCGTGCTATAAAATATAAGGTACGGCAAAAAGACAAACTGTGGCCAAAATTACCCAAACAAAGAGGAAAGCTCTTTTAGGATGGCAATTCCATGGATTTTTCCGGTTTAAAGAGGAGAAAAGCTGTCATTTTCTTTAATAGAATTTTTTATAAAACCCTGCCGGCAATTTTCCAGGCCAGCTGGTCGCAGATAGTTGATTTTGAAACAGTTTCATTTCACCTGCATTTCATATCTTGCTTTTTAAATAATTGCTATGCCTCTTTCAAAAATTGCCGGGATCGGAATGTATGTACCGCAAAATGTAGTAACAAATAACGATCTCCTCAAATATATGGATACGAGCGACGAATGGATCCAGGAAAGGACTGGTATTAAAGAACGCAGGTATGCCCATCGTACGGAAGAAACAACGGCTACCATGGGAGTTGAGGCTGCAAAGATTGCTATTGAACGGGCGGGCATCACAGCGCAGGATATTGATTTTATCATCTTTGCTACGCTCTCTCCTGATTATTATTTTCCTGGCTGTGGAGTACTCGTGCAACGTGCTATGAAAATGAAAGAGATTGGCGCACTTGATGTACGCAACCAGTGTAGCGGGTTTATTTATGCATTGAGTATTGCAGATCAGTTTATCAAAACTGGCATGTATAAAAATATTCTTGTGATCGGAAGTGAGAAACATTCTTTCGGTCTCGACTTCAGCACCCGCGGCAGAAATGTGTCAGTGATATTCGGAGACGGTGCAGGTGCCGTCGTATTACAGCCAACAGAAGCAAAGGGCCAGGGCATCTTATCTACCCACCTGCATAGTGATGGGGAAAGCGCTGAAATATTAGCCATGTTTAATCCGGGTACGCATGCGAACCATTGGAATAACGGACAGGTATTGGCTAATTTCAATGAAGCAGAAATCGGGCAGATGTTCTTTAGTCATGAAATGATTGATAAGGCCCAGGTATTTCCCAATATGGACGGACCTGCAGTATTTAAAAAAGCAGTCGTTAAATTTCCTGAAGTTATTATGGAAGCATTATCCGCTAATGGCCTTCAACCTGCTGATATTAATTTGCTGATCCCACACCAGGCCAATCTTCGCATTGCACAATTCGTGCAGCAAAAACTTGGATTAAGCGATGAGCAGGTTTATAACAATATCCAACGATACGGTAATACAACGGCGGCTTCCGTTCCCATCGCTTTATGCGAAGCCTGGGAACAGGGCAAAGTAAAAGCCGGCGATCTGGTTTGCCTGGCCGCATTCGGAAGTGGTTTTACCTGGGGAAGCGCTTTGTTGAAATGGTGATCGCCGATCGCGGAGAAGTAAAAATGCAAAATTAAAAATTAAAAAATAGTTCCCGTTATGGGTAAATAACTCCGGTTTTAAATTTATCCAACCTGATTTAAACTGTCGTAGGCCCTGGTAATAGTGAATTAACATTTCCCATGCAAAAAGGCTGCGCTGTCTGCAACGCTTGGCCTGCTATTAACAGTCATAAGTATATCTTTACGTTCTCAATCATACTAGGATCATGAAAACATATATATTCGGCATACTGGCAATCATTGCTTCTTTCAGTTTAAATGCGCAATCATTGGAAAAAACAGATACCTGGACTATTTCACTGAATAAAAAGATCATTCTCAGCACGAGCAATGAAGATGAAACGACCAATACAAAAAAAATACAGCGGTCGGCACTCACTAAAAAAGCAGCTTTCCTGGATATAAAATACACCCAGGGACGGGTACGTACGGGGTGGGATCGTTCTATCACCTTCTATGACGAAAATGATGCTGAATTGCTGAGTAAAAGCATCAAAGCTGACCTTAAACTAAACAGTAAGGAGATGAAAAAGATCGCAGCAGCGGGTAAGAAAATTAAAATATATACTATTGCTGTACCATCAGATCCTAAAATAGCCGCTACAGTTCGCGTACGCAGAGTACATTTGTGTACACTTGAACTGTAAAGAATGTCCCGGAAGATCATTTATATTATCAATCCTATTTCAGGCACCAGGAAAAAACAGGACCTGCAAGAGTTTGTTGAACAAACGACAAAGGAAAAAAATATTCCCTTTAAGGTTTTCCGGTCTGTAGCGAGTGGGGACTATTCATTTCTGCAGTCTTATATCAGCGACGAGAAGATCACCGACGTGGTCATTGCCGGCGGCGATGGTACGGTCAGCCAGGTGGTCAACAGCCTGATGCATTCAAAAGTGAACTTTGGCATCATTCCCTGCGGGTCGGGTAACGGTCTTGCCTATACGGCAAAAATTCCAAAAGACCCAGCTAAAGCATTGGCAGTTGTTTTTAATGGTAGCGCTTCAGCAGTTGATGGGTTTCTAATCAACGGGCAATTTGCCTGCATGCTGGCAGGCCTGGGCTTCGATGCGAAAGTGGCACATGATTTCGCGGAACAGCCAAAAAGAGGATTGGCGACTTACGCAAAACAGGTAGTGAAAAATTTTTTCTCTGCTCATACCTATTCTTTCCAGCTTAAAATGAATAAAGCGTCTTTTCAAACAGATGCTTTTTTTATCAGTATCGCCAATAGCAACCAGTTTGGTAATAATTTCACCATCGCGCCACAGGCAAGCCTCAGCGATGGATTGCTGGATGTAGTGATCGTGACGAGCCAGAATAAATTCAGTTTATTGTTGCAAACATTCATGCAAATAACAGGGCGCAATAAAGTAGAGACCGTAGTAAGCGATAGAAAAAAAGGAATACTGTATTTCCAAACAGAAAAACTTTCTATTATTAACACTTCACAAGCGCCACTTCATATTGATGGGGAACCTGCCGAAACTCCGGATAAATTAACGATAGAAGTGAAGAAGAGGTGTTTCAGGTTGATACAGCCCGGAGATAACTAAAATATACGTACTAAGGATTAAGATAATTTCGATCTTGCCCCGCGATGATTTTTTCAACCTATTTTATTCAAGGTTGTTCCGTCAATGCGTTTTTTCTGGCTTCTTCAAAAAGGCCCAATAACCGGTTGGCGCTTTTTGTATTGTATTTTGAGTCGACTGATTGAATAATATCATTCTTTTCCCGCTGGCTGAGATGGAAATTTAATGCGGCTTTATTTTCTTCCTTATCAGACGCATACTGAAATAATACTTTGTACACTGCTCTGCCGGTACGGTCGCTGTAATAACTCAGCATATCATTCTGAAAATACTCCATCATCTTAAACCAGTTATGTTGCAATAACAAAAATGGCTTGGTAGCATGATCGCTGATATCATCCGACAGGTAAGGAGAATCCCAGCCGCCGGGGCTTCTATCTCTTACCTGTAATATCAATATACCACTTGTATTTTCTCTTATCCAGTCATCAAAGGTTTCGAGGAAACGAAGTGTTGTTTCCTGCCCATAGTTATCCCGCAGTCCTGCATCCATTACATCGATAACGGGTTCAGAAGGCAACCATACGTTGGGTAATACAACGGGAAATGTAGCATTCATTCTTAATGCCGTCAACATACGCAATCCAAACGGATCCTGCTTTGCAAAGAAAGAAGTAAAGTCTACCGCATCAGGATCCATGAATGGAAGCCTTGCCGTATCCTGCCATCCCTGCATCATAAAACTGACCGGTTGGGTGCTGATCAGCATTTTCCTGCTATCGCGGGTGATCACTGAATTAAAGAACATCAATGGGATCTTTGCATTTTTTTCATCTGCCGCGTAATCGCCAAGATTTCTATCCAGAAAGCCATGCGTATTTAAATTCAGTTTCTCCTCGAATGCGTAACCCCGGTCTTTTACATAAGCATGATTATTCACCGTAAATTTTTGTGCGGGAGCTATCAGATCACGTGCTACAAAAGATGAAAATACGGGGTTGAGCAAATCACCTG
>CAZGSG010000053.1:0-25657 GCA_964528095.1 uncultured Terrimonas sp.
TACCGGTGGTTTTCTCTGCCGGAGAGCCGGGCATATGCCACATGGAGATATCGCCTGTCCAGGTTCCATTCCAGGATGCCATCATCTTGTGCACATCTCCCGGTGTCATATATGCCTGCCAGTTCTTCATCATCGTTGCAGAATCGGGCATCACATACGTATGATCATTTTTCTTATCCACTTTAGAATCAGAAGCGTCGGACATCTTGGCCTCTTCTTTGGGAACATCCTTTTTTTCTTCATTATTGCAGGCAAAAAGGATCATAGAAACAGCAAATGCGGTTAAGGTTAATCGTTTCATAATAGCAATTTTCTAAAAGGTAAGGAAAATAAAAAAAGCAACCAACCACAGGACCGATAAAAAGACGAAGCCGGAAATTGGGAGGATGAATGATCGGGATCGCTAAATTCCGGCTCGGCCGAATTGCTACTAGTCTGAAGATCTTCGCGGTCTTCAGATTTTTCTTATTCCTACATTTTTTCTGTTCAAATATTTGTTTTTGACTTAGAATACGCTTCGTTCGGGGTGTGGTTCGCTATAGTTTGCTCAAAGGCAGATGCTTCAGCATTATGGACAACTTTAGACGCTATAACTTTGTTACAAAGCCCAAATAGGAATCATGGCAAATAAAACCGATAAACAGGAATTTTGGGAATCAGCCTTCAATGAAAAACATGAAATGTGGGGTTTTGAGCCATCAAAGTCGGCCATAGTGGCGAAGGATTTTTTTGTCCGGAAATCGGTAAAAAATATCCTGATCCCCGGCATTGGTTATGGACGAAATGCGCAGATCTTCATAGACAACGGAATAGCTGTAGCAGGGATCGAGATATCAAAAACAGCTATAGGAATGGCAGGAAAGCATTATGGTACAGGTATGACGATACATCATGGTTCTGTAACTGATATGCCGTTTGATGATAACAAATATGATGGCATATTTTGCTACGCGTTGATTCATTTACTGGACAGGAGCGAAAGGGTGAAACTAATCAGGGACTGTTATAATCAGCTTTCTGAAAATGGGTATATGATTTTTACAGTCATTTCAAAAGAAGCTCATACCTATGGGCAGGGTAAATTAGTTAGCAAGGACCGATATGAAATGTTTGGGGGCGTTAAAATGTTTTTTTACAGTATAGAATCAATACATACGGAGTTTGACAAAGCCGGGTTATTTGAAATCACGGAAATCACTGAAAATTATCCATTCTTTTTAATTAAATGTAGAAAAGGGAATAATCAGGAAATTAATTAGCCGACCACCAGGTCATCCTGTTCGTTATGGATGCAAAATGGCAAAGTTCGCGTTTTAGAAAACAATGACATTTTTTAATGGGCTTCGAGCCAGTTGACTCCCTGACCACACTCTGCAATTACCGGTACTTCAAAAGGTAATAACATCGCAGCCTGCATATTCTCAATAATAAGTGGTTTTAATTCCTTTACCTCCGTTTCCAGGGCATCGAAGACCAATTCATCATGTACCTGCAGGATCATCTTACTCTGCATTTTTGCCTTTTTCATAGCAGCCTGTACTTTTTGCATAGCGAGTTTGATCATATCCGCAGCGGTACCCTGTATGGGAGAGTTGATTGCGTTTCGCTCAGCAAAACCACGTACTGTGAAGTTGGCAGAATTAATATCTTTTAACCATCTTTTTCTTCCCATCAGTGTTTGCACATATCCATGTTCCCGGGCAAAATTGATCGTATCATCCATGTATCGTTGAATACCCGAAAATTGTTTTTTATAATTATCAATGATCACTTTTGCTTCCGTTCTTGAAATGCCTAGATTATCAGCCAGTCCAAAAGCTCCCTGGCCATAGATGATACCGAAATTTACACTTTTTGCTTTGTAACGCATTTCCTTGGTCACATCTTTTTCTTCAATAGAATAAACTTTTGCTGCAGTGGCTGTATGAATATCTGTGCCATTCCTGAAAGCTTCGCACATATTGGGGTCGCCGCTCATTGCTGCAACAATACGGAGTTCTATTTGTGAATAATCCGCAGATAGCAAGACGTGTTTTTTATCTCTTGGAATAAATGCTTTTCTTATTTCCCTGCCCCTGTCTGTTCTTACCGGTATATTCTGAAGATTGGGATTGTTGCTGGCCAGTCGTCCTGTAACAGCTACTGCCTGGGCATAGTTGGTATGTACACGACCTGTCTTGCGGTTGATCAGCAAGGGTAATGCATCCACATAAGTAGATTTAAGTTTGGTCAGTTCACGAAAAGCGAGAATATCATCAACAATCTGGTGACCTTTTGTTGCCAGCTTCAGCAATACATCTTCCCCGGTCTGGTATTGCCCGGTCTTTGTTTTTTTTGCGGAAGTATCGAGTTTAAGCTTTTCAAATAACACCTCTCCTAATTGTTTTGGAGAGGCCAGATTGAAACGGACGCCGGCCTGCTTATAAACATTTTCCTCGGCCGTCTTTGCATCTTTTTCCAGTTGGTTCGAATAGTCTTTCAAAAAATCCACATCGATCCTGATGCCTTCAAATTCCATATCCACCAATACCCTGACCAAAGGATTTTCTACTTCGTTAAAAACCCGTTCGACTTCTTTGGTTTTTAACATCGGTTCAAAGGTTTGTTTAAGCTGTAATGTGATATCGGCATCTTCTCCGGCATACTCTTTTATTTTTTCTAATTCTACCTGTCTCATATTACCCTGCGATTTTCCTTTCTTTCCAATCAGGTCTTCGATAGGCACCGGCTCATAACCCAGGAACTTTGCACTTAACAGGTCCATACTTCTTTTTCCGTCGGGTTCAATAACGTAATGAGCAAGCATGGTATCAAACAGTTCGCCTTTTAATTCTTTCTCGTACCATTTCAGCACCAGCAGATCATACTTAAGGTTTTGTCCGACCCAGATCTTTTTCGGATCATTGAACAAGGTATCAAACTGATCAAGGATGTGTTTTGTTTTTTCAAGATCAGGAGGACAGGGCACATAATAAGCTTCGCCGGGGATCACCGAAAAACTAAGACCAACGAGTTCCGCGTCATTTGCATCAATACCGGTTGTTTCCGTATCAAATGAGATCTCATCATATTTTTTTAATGTTGATACCAGTTTTTTTATAGCGGCATCTCCCTCTATTGCTTCATAGGTATGCTGAGTATTTCCGATATTTTTTTCAGCCTTTAATCCTTCGCCTGATTCGCTATCTTCTTCTGCAGCTGCTTTTGCTGCGGCTTCCGTTTTTTTAGCCGGGGCTTCTATTATGTTACCAAACAGGTCTGTCTGTACACCCTGTGGTATTTCTTTTTCAATTAATGCATTCGGGGCGCCACCGCCCGCAAAACTGTCGCCAAGTAATCTCTTGGCAATACTTTTGAATTCAAGCTCTGAAAAGATCTCGTTCAATGCATCTTTATTCCAGTCTTTTAATCTAAAGTCTTCTTCATGAAAACTAACGGGCACCGTAGTGATGATTGTTGCCAGTTTTTTAGACATGATGGCATTCTCGCGGCCGTTTCTTACTTTTTCACCGAGCGCGCCTTTGATCTTGTCCGCATTTGCCAGTATATTTTCTACAGATTCATATTCAGCAAGTAGTTTGGAAGCTGTTTTTTCTCCCACGCCGGCTATTCCAGGGATATTATCAACGGCATCGCCCATCAGCCCTAAAATATCGATGACCTGGCTCACATCTTTGATATTCCATTTAGCACAGACCTCCGCGGGTCCAAGGATCTCCACATCTCCGCCCTGGTAACCGGGTTTATAGATCTTTATCTTATCGGAAACCAGTTGGCCATAATCTTTATCGGGAGTTACCATATAAACATCATAACCCATTTTGGCAGCCTGTATACTAAGCGTACCGATCACGTCATCCGCTTCAAAACCATCCAATTCCATACAGGGAATATTAAAGCCGGAGACGATCCGCTTAATATCGGGTATTGCCGAAATAATGTCTTCAGGAGCTTCCTGCCTGTTTGCTTTGTAGTCGGCAAAATCGGCGTGCCTTTCAGTGGGTGCGTGGGTATCAAAACAAACGGCCATATGAGAAGGCTGTTGTTTGTTTATCAATTCGGCCAGTGTATTGGTAAATCCAAACTGGGCATTGGTGTTTCTGCCTTTTGAGGTCAGACGGGGACTGCGGATGAGGGCATAATATGCACGAAAGACAAGCGCCATCGCATCCAGCAGGAATAATTTCTTTGCCATGCTGCAAGATAATTATTTCAAACGTTCCACCTGTAAACACAAAAGCCCGGACTTTCGCCAGGGATTTGTGTTTATCTAAACTCTGCTTTGCTTAAAAGTAAACGAGCGCTTGCTTCGATGGATTAGTTGCCAGCGACAGAAGCCTGGGATACAATAACTGTTGAAGAAGTTTTTTGAATATACTGTTCAGGATGTTCAACCAATACAGTACCGCTGAATGCTGCCGTTGCGGCTGCTTTGTTTTCGCTTGACACCATAATGGCTTTGTCTTTGTGTACAAAATTCAGGTACAGGGCAAAAAACAAAAGATTGAATGCAAAGAAGTTGGCGATCTTGCGTACTCGTCTTTTCATAAATACTGGATTTATCGGTTTTACAAATATTGGAATTCGTGGTTTTCAAAGCTAAAGTAGGATGCAGGATCAGTAATATCAAACCAGGAAGAAGTTATTTATAATAATTCCGGGTAAGTACTTTAAAGGCTCTCGTAGAATTACGAGAAAGCTATTTTTTCATTTCTGCCAGCTTTTTCTGCAGCTGGAACATCTCATCTCTCAGCCTTGCAGCTTCCATGAAGTCAAGATCCCGCGCAGCCTTCTCCATTTCTTTCTTGATCTTGTTTATGCCTTTCTCCATTTGAGGAATGGTTTTATAATCGGCTTGTTCATCTGCTGCCAGTGTTACGATATCCTGGTTTTCGGCAATCGCATAGGGATTATTGGGATCATACCCTTTAATATCCAGGACAGAAGTTTGCGCAAATACATGCTCTTTGCTTTTAATAATTGTTGTCGGTGTGATATTGTGTTCGATATTAAATGCAATTTGTTTTTCCCTGCGGCGATCTGTTTCATCGATCGTCTTTTGCATACTTTCGGTCATCTTATCCGCATAAAAAATAACCTTCCCATCCACATTTCTTGCCGCCCGGCCCGAGGTCTGGGTCAGTGATTTTTCATTGCGAAGAAAACCTTCTTTATCAGCATCCAGTATCGCTACCAGCGATACTTCGGGAAGATCCAATCCCTCTCTTAATAAATTCACCCCTACCAATACATCTATAGTACCCAGTCTCAACTGCCGGAGGATTTCTATCCTTTCCAATGTATCTACTTCGCTGTGTATATATTTTGATTTGATATTTATCCGCTTCAGGTATTTATCCATTTCCTCTGCCATCCGTTTGGTAAGAGTCGTTACCAGAATGCGGTCCCCTTTTTTTACTGTTTTATCGATCTCATCAAGCAGATCATCGATCTGGTTCACGGAAGGGCGGATCTCGATCGGTGGATCCAACAGACCGGTAGGTCTTACCACCTGTTCTACTACTACACCACCTGTTTGCTCCAGTTCATAATCATCGGGTGTGGCAGAAACAAATACGACCTGGTTGAGCAATGATTCAAATTCGTGGAAATTAAGCGGCCTGTTATCCAATGCGGAAGGCAGCCGAAACCCATAGTCTACCAGGATCAATTTACGGCTCCTGTCTCCTCCGTACATTCCGCTTACCTGGGGGATGGTCTGGTGACTTTCATCGATCACCATCAAAAAATCTTTGGGAAAATAATCAAGCAAACAAAACGGCCTGGTACCGGGGCGACGCCTATCAAAGAACCGGGAATAGTTTTCAATGCCATTACAATAACCCAGTTCGCGGATCATTTCCAGGTCATACTCTACGCGTTCTTTTAGCCGTTGTGCTTCTATCAGTTTGCCGTTATTTTTAAAATAGTCAACCTGTGCCTGTACTTCATCCTGGATCTCATAGATCACCTGTTGCATAATATCTTTTGGCGCAACGTATAAATTGGCGGGAAAGATGGCCGCATTATCCATTTTGCCGATTCGCTTACCAGTTACTACATCTATGCTCTCGATCTCCTCAATTTCATCACCAAAAAAAGTAACCCGGTAGCCATACTCCACATAAGGAAGGTTGATATCTACGGTGTCACCTTTTACCCGGAAAGTGCCTCGGTTGAACTCAAGCGTAGTACGGCTATACAACGAGTTGACCATGGCATGCAAAAAACCCTGTCTTGAGATCACCTGTCCTTTACTGATCCGGATGATCCCGTTCTCATAATCGGTTGGATTGCCCATACCATAAATACAACTTACGGAAGCCACAACGATTATATCCCTTCTTCCACTTAGCAAACTGGAAGTGGCCCTGAGTCTCAACTTGTCCAATTCCGCGTTTATTGCAAGATCCTTTTCGATGTATACATCACTTACCGGCATATACGCCTCTGGTTGATAGTAGTCGTAGTAAGAAACAAAATATTCTACCGCATTATCTGGAAAAAAATGGCGAAACTCTCCATATAGCTGCGCTACCAATGTTTTATTATGTGTTAATACAAGCGTAGGCTTTTGTACATTTTGTATCACATTGGCCATGGTAAATGTTTTACCACTACCGGTTACTCCTAAAAGCGTCTGGTACTTTTCTCCCTGCAGAATTCCTTCTGTTAATTGACGGATTGCCTCAGGCTGATCGCCTGCAGGTGGGAATGGATTGTGAAGTTGAAATGCCATAGATGATCAACAAATTTACCGTATTTATGTTGACCTGCTTGGCTTGTTTACCCCCACCATACCCCTCACTTTGTTATTGCTAAAGGAAAATATGGATTTTAGATTTGCCGGAGCTATTATGACAGCATTTTTTGATTATTCGGCAGATAATTACGAACGAGATAGAGAGCCGTGATGCTATTGATTAAAGTAAAAATAACCAGCCAAGACCCATGAGGAACATTAATATGCAGACGATGTACAACATGCCTGCACCGTATATGGACCAGCCTTCTTTTACCCAGGCTTTTTTCCAGTCTTCGAATGAGCTGAATTCCTGAACACCGTACTTATTAGTCCTTTCAAACCGACGCCGCGCTACATAATCCCCAATTTTGACGACATATCTAAAAAGAATGACAGCCAGGATCATCAGGATAACAGCGGGGATTTTTCCAATAAACCTGGATCGCTTTTCCGATTTTACGCTTGCCAGGTCCATGTCCTCCCCCTTTTTTATAATTTGTTCTTTATTGTTTTTTGATACCAGTTTTTCCAATATTTCGGCCGTCAGCTTATCGCTTTTATAATAATTTATGAGAGCGGAATTCCAGCTGTATTTTTTATATCCTTTGAAAGAATTATACTTTTCCATCAGCGGTTGGATCTGCGCAGTGTAGAGGCTAATCAGTTGTTTGGCTTTTTCCGGTAATGCGTCATTCTCTTTATGGTCCTCCATCATACTTACCAATCCTTTCAGTTGCATAAATGCACCCGCCTGTTTGGCATAGGTATCGGCTTCTCCCGAACCTTTTATTTTATTCAATACTTCGGCAGGAGATGGCATGCCTTCGAGATAGTCGATATCTTGCGCATGTAAAGAAATAGAGCAGAAGAGGATTAGTAATGGTATAAAGTAGCGGATCGTTTTTATCATGTGGTGGATGTCTTTAATTGCACTATATAAATTTGATCAATCAACTCCTGGTTAAAAAAGCAGATCACAAATGGTGAATTTGTAAGTTTAAAAATAAGAAGAAAATAAAATGACTGTCTATAAAATTATTCAGGAGAGGCGGGACTTGTTTTATTGTTTCATCAGGTCCGTAGGTGCTACTAGTATCTTTTTTGTTTATAAGATTATTTTCCTGTTCGTATAAATGGTATAGTCAGTCAGCAGGCTTTTATACTCTGTTTGCATATGCGGAGAGCTAAGAATAAAATCTGCCGTCGCCCTGTTGCAGGCAACGGGTATATTCCAGGTGGCGGCCACCCGCAACAACGCTTTTACATCAGGATCATGTGGCTGGGATTCCATGGGGTCCCAGAAAAATATCAGGATATCAATTTTACCTTCAGCAATGCTTGCTCCAATTTGTTGGTCACCGCCGAGTGGACCGCTAAGAAACTTCACAACAGGCATCTTTAAGGCCTCCTCTACCAGGCTTCCTGTGGTGCCTGTTGCGTATAGATCATGTGTCGACAAAATGGCTTTATTATCAAGCACCCATTCCAGGAGGTCAGGTTTTTTATGATCATGTGCTACCAGTGCAATTTGTTTTTTACTGCTTAAGATCCTGCTATGCATAAAGGAAGTTTGTGCTGCAAAATAACAGTAATGAAGAAGAAGAACATAAAAAAGCCGGCATGTTGTTACACGCCGGCAAAAGAATGATAGCTTGTACTCTATCGTTATCATCGAAGGCTCCTGTCTGAATCCAAAACATTTTTCAAAAAGGAGCCCCGACAAAATCAAATATAATGGCCTGTAAATACCAGGCAATACCCAATTTTGGGTATAAAAAAAGCATCCTGGCTCAACAGGATGCTTTTTGGGAAGTATTTATATTGATTACTTAAAGTCTGCGCTTACGGTAACCTTGGGTTCTTTTGCTACTTTACCACCGTCGATTGGTGCGCCAGTGATCTCAAAATCAGCCAGTTTGAAAGAAAACGCCGAAGTTGCGCTAACGTTTCCGCCTTTTACAACGATTGTTGCCGGGGCTTTTACTTTTTGGGTTTTTCCTCTAATAGTCAGATCACCCTCTACATCGGTAGTATAAGATCCGTCTTTAGAAAAATTTACTGCTGCAGGATTTGAAAGGGTGCCTTTAAAAGTAAAGCTTGGGAATTTATCGGAATTCATCCATTTCTCTCCGTTAAAATGTTCCTGGATCATTGGATTAGAAAAAGCGAAATTCTTTACATTGGCTTCAAATGCCACTGAACCGGTCTTGGTATCAATTGCACCAATAGCGGTTTTATTTTCAGCTTTTGGTAATGCGTCGATGGATGTGCTCGCATCAAATGCTACAGTAGCTGAGGTTGTTGTTTTTTTCTGTGCAAACAGGCTACCGGTAGTAACCACTAACGCTAAGACTAAAAGGGATTTTTTCATTTTGTTATTTGTTTTTGATGGGTGAATTTAATTATTTAGTTAAAGCTGCTCTTTTGAAGGATACATAGGGCACTTCCAGAATACTGCTAAAGGCAACGCCACTGCAGGATCCTTTTATAGAAACGGAGTCTCCTTCTTTCAGTGTTTTCGCTTCTCCCAGATGTTGCTCCTGGAAGGCAAATATTACATAAGCGCCTGTTGTATCAATAAATTTTACGTTAACTGTTGATGTATCGGGAGATTCCAGTTGGGAAATAGTACCGGTGACGGTTATGATCTTTTCACGATATTTCTTATTTGCAGCACTGTCATCCTTTTGAAATTCACGGATAAAATCCATGGCATTTACTGTAAAGGCAGATTGGCGTTTACTGGTGTCGGAAAATTTCTCCGTTGCGATATACCAATAAACAGCCGCCCCAATCAGTACCAGGACAAGGATGGAGAGCAATATTTTTTTCTTCCAGGAAGCTTTTTTTGTAACAGCCATAAATTAAAGATAAGCAAAAATACAATGTTTAAACATCGAAAATTCAAATTTGGGTATTTTTAACTTTGAGCGTGGTTTTTTCTCCTGACGGCACAAAAAACCGCTTCGTTGCAACGAAGCGGTTTTACTTACTAACCCATCTTTAAATCAATCAATCATTCCCAGCGAGCCTTTAGGCCTGCTGCATTTCTTTTATTTTTTCCCTGATCTTGGCTTCGATTTCTCCGGCCATTTCGGGATTATCCATTAAAAGCTGTTTAACCGCTTCGCGACCCTGGCCCAGTTTATCACTATTGTAGCTAAACCAGCTACCGCTTTTCTGCACAATGCCAAGTTCTACCCCCATGTCAATGATCTCGCCATTTTTGGAGATACCTTCTCCAAAAATGATATCAAATTCGGCCGCCCTGAAAGGAGGCGCCACTTTATTCTTAACGACTTTAACCTTAACCCGGTTGCCTATCGCCTCATCGCCGTCCTTGATCTGCGTGCTACGACGAATGTCAAGCCTTACAGATGCATAGAATTTCAGCGCGTTACCACCAGTGGTGGTTTCAGGATTGCCAAACATCACGCCAATTTTCTCTCTCAATTGGTTGATAAAAATACAAATGGTATTTGTTTTGGAAATGGTAGCGGTCAGTTTACGCAGGGCCTGGCTCATCAATCTCGCATGTAATCCCATTTTACTATCACCCATTTCTCCTTCCAGCTCACTTTTAGGCACCAGTGCCGCTACAGAGTCAATTACAACAACGTCCAGTGCACCGGAAAGGATCAGGCGGTCTGCGATCTCCAATGCCTGCTCACCGTAATCGGGTTGGGAGATCAGAAGATTATCAACATCTACCCCAAGTTTCTGCGCATAAGCACTGTCAAAAGCATGCTCAGCATCTATAATTGCACACATTCCGCCTTTTTTCTGGGCTTCCGCAATTACATGGGTGGCCACCGTTGTTTTACCGGATGATTCCGGACCATAAATTTCAATGACACGACCTCTCGGCAACCCGCCAATACCCAGGGCTACATCCAGTCCGATAGAGCCGGTAGAAATAACTTCCTGCAATTGCTCTCCCCGCTCATTCATCATCATCACACTGCCCTTGCCGTAGTCCTTTTCTATCTTATCCATTGTCAGCTTGAGCGCCTTCAATTTTTCACTATTGTTTCCTGTGTCCGGGGTTTTTTCTGTCTTTGCCATGGTTCAAAATTAAGTTTTACAAGTGGCCTGTCTAATATAGTTATAAACATCAAAACTAAATGATTTAGTAATACAATGCTAATATTTTGTGGATTTTTTTTAGACAATAAATTTTTTTTTACAACAACCCTGGGCTTCCCTGCTCGATTTTCAATTAGGCTAATCAATTCTAATTATACATCACTGAGAAGTGTAAATCCACCAACCCATAGCCGCCGGATGCTGTTCATCCGTTTGTAAAATAAATGCAAAGCCCTCTACCAGCCTCGTTGTTTTTCACCAAATCGGGTGTTTTTTTAGGAATGAGACGAAGGCTATTTTGAACTTTTCGCGATTGCATATATTCGGCAGGGTTCGGTTTGTGGCCGTTGTTGATGTTTGCCGGTAGTACCAACAGGCAAAGAATCGGGTATTGGTGTAAATTTTATTATGAGGTGGAAGATTTTGTGAGAAACAGTATCATCAGCCTAAAATTGCCGGGTTCACTAAAGTTGTTTTAACACGGAATCACAGGTGGCCATTCTTTTTACTTGTGCCGGACTTTATTCCTGGTCCCGTTTAGAATCCAACTTAAGAACAAGGAGGTACGGATTCCGAGTCTTGCATGTGCAATGGAACCGGCAACCAACATTAGCTAAATCAATGATGGAATCACCCTGCAAAGCCCATCACGGAAGTATTTTATCAGCCCAAACAGCTGCTATCATAGAAAGTATGCCGGTGAGCAATCCCAGGTAGACCTCTTTCTGCGTATGATCGGATACAATGAACCGGGCCGTGCAAACCAATCCCGCAATAAAAAATGCAATGGAAATATATAAGCCGAAATTGACCGACTGTGTCATTCCCAGCAACACCATAAAAGCGACTAAAATGCCCATGGATATTGCATGCAGGCTGATCTTCATATAAATATTCATAATAAGCCCTACTGAAGAAGCGATGAATATGGCCAGTGTCAATTGCACGACCTCTTTCGCATATTCGGGCTGATGCCGCAGTACATAACACATCCAGAAATAATAAATACCGCAGGCAATAAAAGGAATGATACGCTCTTTCTGTGTTCTTAAATAAACAGATTCCAGGAAACCCAGCCCTTTTGCGAGTAATACCGTCACCAAAGGGAAAAAACTATACATGATAAAAAATTGCACCAGGGTGATCAGTTTACGGGTGGGAGTGAATCCCGCAAATAACCAGGGCTGCATTGTCACCAGAAACCAGGCAATATAAACCGGGATGAATAGTGGATGAAACACATATGAAATCAGCTTTGCTACAAAACGAATAAGCGGGTTCCGGGGCGCATCCAATGTTTCCCTGAACTCCTGCAATTCATTTCCATCCGTGACTATTAACCCGTTGTTCATTAGTGGTTTAACTTTTTGCAAAGTAAAGGATTATAAAAAAGAAAAATCGTTTATTATATTTACCTCCCTGATGCCAAAGCACCAATATAAAAGAACAGCTCACAGTAATAAATTGCTGTTGAAAGGATTGCTGACCGCAGTGCTCACCATTGCTTTGCTACCGGTTTTCTCACAATCTTCCTATATAAAAACCTACCGGCCTGTGGCTGATTCGCTTTCGGAAATATATGGCATCCCGGCTGCCGTTATTCTGGGGGTGGCGATCATAGAATCAGGCGCAGGAAGTAGCCGCAACTGTAAATTACTGAATAATCATTTCGGTATAGTAGGAAAAAATAACCTGCTTAAAACAAAGGGAATAAAAAGCCGTTATAAACAATATCCCAGTGGTGCGGCATCGTATGCCGCATTTTGTCAATTGATGACCCGGAAAAAATTCTATTCCAGGCTCAAGGGCAATATGAACTATAAGCTTTGGATAGAAGCCATCAGTAAGGTTGGTTATTCCGAGGCTCCGGCTATTTGGAAACAACGTGTAACAACTGCTATTAAAACCCATAAACTCTCTCCTTCTTATTAAGCCCATTTATGAATAGTAACCGGCGCGTTCTCCTTTTCGTGGTGTATAGTTTTGGATTACTCTTGCTGGTTTCTGTATTGGGTACTTATTTGCATTTTGACTGGATGCCGTTTAACAGGGTCAACCTGATCAGTGATGTGATCCGGCCTGACTCTGCCGCGATAGAAAAAAACGATACTACAACGAATGTTCCGCCAGTAGAAATAGCACAGAAACCACAGGAAGATTTTAATCTTTATAACAAAGGACATTTTATTACCGATTTTAATGCAGACACCAATACCGCTTCTCTTCAACGGTTTATTGCCAGGATACATGAGTTAAAGTCTGGCAAAAAAAGAAAAGTACGGATAGCTTATTTTGGCGATAGCATGATAGAAGGAGACCTGCTGACACAAACACTTCGTAAACTACTGCAACAATCGTTTGGAGGCAGCGGGGTCGGGTTTGTGCCGATTACTTCACAGGTTGCCAAGTTCCGCCAAACAGTATATGCAAATTATTCAGACGGCTGGCAGGAAGAAAATTTCAAAGAAGGAAATAATAGCAGGCTGTTTTTATCCGGCCATCTTTTTCATACAACCGGAGCTACAGTTCAAATGACCGATAATACCATTACGGATAGCGCGGCCATTATTGAAAAGAGTATTCTTTTCGGAAAAACTCCCGGACCTGTGAACATTACCGTCAACAATAGCCCCTTTACCCTGAATGGTGATAATATGCTGAACAGGGTGGTGATGACAAAGGACCTTTCAAAAAGCATTAAACTAGGGGTTTCGGATGACAGACTGCCGGTGTATGGTATTTCCTTTGAGTCCGATTCCGGGATCTTTGTAGATAATTTCTCCTTCCGGGGAATTACAGGGATTGAGTTTGCCAGACTGGATTCGGTTTTTCTCAACGCCATTGCTGCAGGCAATCCATATGACCTGATCGTTTTTCAGTATGGAGTGAATTTGCTGTTCCGGCCAAATGATAAAAATTTTAACTGGTATGCAAGAGCGCTATTACCCATTGTAAAAAAATTCAGGAACAGTTTTGACTCAACAGATTTTATTCTTGTCAGTACTGCAGACCGCGCTTTCCGCTATGGAGGTGAATACAAATCCGCAATAGGAATAGATTCATTGATAAAAATACAGGCACTGGTTGCCTATGAGACCGGTAGCAGTTTTTACAACCAGTATGAAACGATGGGTGGCAGGAATTCGATCGTAGACTGGGCTAACAGAAAACCATCTTTGGCAAATAAGGATTATGTACACCCCAATCACCGGGGTGCTGAAATACTTGGTACCTATTTTTACGAAGCCATTATGGATGAATACCAAAAGTATCTTCACAAATTAAATAGAACGAATTAATAATAACAGCGCACATGCCCAGTTTCGATATAGCTGCATTTTTTAAACAGTTTCTCTACGATCCGGAGAACCCCCTGTTGTTCAACAATGGATTTTTCGTTTTCTTCTTTGGCATTTTCATGGTGCTTTATTATTCGTTCAGGAATAACTTTAAGGTACGCCGGTATATCTTCTGTTTTTTTTCTTTATACTTTTTTTATAAGGCAAGTGGCTATTTTGTTGGGCTGGTCATCCTTTCAGCAATCGTTGATTTTATATTATCCAACGCTATCCACAGGCAACAAAACAAAACCTATAAAAAACTACTACTGATTTGCAGTATCATTTTTAACCTTGGCCTGTTGTTTTTCTTCAAGTACACCAATTTTTTTATTTCTGTTTCGAATGACCTGTTGAACACAGGGTTCAATCCATTGAATGTCCTGCTACCCGTTGGTATCTCTTTCTACACGTTTGAGAACCTGAGCTATACCATTGATGTATACCGCGGCCAGTTTGAACCTGCTAAAAAATTCAGTGATTACCTGCTCTTTCTTTCATTTTTTCCAAAGCTTGTTATGGGCCCAATTGTGAGAGCGCATGATTTTGTACCGCAGATCAACAAGCCCTATGTGATTACAGAGAAAGATTTTGCCAAAGGGTTTTACCTGATCACTTCGGGTCTGGTAAAAAAGCTGGTCATCTCTGATTTTATCACACTCAATTTTGTGAATTATATTTTTGACGACCCGGGAAGGTATACAGGCCTGGAAAATCTATTTGCAGTATACGCATATGCCGTAGTGATCTATTGCGATTTCAGCGGGTATAGTGATGTGGCGATAGGAATTGCCAAATGGCTTGGCTTTACCATCCCAACAAATTTTCTATCGCCCTACCAGAGTAAGAACATTACCGAATTCTGGCGCCGCTGGCATATTTCTCTTTCATCCTGGTTAAAAGACTATCTCTATATTCCGCTTGGTGGTAACCGTAACAGTTCTTTTGGTACTGTATTTTTTTCCGTATTGTTTTTTGCCGGTGTTTACCTGGCGGGGATAAAACTTTTTCATTTTAACTGGTGGGGTTCGGTCATTCTAAGCGCGGGTATCCTGCTTCTTTTTATTCTTCCGGCTATTATTACAAAAGAAAAAAAAGGCGTTGCGGCAAATATGAACCTGCTGACGACCATGCTGCTTGGCGGTTTCTGGCATGGGGCCAGCTGGAATTTTATCATCTGGGGAGCGCTACATGGCATTTCACTGGCCGTACACAAAATATGGATGCTGCTTACCGGCAAGGCGTTGAAAAGAATAAATAATGGCTGGTTATATAATGCTATTGCTATTCTCATCACCTTTCACTTTGTTTGTTTCTGCTGGGTCTTTTTTAAAGCCGCCGATTTTGATACGGCCATGACCATGATCCACCAGATCACGCATGATTTTAGTTTAACAGTATGGAATGGTTTTTTTGGAAATTATAAATCAGTACTGATCATGATGGCGATAGCATACCTGTTGCACGCCATCCCTGATAATTATTCCGACAGGCTGATGGACCGTTTTCCAAAATTACCCCTGGTAGGTTATATCACCGTGTTCTTCCTGTTTGTGATCCTGTATGGATATTTCAAATCCGCTGAACCCGTAATGCCGATCTACCTGCAGTTCTAACTTAATTTATAACCGAAATAGTATATAATCATGAGCATGATCGCAAACCTGCTTCGTGTAACAACAGAAGAACTTAGTGCTTATCTTAAGGATAGTTCTTTATTGGAAAACAGGATTTATCCGGAAACGGAAGACCTGGAAGATGCCGGGATTGTGGATATCGACAAATCATGGGAAGGAATACTCTTTTTACTCACCGGGCAAAATCTTGAAACCCTGGAACATCCGCTGGGAAGAGTTTTATTTTCCGGACAGTTGATAGATGAAGAACAAGACCTGGGATATGGTCCTGCGAATTATTTAACAGCTGAACAGGTAAAGACATTGTATGCCGAGATCTCGTCTATTACAACGACGGAATTAGCTCAACGATATAACGCTCAAAAAATGACCGCCCTGGAGATATACCCGAATATCTGGGAGGAAAGCGATATTGTAGACTACCTGACGGGCTATTTTGAGATCATACGCCAGGTATATGCGGAAGCTGCAAAGAATGGAGAAGCGGTTATTAGTTTTTTAAATTAACAAGGGCTTTTGCCGGCTGATACCTGTCGAATGTTAAAAATAAATCCCCAACATCCGGGGTGAAAAGCTACAACTCGCTATTTTTGCGCATTCAGTAAAACTAAGCACTATGCAGCTCACGGCTAAACTCATACAACTTCTTCCTTTGCAAACTGGTTCTGGTAAAAATGGTCAATGGAAGAAACAGGACATCATTGTAGAAACAGAGGGTACATACCCCAAAAAAGTCTGTATCTCCATTTGGGGAGATAAGATCAATGAAAACCTGTTAAAAGTGGGTAGCCAGTTGAAGATCGATTTTGATGTAGAAAGCCGTGAATACAACAGCCGTTGGTATACGGATGTAAAAGCGTGGAAAATAGAAGCAGCAGGAGCCCCTTCCGCAACAGGCGGTAGTTCGGAAGATGATTTTCATAATACCAGCTTCACCAGCAATGATGGAAACGAAGACCTGCCATTTTAACTGGCAGAAGACTAGGGGTTCTAAATTGATCTACGGCCCCCCTGGATTTATTAATAACTACTCAGGTAGTTATTATATGCTTTTGCAAGCGCATTAAATAAAAGATTTCCCTGTAAACGGTATCCTTCAGCAGTAAAATGGATCCTGTCTCTGCTCATAAGTCCTCTGCGGGCCCAGTTATACGCGGAACCATACCCATTGGTTATGCGGTAGAGGTCCCATAAAGGAAGATAATTGTCATTGCAATACTTAGTGAGCGACTGATTCAATGATTGTAACACTCTATTCGAGCCACGCCCTTTATAAGAATCAGGGGCCGTCGTAAGCAGGATAGAGGCACCCGGTGAAGACTGTTTTAATTTTTGGATGAATAAAGAAAGCTCTCTGTAAAAAAAATCCTGGTTGAATGCGGCCCGCTGTGCTTCATTGGTACCGAGTGAGATGATATAAAGATCTGCTTTGAGCGCAGGCAATTGCTGCCAGAAAAGAGGAGCGATATTATACTGATCATATCTTGCGCCATTCACTCCGATCGTATGATAGATCACGCCGGTATCCTTATCCTGCAGTGATACGCCATAAAATTCTTTTTTTAATGAAGAGGGTAGCGAAGAAAGTGAAAAACTGGAAGCAGGTTGTTCCAGTAACAATTCCTGGTAAGGCAGTGAATCATTTTCTTTCTTAATAAGATAAGGAGTGCTATTATTTTCAGCCTGCAGTATCCAGGAAGAAGAAGTACTGCTGTCCAGGAAAAACTTCATGCGTGTAAAGGTTTGCGGGGTATTCGCTTCCGGTCTCAAAGCCAGGTTAAATGAAGCGCCCTCTGCTGAAGAAGAGAGACCATAACCCGAAATACCGTAGTTGATCGAAATTTCCGGATGTGCCACGCGGTTGAACTGCCATCGTATACCTGAAGAACTGATTATATCATCCGGCGCATTGGATTGCGCTAACTGGTAAGGAAAAACAAGTCCTCTTCCCGCATTGCCAAAGAATTGCTGCATGCCGGTCCTTACTACATCTGAAAGAAAATCCGCCTGTATATGCGAGTCTCCAATATGGACGATCGATACAAGTCCGGCTTCTGCTTTTTTCAATGCGGATAATTTGAAGAAAAAGGAATCCAGCCCTGTTGCATTAAAAACACGATTGAAAACAGTACCGACAAAAGGATATTTACGGGCAAGTTCTCCTTCATTGACGGGGATAGTAGTCTGTGCTGATAAGGAAAAATGAAAAAATAGTGCGCAGGCGAAAATAATATGGCGAAGGGTACTAATCATTTAAACGGATCAAAGTTCCTTCCTGAGACGGGCGACAGGAATATTTAGTTGTTCGCGGTATTTGGCTACTGTACGTCTTGCGATATTATAACCTTTCTCCTGCAACAATTCTGTCAGCCTTTCATCACTCAGTGGCCGTTTTTTATGTTCACCTTCTATAAGGTCACTCAGGATTTTTTTAACCTCCCTGGTAGAAACTTCTTCACCACTATCTGTGCTCAGTGATTCACTAAAGAAAAACTTGAGCCTGTATGTACCGAACTCTGTTTGTACGAATTTACTATTGGCTACGCGGCTTACTGTAGAAATATCCAGTGCGGTCTTTTCAGCAATATCTTTCAGGATCATTGGGCGCAGACTTGTTTCGTCGCCTGTTATAAAAAAGTCATACTGGTGATTCATTATTGCCGTCATAGTACTCAGCAATGTATGCTGCCGTTGTTTAATGGCATCGATGAACCATTTAGCCGAATCAATTTTTTGTTTGATGAAAAGAACAGCTTCTTTTTGGCGCTTATCTTTTTTAGCGCCACGATCATATTCTTTCATCATATCACGATAACCTTCGCTGATACGAAGCTCTGGCGCATTGCGTGAGTTCAGGGTAAGCTCCAGTTTTCCTCCATTATTAAAAATGAAAAAATCGGGAACAACGTAACTCTCGGCCTTATTGATACCACCGACATTGCCACCTGGTTTCGGATTCAATCGCACGATCTGTTGCATCACTTCTTTCAGCTGGTCTTCGTCGATATTGAGTCCGCGCTGTATTTTTTCGTAATGCTTTTTGGTGAACTCGTCGAAATATTTGCGAATGGCCTGCATGGCTACTTCCACATCTTTTCCTTCATTCTTCAGGCGTTGTAACTGGAGTAATAAGCACTCCTGCAGATCCCTGGCGGCTACACCCGGGGGATCAAAATGCTGAATACGCTGGATAATAGCCTCCACTTCTTCTTCGGTCGCAGAAATATTCTGACGAAAAGCAAGATCATCAACAATCGCCGAGGTTTCCCTGCGCAGGTATCCGTCTTCATCTATGCTACCTACTATCTGCTCTGCGATCTTATTTTCTTTTTCACTCAGCTTCAGCAAACCCAACTGGTCAAGCAACATCTGGTAGAAACTGATATCGGTTTTAAAAGGGACCTGCTTCTTATCGTCATCTTCAGGATAATTATCATCCCGGAGCTTGTATTCCGCCACATCATCATCTCCTTCGTGCACATATTCGCTCACATCAATATTCTCATAATCCTCCTGGCTGCCATCCTGTTCTTCATATTCAGCATCCGGTTCGCTAAACTCGTCTTTCATTTCATCGGGGCCGTCATGATTATCCTCTTCCAGTTCAAGCGCGGGATTCTCTTCCAGCTCTTCTTTAATCCGTTCTTCGAGATTAGCCGTAGGTACCTGCAGCAGCTTCATTAACTGAATCTGCTGGGGTGACAATTTTTGTAGTAACTTCTGCTGTAAAGTTTGGCTAAGTGCCATAGGCTTGATTAGGCGTTTAGTAGCAGGATCATTTTTCAAAAATCCGGCCATTCATCAAAAATCAGGCCGTAAATTACTAAATAGAACTGAAAGAAACCATGCAACGATCGATTTCTTTTCTTGTTGTCTTGATTTTAACCTTTAACGGGGAAATTTTTGCACAAAAAATTTTTTCGGAAAAAGTGGAAAAAAAATTTGCTGTTCCGGCTTTTTACGTTAAAAAATCCAGCGATGATCTTTTTTATATACATGATCTTTTTTCCAGAAAAAGGATCATGTCTCCATTTATCGTGAATCAGTCTGCCGGGTCCATACCGGCGGCGCCCGCTTTTATTCCCCGCGATCTTTTTGTACGGCAACTGGGATTTGTTTGTAAAAAAGAATGGCAACTCGAAAAAGCCAGCTCTATTCCTTTCCGGTTCAGGCTGGGATCACTTGCCTATACTGATTATATGGAGCGTAAACCAAATGCGCTAAAGCCTCAATAAATTCAAGAGCATCTGCAAGACAGGTAAAGATGCAGTTAATAGAAGCCAGGAATAGGCTTTATTTCACCAATAACAGCTTCTTGCGATTCTTTATTAATGTATGTAGAAGAATTTTTAATGTGTACCAATTACTGAAGCGGCCCTTGTTTTTTTATCGGCATTCAGTGGAAGCCAGTCCATAACAGGAATAGTAGCAGGATAACGGTAATAATTATTCCGCAAGCTATCATTCCAGCCATTAGGATTTGTATTAAATGAGTTACTACTAAAATAGATGCTTCCCTGTACGTTCGGATATTGTCTTATCAGCTTTATCTGGTTAGGTAACTCATCACGGTTTTTCCAGGCCAATGATTTTTCATTGCCCCGGTAGATCGCATGTCCTACATAAATATGTTTGCCATAGCTGTGTTTGCTCCACCAGTCCAGTATTTTTTCATAAGCAATATTTTTATTGCCGATCTCGAGATACAATTGGGGTGCTACATAATCTATCCAGCCTTTTTTTAACCATAATAACACATCAGCATACAGATCATCATAATTGGTTTGCCCGGCTTTGGTATCACTTCCTTCCGCGTCTTTGTCTTTATTTCTCCAGACACTAAATGGTGAGATGCCGAATTTGCACCAGGGTTTTTCTTTTTTTATGACATTGCTCAACCGCAGTATGATACTGTCCACATTGCTTCGTCTCCAGTCGTCTTTCGACAATTTGCTGCCCGATCGTTGATAAGCCACTGCATCCGGAAATTCTTTGCCGGCTATACGATAGGGATAAAAATAGTCGTCCATATGAATCGCATCTATCGCATATCGTGATACAATATCCTGTACCACATTCACCACAAAATTCTGGGCTAGCTTATTGGAAGGATCGAAATATTTTTTTCCGCCGTAGGTCAGAAACCATTCAGGGTGCACGCGGGTAATATGCGTTGGTGAAATAGAAGAGTTGCTGATATTAAAATTAGCACGGTAAGGATTTAACCATGCATGAAACTCCATCCCTCTTTTATGTGCCTCGCTGATCATGAATTCCAGTGGATCATAAAAAGGAGAAGGCGCCCTGCCCTGCACACCTGTAAGCCATTGGCTCCAGGGTTCAAAAGGAGATGGATAAAAAGCATCGGCTGACGGACGTATCTGTACAATCACGGCATTCATTCCATTCCGCTTGTGCATATCCAACTGCCGGCGAAATTCAGCCTTTTGGCTTTCAGGCGTAACAGAACCCCGTAGTGGCCAATCAATATTATCTATGGTGGCGATCCATACACCCCTGAATTCCTGTTGTGTTTGGGCCAGCAATTGAAGAGAAAAGAAGAAAGAGGCTATTATAAAACATAGCCGGGTACTTTTTATCATTCGGCGAATTTATAAAACCATCTGCAACTGAAATGTCAAATTTTTTATTATTCTCATGTAGACATTTATAAATCCGGTAAATATCGGATTTATAAAGAGGCATTTCACTGCCATACACAAGGGCCAATCTTATTCAGTACTTCTTATTTTATCAAGCAGATCGCTTAAGATCACAGCTTCTTTTTTACTTAATCTGTTTAGTATATTATCCAGCTCATCCTGGCGCTCATCAAGACGCTCCAGTGTTTTTTTCCCTTTATCTGTGATCATAACGTCTACAAGACGACGATCCAGTTTACAGGTAGCTTTTTTTACCAAACCTTTAGCAATAAGGCGGTCTACAATTCTGCTTGTATCGCTCATTTTGTCGAGCATGCGCTCTCTTATCTGTAAAGTAGACAAGGGTTTGGGCAGACTGCCGCGAAGGATCCGGAGTATATTGAATTGCTGGGGCGTAATATCCTCCGGCGCAAAGATTTCCTTGGATTTTTCAGTCATCCAGTTAAAAGTGTAAATAAGATTAACACCAGCTTTCTGGTGTTCACTTTTAAATTTTGTTTGTTGTATGTCCTGGTCAATACCCATAGAGAAAAATTTACAGGCTAAAAATAAAACCTTTCCGGTTAGAAACTAGTACAGGACGATTTTCTTGATCAATGTCCATTCTGCAAAATTAATGTTTAAACATCAAATAGGGAAATTATTCCAGTAGCAGCTGGCATTGTCGACGGATGAAAACGCATTTTTAACGTTAAATAGGGAAGGAATTGAATAGGGCCACTGCCATATTTTATTTTTTTAGTTCTGCAGATAGCTTAAAAATCGTAAAAAGATGATGTGCTTCATGCAGCAGGAAGAAGTTAAGCCATTGTATCAGGTTCAGGGTACCGAAGGCAGGATGTTGACCTGTTTTAACAAGATCTGTTTCTGTAAAAGTCAAAAGGCCTGCAGACATTTCCTTGCGGGTGGTGATAAGGTCTTGTAGTATTTCCCGGGATGATTTCTCACAATTATCCAGGAATGCAGGATCTGCCTCGGCAGTATAACGTTCAAACAACGGATTTTCTTCATCCAGTATTCTGCGGATCCGCAGGATGGACAGGTGCTGGTAGGTCTGCAGGTGGACAATGTTTTCAAAGATCGACCATTTGCCTGGGTTTACAGGCCGCCGAATCTGTTCATCTGAAAGACCGTCGATAATGTCAAGAAGCGATTTATGTTGGTATTGAAGCCGGGTGGATACCGATGATGGCATTTGCATACAACAAGGTTTTATATTCAGTCACTGCTCCAAACCTTTGTTCCTTCTGAACAATTGGCGCAGATATCAATGTTTTTTCGTCCTTTAAGGATCTGTGTCCTGAACTTAGTGTATTCTCCACTTTTCCAGATCTCCCTGAACGGCTTTTTTTTCAGGTCACCCAGCCGGTGCTGTGCATCTTTATCAAAACAGCAGGGGGCCACCAATCCATCCCAGGTGATCACCGGGTCATGCCAAAGACGCCAGCATTGGTTGGATAATTTTCCTTTGAACTCGTTTCCTGTTGCTGTTTTTTTATACCTGCTGTATTTATCGATATCGGGAATGAGCTGGTTGGGATCATTTTTATAATCGTATACCTGCGCTGTCTTAAACCATACATCATCTACTCCTATTTCGCGGGCAAGCTTTTTTACATCTTCCACCTGGTGCTGGTTTGGTTTGACTACCAGAAACTGGAAAACGATAAAAGGCGTTTTACTTTTTAATTCTTTTTTCCATTTTACTATATTTTTTGCGCCTTCTATTACTTTTTCGAGCCTGCCGCCAACCCTATATTGCTGGTACACGTCCTGTGTGGTGCCATCAATGGAAATGATCAATCTGTCCAGCCCGCTTTCGATCGTACGTTTTGCATTTGCATCTGTCAGGTAGTGTGCATTGGTGGATGTGGCGGTATAGATCTTTTTCGCGGAAGCGTATTGCACCATATTCAGGAAGTCGGGGTTGAGATAGGGCTCGCCCTGGAAATAAAATACAAGATATAGCAACTCCTTATGCAACTGGTCGATCGTTTCGGCAAAAAAATCTTTTTTCAGCATACCTGTTGGCCTTGTGAATGCACGTAAACCGCTTGGGCATTCGGGGCAGCGAAGATTACAGGAGGTGGTCGGTTCAAATGAAATAGAAACAGGATAACCCCATTGTACAGGTTTTTTTGTCCATTTACTGACATAAAAACTGCTCAATACTTTCAATCCATTCCAGGCCCGGCGAAAGCTGAGCTTGGATAAAAGATTTAAACTATCATTGCGGTTGAACCTTGACATCAGGCGGTAAAGTTAACACTCCTTCTTTTCAGGCACAATGCTTATTTCGTTACGGCTTTAAATACCTTCGGGTGTAAAAATTCCGGAAATGCCTGGATCTCCTGACCATAAGATATACGCCATCAGCGATAACGCATTGACCATTGATTTTGGCAACCGGATCAGTGAAGAGGTCAATTTATTTGTTCTTTCTTTTTTGCGCAATCTCCAGGAGTTTCCACTGCCTGGCATAAAAGAAGCCCTGCCAGCGTATAGTTCGCTGACAATCTATTATGATCTTTTTGCCTTAAAAAAAATGGCACCCAATGGTACTACGGTATATGACCGGCTATGCAGGCAACTTGAGCAACGCCTGATAACAGTAGATAGCGAAGCAGATCTTTTTCCACGTACAATAAAGATTCCTGTTTGTTATGAAACAGGTTTTGCACCGGACACACCAACTGTTATTAACGACAGGTCGTTAAGCCAGGACGAACTTATACAACTACATACTTCTGTCACTTACCGTGTTTATATGCTCGGGTTCCTACCCGGATTTCCGTATATGGGAGAACTGGATGAAAAACTGATAATGCCCCGAAAAACGCAACCACAGCAGATAGCCGCGGGCAGTGTCGGTATTGCGGGCAAACAAACGGGGATTTATCCATTTGCTTCACCCGGCGGATGGCAGATAATTGGAAGAACTCCTTTGCGCATATTTGATCATGAGCAGGAGGAGCCTGCATTGCTGAAAGCCGGGGATATTGTTCAGTTTTATTCAATCAGCAGTTATGAGTTTGAGCATTATTAAAGCAGGTCTTCAGGATACGATACAGGATATGGGGCGCTACGGTCACCAGCAGCAGGGCATTAATCCCGGTGGTGCAATGGATACGTTTGCGGCGGCAACAGCTAATATGCTCGTTGGTAACAAAGTGAATGAACCTGTAATAGAGATACATTTCCCTGCGTCTCATTTCCTTTTCAATGAGCCGGCATTGATCGCTATTTGCGGCGGTGATCCCGAGGTTTTTATAAATGGAGAAGAAATACCCATCTGCAAACCAGTGCTTGTAAGCAAAAACTCCCAGCTGCAATTCAAAAAAATAAAACAGGGCGTACGAACCTATCTTGCCATACAGAAAGGATTTATTCTTACGCCATGGCTGGGAAGTTATAGCACGAACCTGAAAGCTGGTGCCGGAGGTTATAAAGGCAGAATATTGCAAAAAAACGATCAGTTGCAATATGCGCCCTTTACCGCAGCTTCAATTTTGAAGAACAAACAATTCAGCATCTTACCATGGCAGGCTGGTGTCTTTTGGGGCGATCCCTCATTGAACGACTTCTATGTATTGCCGGGCAATGAATGGATTCAACTTTCCCCTCAATCGAGAGAACAATTTCTTGAAACCCCTTTTACCCTTACAGGCAAGGCCGATCGAATGGGCTATCTTTTAAAAGAAAAGCTGGCGGAAGAAGAAAGAAAGGAAGAACTCGTGTCGACAGGAGTAGGTTTTGGTACCATACAATTATTGCCCAATGGCAGTTTAATGATATTGATGGCGGATCACCAGACTACAGGAGGGTATCCCCGCGTGGCTCATGTGATCACGGCGCATCATTCAAAACTGGCCCAGGTAAAAGTGGGCGAAAACATTCGATTTCGCCTGGTTGATCATACCATCGCCGAAAATCATTTTATACAACAACAACCACAGTTGCTGCAATTCCAAAAAGCCACAAAAAAATAGTAGATAACAATCTCAGACCCGTGTATTTATTATCAACAAGACACATGTTGGTTTCTATTAGGGTATAATACTCTAATATCGTAAGGGAAATAATATTCTAAAAGGTACCAAGATTGCATTAACTACATCGCCATTCTGTTCTATCAGAGCTCTTACCGCTTTATAGCGGTCAACTCCAGTTTGTTCCATCACAATTCCA
>CAZGSG010000054.1:0-25404 GCA_964528095.1 uncultured Terrimonas sp.
TTGCGGCAGTCTTGAAAACTGTTGACTGTAACAGGTCCGGGGGTTCGAATCCCTCGCTCTCCGCCCTGGCAAACAATAGCCTGCTAAAGAATTGATTTTTAGCAGGCTATTTCTTTTTGAATTAGCTGCTGTTCATAAATAACCTGTATCAATTCAGCATAGCTATTTGAAATTAGCTAATCATAAAGGTTTACAAGTTCGAATCCCTTCTTCATGTAAAATAAGAACACGGTTTGGTTAGTTATTGTAACCAATACCACCATTGCCACTAAACTTCCCTTCATTCTACTCCGAAAAAAAAGCAGATATATTTGCGCAACCCAAAAGTTGCACATATATTTGCAACCTGAGAGTTGCGCAATTAATAATCAAAATGAAAAAAGATATATTCCAGGCCATATCAGACCCAACACGCAGGGCTATTTTAACATTAATCGCTATCCAGGCATTAACACCAAATGCAATGGCGGAAAAGTTTGATATGACCCGCCAGGCTGTATCAAAACATATTAAAGTACTGCACGAATGCGAATTGATTAAACCTGTGCAGAGCGGCAGGGAGATCTATTATCACTTTAATGCAAAAAAAATGCAAGAACTTGATAATTGGGTAGCCCAATTCAGGCAAAGCTGGGAAATTCAATTTAATCAACTTGACGGACTATTATCAACAATTAAAGGACAGAAAAAATGAACAACGATTTGCTATTTGATTTTAATGTTGACAAAGCTGCGAAAACGGTATTTATAATCCGGGAATTTAATGCCGAACTTTCTTTAGTATGGGATGCTTTTACTAAGCCAGAGCTATTGGACCAATGGGGAGCACCTGCACCCATGCGCGCCAAAACGAAGTATATGGATTTCAAAGTTGGAGGGCAAAGATTTTATGCTATGATAAGCCCCGACGGACAAGAGCGTTGGTCAATTCAGAAATATACATCCATTACGCCGAAAACGAATTTTAAAATGTATAATTCTTTTGCGGACAAAGACGAAAAACCCGAATTGCCAGGTTCTGAATGGGATTATATTTTCAGCGAAAAAAATGGCATAACAAAAGTGAGTATCACCATTTTTAATGAGTCCTTTGAACGAATGGAAAAATTATTGGAGGGCTTTAAGATCGGGTTTACCATCACATTAAAAAACCTGGAAGATCTGTTGACAGCCTTATCACAGAAATTATAAGAAGAAAATTGTCAATCACATTAACAACGGAATGCTGAATAGCGCAAGCAGAAAAAATTAAAAACTTAAAAATAAAGTTATGAGAACAATCAATCCCTGGATCAACTTCAATGGAAATGCTGAAGAAGCATTCACTTTTTACAAATCAGTTTTTGGCGGAGATTTCGCGAAGTTCATTCGTTTCAAAGACCTGGCAAGCGCAGAATTTCCGGTAGCAGAAAACGAGGCAGATAAAATAATGACCATTATTTTGCCTATAGGAAAACACAATGTGTTAATCGCCAATGATGTTCCGGAATTTATGGGACGAGTAAACGAAAACGAAAACAGGTCTAAAATATCAATTAGTGCGGAAAGTCGGGAAGAAGCGGACAAAATTTTTAACGGACTATCAGCGGGTGGAAATATTGAAGGGCCTATTGGCGACAGTCCCTGGGGTACATACGCCGGAATGTTCAGAGACAAATATGGTATTGAATGGATTGTGGAATTTGACCCGAATTATAAAGGGTAAATTTAACCGAAGAAAAAAGCGGTCCCTTACATGGTGCCGGGTACAATGTGATAAAGTTAGGCGAACCATTTGTTCGTAAAGATTGAATTAGGATAATAACACCCTTAAAATTAATAAGATTTGATTACGGCTTAAATCTGATTTAAATTTTTAAAGTCTCTAAAAAGATCAAAAATAGGTGTTCGTTTGGAATCCCTCCCTTTCCGCATAACAAGTATCAACGAATAGCAAAGCCCGCAAATTGAATGTTTGCGGGCTTTTCGTTTTTGTACAATGGTAAAGAAGGATCTTATGCGTGTGTGATTCGTAGCGTGGTCAAAAGATGAAAAGTAACGCGCCTGATAGTGAATAACTGTTTGATAGTAATACAGGAATAGAGTGGGGCATGGGATATTTCTTTTAATATAGTAAAACGCTGTGGTCTGGCGATTGTTTTGGTCGTTTGGCGATTGCATATTTTTTATGCCGGGATGGCTCTGTAGGTTTGAGTCATAATAATAATAGCATGAAAAATATTCATTTTGTTTTTATTGCGTTGGTCAGCTTTTTTCTTTTTTATTCATGTAAAAAAGACGCAAAGAATACAAGTTCTTCCGGATCTTCTAAGTCGATGGGTATTTTATACGATTATGCAACAGCGCCGGGCGGAGCTATAATAAAAAACCGTTTTATCCTGCTGAATATTGACCATGCCGGCAACAATGATAAGCAGTTTATGACGATCGATATTGTAGAGAATGCGGACGGATATAAGTTTAAAATAGCGGAAGGACCTAAACCCATTACGGATTTTGCAACAAATTTTCCGGCAGATGTAAGAAAAATAATTTCTGGCAAAGGGCTGGGAAATGATTTTTTTGTAAACGCGTATATGAAAATGAGGGCCAGTGGTATTACAAGGCCTTATACTTTTACCTATGATTCCATTCATAAATTTATTCCTTCATCCAGTATTATTATTCCGCTCAATGAAATGCATAATCCTGTTTATGCAGGTACAATGGCGGGTAAAAATCCGCAGGCCGGGCTTGAGTTATGGGCTCCCGGAAAACCTGGCCCTGGTACCGGCCCTGTAATTCCTAATGATTCCATGCCAGAATATTTTTTTTATGCAGCCTATCCAAGAGTATCCAAACCTTGCAAATTGTATTTTTATTTTGATGAAGGGTACTATACCAGCGTTGTCAGTCCTTTGGGCAAGGCTATTCCCCTTGATAAACTAATATACAATGGCGGCCCTCAGATTAATGGTATTACGGGTAAGATTGATGCGGCACTTAGCTATGAAGGAAACAGCTCTGTAATATTCTTTTTTGATTATGACCAATGGGAGTATTTTACGGTGACATTCCCCTGTTCTCCTGTTTATGGCGCAGCCTGCGGCAACAACATAGACATATCTCCCTTAAAAAGTATGAATGCATTAATGACCTGGCCTGCAGGCTGGGGTAAAAACTAATCTTAAACATATAACAATGATTGGAACGCGAGCACTATTCTTATGTGTAGTTATTGTTTTAACCACGGCATCTGTAAATGCTCAGTCTCCTGTAGGTAAATGGAAGAAGGTATCACATGTCTCTACCTATGAAGGGCAAACGTTCGACTCTCATAAAGCATTGCTTGCCCAGCGTCCATGTGCGGCTAAGGTTATTTGGGAAATAAACGCGGATGGCACATTTCGCCAGGATCTTACCGCCAGCGGATCAATTTCACTAGCCGGCTTTTAATGCGGGGTAGGGGGCAAAGCGAATCAGTGAAAACTGCCGGTTATTTTTAGTATCCAGGTTCTTCAGCGCTAATTATCGTTGCGGACCTTTATAAATTCTCCCTGCTCACCCATTTTATCGTATTCAATTAGCGTGTCTCCCTTTAACTTATAGTCAAAACGAAAACTATCTGTAGATACCCAAATGTCAACATCTGCTTTTATCGGGTTATCAGGACTGTTCCAGTACCCCATCTTCGCTTTCGATTTGTAGTACCAATAACGATCAATTGTTATGGTATCAATCTCTGCTTTCCTGTCTGTAAATTCGTAGTATAGTACATTGGAAGTGTCGTTGATTTCGATCAGCGTAAAACCTTCCCTATTGTGTCGAACCCAGGTGCCGTGTAATCCTTGATTTTTTGCCGTGTCGACCAGTCGTAGTTTCGTGGAATTGTCTGTTTTATTAGTAACCTGATTATCACAAGCATAAAAGAACATAGATAAAAAAGAAATGATCGTAAATGGTTTGGTCATGTTTTTGAAATGTAAGATGAGCTTTTGAAATTGTTCCATAAAATGGAATGAAAACTTACAACAAAATTTCCTGAATTTTTCAAGGCAGCAGGCTGTGCAGCGTTTCTCTAAAAGATTTTTATTTTGCCAGCATCCCTTTTAAGTGGATCCGGCGGTTAACGCTCTTTTCAGTTAAGTGGCTGACTTCCAGTAACTTTTTTCTTTGTGCTACCATTTTGTATTCTTCGAATGATTCCAGAACTTCACCTGTTGTTTTATTTTAATGAAGCTAAAACTTACAGACTTAAAAACCGGTGGCGATCTCTTACTGCTAAGAGCTGAGGAGGATTTTGAACGCCTGTTTTATGGTCGAGATCAGCACAATAAGTATTTCACGATTGCCTGGAATCATGGAGAAAAACAGACTATTACGATTGATGGTGTCGCCCATGATTTTTTGCCTGATACCATTTTAACTCTTCTGTTCAGCCAGTCATTTTATTTTGAACGGGCTACCGATATTGTCGCATGGCAGTTCAACCGCGAATTTTATTGCATTATCGATCATGACGCGGAAGTAAGCTGTGTAGGGTTTTTGTTCGGAACTTCGGATCATCTGCTTATCGCCCTTGATAAGGAAGCAAAACAAAAACTACAATTACTTCTGGATGTTTTTGTCGAAGAGTTTAAAACAGCGGATAATATTCAACAGGATATGTTGCTGATGTTGCTGAAGCGACTTATTATATTTATCACAAGACTGGCGAGATCGGAATATATTCCTGACAAAAGGCTACAGGATGATCGTTTTCATATCATACGCAAGTTCAACTTATTGGTAGAAGCCCATTACCGTGCCGAGCATTCTGTGAGCTACTACGCACAACAGCTGAATAAATCCCCGAAAACCTTATCTAATCTTTTCGCCATTTATAATCATAAAACACCATTACAGGTGATCCAGGAACGCATCGTAATAGAAGCAAAAAGGCTTTTGTATTATACAGACAGGTCGATCAAACAGATCACATTCGAACTGGGATTTGAGGATGCTGCTTATTTTTCCAACTTTTTCAAAAGACATACTTCCCTGTCTCCGGCCGAATTCAGAAACAGCAAGGGCTGATCCGCTTCGGGAAATATTTACAACTCTTCGGGAAGTACGTCCATTCTTCTGCGGCCTTTGCCGGCGCATCTTTGTATTGTTGATCCAGTTAAAAAACTCAACACCAAATACAATGAAAAAGCAAACAGTAAAAAACACTTTCAACGGCGGTATACTCGCCTCAGCATTAGCTTTATCAGCAGCCGTAGGTACGATCACCGAAGCAAATGCCCAGCCCATAAAAAATGTGGTATTGGTGCATGGCGCATTTGCAGATGGCTCGGGATTTAAAGCGCTTTATACAGCACTTACAAAAAAGGGCTATAAGGTAACCGTGGTACAGAACCCGTTGACTTCACTGGAAGATGATGTACAGGCGACAAAACTCGCTCTCGACAAACAGGATGGTCCTGCTATCCTTGCGGGCCATTCCTGGGGAGGAGCTGTTATTACAGAAGCGGGTAATCATCCAAAAGTAGCAGCCCTTGTCTATATAGCAGCCTTTCAGCCAGATAAAGGAGAGTCGGCGCTGCAATGGCTTCAAACTGCTCCGCCTGCCCCTGAAAATGGCGTGTTGACTCCTGACGAAAAGGGGATTGTTTATTACTCAAAAGAAAAATATCATGCGGGTTTTTGTGCAGACATTAGCGAAGAAGAAGCGGATTTTATGTATGCATCACAAGGCGCGTTTTACGCCAAAGGGTTTGTAACACCTATCACCCAGCCGGCATGGAGAACCAGGCCCACTTACGGCATCATAGCTACTGAAGATAAAAGCATTGCTCCCGAAATTCAACGTAACATGTATAAGCGTTCAAATACCATTGTTACTGAAGTAAAAGGTAGTCATGTGATTTTTATGTCGCAACCAGAACAAGTGGCCCAGGTGATCATAACAGCTGCGGTAAAAGCATCGGTTGTAAAATAACCAGTATTAAAAATATAGGACACTAAATTCCCGGATCGCAGGCCGGGGGTTTGGTGTTTTTTGTTTTATACCCGATCACTATTTCTCCCCGGCATACCAGCGTTTTTAATAATTGCTGCCATGTCATTGTCAATCGAGACAAACTAAATTCATAGTAAGCCCATTATCTTTCTTTTAAGGTTTTGAAACCTGTAACCAGCAGTGACAGAAAAATCTGTATTTACCTGGTTCATGTTTTTTATAAATAAATTGGTTTGGAGATTGCCCCATGTTCCCTTTACATAAATGTAATAATTGGGACCATTGTACCCTGCATGTAGCCAGGTTTGTACATCAGTGATGGCCTTCAGTTTTTTATTATTTGTATTAATTTCCTTTAATCCACCGCCACCAATAAGCAACACAGGAGAAATGATCCATTTCCCTTTTTCAATAACAAAATTATAAGAGTAGCCAGCCCTTGCAATCATAGAAAGCCACTCTGGGCTGGAAGATAATAGCTCATAGGTAGAAGAGTCGGAGATTAGGCCGGGGGTAGGCGTTTCCCATTTGATCCGTTGCCATTTTGGTGTGATCATCAGGAAAAAAGCCCCTGCTGATTTTAGCTGCAATTGAGAAAAACCGTGAGCAGCCTTAAAAGAGAACCGGTTTGTATTGGTAAAATAATAGTAATCAAAACCGGTCTTGGTGAATTGAATACCCCGAAAGGTTTCGAATCCATTGCTATGTACTTTGGGTATCAGCAAGCCATTATAAGACTCATAAAAGGGATTAAATATCATTCTTTGGCTTCCAAACCTGAAGCGGAATGAGGTATATTGAAGTTTAACATTTCTGTCGAGCAGGGTACCCGGGATATTTGTTGAATAGTTTAAGGAAATCCATTTGTAATTAAGAAACGCTCCCATGTAGGCGCTGCTATTTGCTACAAGCTGGTAATCATCTTTGCGGTCGCCTTTTTTTGTAAAGTCGAAATTGGTGCTATATGCGCCGGAATTAATTTCTGCAACATTCTTTTTTATAACGGGAAGGATATATGTTGTATCGGCCTTTGTTTGTTGGGCAAAGGTGTTCGAACAGAGAAATTGGATAACTATAATAATTGTAACATGGTATAAGAGGCTAGCCCGGGTCATTTGAAATACTTCATTATTCTTTTCGCCACTTCGTCGGTATCACCGTCAAAATGGTGGCCACCGGGCAGGGTTTCCTGGATATGGTTTTTTAACCGGATATCGTTTACAGGAAAATCAGTTTCATCGTTGCCAAAAATAGTAACTGTTTTTGGCGAGCTCATTTTATTGATCTCTGCTATAACGTCCATGCTTCTTTTTTGTGTACCACCAAACATGTCTGACCAATGAACTTCAAAATCCGTTGTAGTAGCAGGGGATAACAATAATACACTTACGAGCTTGTTTCTGAGTGAATCAGGGAGTTTATTAACGATGAATGGCATTACATCTGCTCCGAATGAATACCCCGCCAATACAAGCTGTTGGTTTTTCCTCCCACTGAATTGTTTTGCAAGATAAGCGCTGATAGCAGAAGCAGTTTCTGCCGGGGTCTTTTTATCCCAAAAATAGGATTTGGCATTCAGCGCAGTTATCTGGTAGCCTGAAGTGTTAAGCTTGCCGCATAGTTCAGTGGAGAACTTATTGAATCCACCGTCACCGCTGATATAAAATACAAAAGGTGTTTGGGAGCTCGAGTTCCATTCTTTTAAAGGGAGACTTGTTGTTGTCTGCGCATGTATTGTATGGATAAATAACATTAATAGCAGACTTATATGTATTCTGTTCATCATGGTTTCATTACTGTATTTAGTGCAAGGGGTAATTGTAATAAATCAAAATCATTGTCATATACCAGGTATTTATTTTCCCAAAGACTGGCATATTTTTCTTTAAACTCTCTTAGTCCTTTATAGTGCTGGAATCGTTTGATCTTTGCCGCAGCAAGTTTAATGATCTGTTCCGCCGTGTTATCAGGTTGTTCAATTCCTGTCATAGGCACCAATCCCAGGTTGATATATAATTTTTTATGTTCCCTGGCGTACTCTGTCAGCTTTATAATAAGCGCGTCCATCGCAGCGGGAGGAGCATCGGGAGTTTTACGTATAAGATCGTAGGTGCACTCATCGTCGGCATAATCGGGAATAATATTCAAAAAGGCTTTTATACCTCCCGCGGCATCCGTAATTGTGATTATATCCTGCTGTTGCAGTTCTTTTTCCTCGAACATGCCCTGCGAAAAAATGATCTCCTCCTTGTTAAATTCTTGCAGCCACTCATCCGATACTTTTTTCAATTGTTCAATAAAAGGTTTTTCATGCGGTGCCGTATGACTGTTGACCATATATCCTTTTTTCTGCAAACCGTTCAGTCCGTTGCGCAAAGACTTCTTGTCTTTTCCTTCCAGCGTAAAACTGGTCAGGTCCAGAATAGCTTCCTGGCCGATCAGGAGTTTCTTTTTCTTTAACTGGTTAAACCATGGCATACTGTTTTCATCTACCCGGTAGAACGCGGGCTTTAGTCCCATCTTCCGGCAATGATGATCAAATTCCTGCAATACATCGATTTTGTCTTCCTCAGCGCATACGGGCTCTTCCAGTACAATGGCGAAACCACCGGCTATACGATAGGCGATGAAGGAGGCATGGATATCTGAAAAGAAATATAATTTGTCTTTATACAGTTTGAAATAATCGGTAGCTGAATTGCCAAACTGGCTTAATAGGAAAGCAGCTTTTTCTTTTGCATTTTCATTGACCGCCTGGCTTTTCAAATGAGGTTTTATAATGGTGAATAACAGGAAACCCCATGTAAGAAATCCTGTTGTACGTATCAACCAGATGAATTCATGTCCAAATCTTGTTACCGGGTGTAACGATGTATCTTCTACCAGTAAAAAACTCCTGAATGTATGAAGTAATGACTGCTGCCAGGTAAAATCAACGCCAAAATGTTTTATATCTATAAAATAGAAACTTATAAAACCGAAAAGCGATACGGCGATGAAACTGATCAATGCTGTTTTTAGACCGGCACGGATCCATTTCGGACTGCTTTGGACACGATATTGGGTGACCGTAGTGATCAAGACGATTATTGTAATACAGGCAACCATGGCTTCTTCATAATCGAGCGCCTTACTAAGGTTACCTATTAATGATAAAGTTGACAGGGCAAGCGCTATGATCCATGCATTGCGTAAGCCGCGGAATAAAAAAGCAGATGTGATCAGCAATGCCAACCCTGTGAACAATACCAATAAATTAGAGGCATGTATGGTAGCAAGAGGCAGGTATTGCCTGAGTACGTGTAGACGATCATGCAGGGGAGGTGTGACAACGGATATAATATTCACCAATCCCAGCGAAAAGCTAAGCAGCGCCGGAGCTGCCCTCAAGAATATCTTTCTCCCTTTCCAGGCAAAAGAAACAAATCCTGCAATAAGCGGCAACCAAAATTCAAAGACCCTGTAAAGAATGGTAATTGATAATGCCTGCGCGGAATTAAAACCAAATTGTTCCAGCACATATACCATTGAAAATTCTACCGCACCAAGACCTTTTAAAAAAGGGGATATGACCATCATTAGTACAGCAATGATATAGGCTGCGGCTGATGCGCTAAAAGAAGCCGGCAACCCAAGGGCCAGCATGGCGACATATATATGAAGTATCCCGCACAATTCTACACCAAGGGAGAAAAAAATAGCGCTATAGAACTTGCTACGGTTGACATTTGCCGCGAATAACTCATGTAGCTGGGGAGTAAAGGAAGGGAATTTTTTATCTATCCAATTGAACAGTTTGCCTTTGTTCCTTATAGAACGAACAGCGAGCAGCAATCCAGTTATTAATAGTAGCAGCGCGAGCAAGCCAAGCCATGCACTTTTAAATTGAGCTGTGCGAAATGCGGTGAAGATGATAATTGGAACTCCGATAATAAAAACAGTAAGTAAGCCTGCAAAACCAAAGAGGCCACTTGCCTGGTGTACCTGCACTTTATTAAAACCCGCTTTGCGGATCTGAGAAGGGGAGTAGGCCAGTGCGCTTACACTGCCGGCCGGTAAAAAGACACCAATAAAATTCCTTTTCAGGAATAACAGCAGCGCATTGCCCCAATACAGCGTAAGCCCGATAGCGGCGAAAGATTTTCTATAAATTCCAGCCTGTAAAAAAATATAAAGCACCGTTATAATGGAAGCTATCGTAAGCCAACCATTATTGGCCTGGCGCAGATGAGGCATAATGGCATGTAATTCCTTTCTTTCACTCCGAAAAAAAACAATAGCCAGCAACAACATAAAGATGGCAAGGATTTCTCTCCAGTAGGGTCTGGGAGATAATGATTTCATTTTTTGTCGAAAACCGGTAGAGATGTTTTCCATGTTTTGGCAAATTAGTTTTGATATAGTTTCTTGTTAAAGAGCCTATTTCAATATCGGAAGTTTATAATAAAATTCCCGGACACATGGCTACCAATAGATCATTCAATTATTGAATAAATCTACATCAATAATATACTGTTCCGGAATATTTGTCGGTAAAAAGGCAAAAACTATCGGTGTCACAGAAAGAATAGCATATACCCTACTAAATCCTTTAATTCCTGTTTGAAATTTTGTAGTGATTATAGTCAACTATTACTTTATATATGATAAGGATATAGAAAACACTGCCTGTAGAGCGACTAAAGGACTGGAAAGTTTAAAAGAGGTAATTGGCCTATTGATTTTGCCGTTTTAGCGATTGTGTCTTGAGAAAGAATGAACGGCAATGTAGGTTTGGTGTGTAATAATAGAATAATAAATAAAATCTGTTAATCATTTTAAAGTATATCAATATGAAAAAGTTATTTGTATTATCAGCCTCTGCAATATTGTTGATTATGTCAGCAAACGCACAAACCGAAGTAGCACTTAAGAAAGACATCAATAAAGACAAAGGCCAGGAAAAAGTAATCAGGAAGGAAAAAAAGGAAGAGAAAAAGGAATTAAAAAAACTTGAAGGGAAAGACGTGAGTTACCAGTCAAAACAGGCATTTATAGCTGATTTTGGTGATGTTCCTGGAGCAACCTGGGTGAGAGGCACTTATTGCGATGAGGTTAGTTTTGTCAAAGACGGGGAATCAAAAACAGCTTATTATGATTACGATGCCCAATTGGTTGGAACAGTAATGAAAAAAACATTTAGTGATCTGCCAGCAAAGGCTCAACGTTATATTGATCAAAGGTATGCAGGGTATACCAAGGGGATTGTTCTTTTCTTTGATGATAATGAATTTAATGAAACGGACATGGTTTTATTTGGTAATCGGTTTGATGATGCAGATAATTATTTTATCGAGGTTGAAAAAAATAATGACAAGATCGTGCTGCAAGTGGATATGAATGGTGATGTGTCTTATTTTACCAAGATGAAATAATGTGGTTCGGGTTTATTAGATCTGATGGCTTTGTAATAGTAGTTCTATTGCAAGGCCATTTTTGATAAGTTTAATTCAGTACGGCCAGATCATAGCGCCGTTTGCAATACGTGAAGTACCATTTATTAATTACAGGATATATGATTGAGGACGGAGTTGTTGTTTTGTGCATCACATAAATAATGAACATTGGATGATGTTATACAATTTTCTTTCAGGGGCTTTAAACATGCCTGACTTATTGTATAATAAACCCCGTGCTCACAACGAATGTACCAGTGAGCAATTTCCAGCGAAACTGGTACAGTTGTGACCGGCTCAAGGGCTCTTAGGGCATTTGTACTGGTTGCAGATTTTTTTCAACAATACCTTTCAAAGAAGAATGCACGGGATAAAAGACAATGGATTGACCTCCGGGAAGCGTTTTCACGACTAAGTGCCGGTTTGTTGATGGCTTTTTGAAAACAGGAGGGATTTAATAAAAAGGGCTGGATAGAAATCCGGCCCCGTTAATAAGTCCAATATCCTGTGAATAACCTGCGCCAAAATTAGCATGCTTTACAGAATACCTCTGGCCGTCATACATAGATTGCGTTTTTTAGTGAATGAATCGTAAAAAAATCTGTTGAACGATAAGGACGGCCGTAAGTGAATAACTTTTAACAAATCTGAAGGAAGATCTTAAGTAATATTGGTTATGGAAAATAAGTATTCAACCTTGCATACTATTTATGAGTTGGTAAAAACGGAAACGGATCCGACATTGATCTTTTTACACACTGGGGAGATCATCATCCGCCAACATGCTCCCTGGGATGAGATCGGCCGTCATTTGAATGAATTACAGCAGGAAGGGTTGATCCTGATCAGGCAGTTTAATACGGCCGTTGTTTATATCACCCCTAAAGGAATTAATTTTTGCGTATCACAGCAGGTGGAACAGGCTGCCTGATATAACGTTGACCCCTGCACACATTACTTGCCTGAATCAATAGTTGCCCGGATCCAAACGCTCTATTTTACCTGTCAGTCCTTTGGGAAACGGAGTTTTCATTTCGTAACTTGCGGCTTCTTATGAAGCATCTCAAAGCGATCAATAAATATTTCTGGAAATACAGGATTCGGCTGGGTGCTGGTATATTTTTTATTTTCTTATCCAACTACTTTAGTGTACTCACACCGCAGGTCACAGGCTTTGTTATCGATTTTGTACAACGATCATTAAAGGTTGCGGGCTATCAGCCAAAAAAGTCGGAGCCGAATTATGACCCGCTTGTCAATAAATTTATTAGTTGGGTAGGCAAGGTTGATGGGCTCACTAAGGTTGTAGCCATCTGTGGTATCTCGATCTTATTACTGGCCCTGCTTCGGGGTATTTTCCTTTTCTTAATGCGCCAGACAATCATTGTCATGAGCAGGCATATCGAATATGATCAGAAGAATGAGGTATACGGTCACTACCAGCAACTAGATGCTGCTTTTTATAAGAGAAATAGTACCGGCGATCTTATGAACAGGATTGCTGAGGATGTAAGCCGGGTGAGAATGTTTACCGGGCCTGCACTCATGTACCTTATTAACCTGGTGGCTGTTATTTCTCTGGCCGTTTTTTTTATGCAGAAAAGAGATCCCTTGCTCACGCTTTACGTGCTGGCCCCGCTGCCAATACTTGCTGTGGCTATTTATTTTGTCAACAATACGATCAATAAAAGGAGTGAGCGGATACAGGAGTCGCTATCGGACCTAACCACCAATGCGCAGGAATCCTATTCTGGTATCAGGGTTATTAAATCGTTTGTGCAGGAAAAATCGATGCTGGGGTTTTTTACCAATAACAGCGAAGCGTACAGAAAGAACGCAGTGGGACTTGCTAAGGTAGAAGCTATTTATTTTCCTTCTATTACCTTATTGATCGGCTTGAGTACCCTGATTACAATTATGGCTGGCGGCCTTTATTATATTCATGGAGACCATAATATCGGGTTGGATACGATCGTGGAGTTTGTGCTGTACGTAAATATGCTCACATTTCCTGTAAGTGCCATCGGGCTGACAGCCAGTATGATTCAACGGGCGGCAGCTTCTCAAAAGAGATTGAACGAATTCCTCGATATTGAGCCTTCCGTTATGGAACCACTTCGCCCTGCTGACCTGGAAATAAGCGGGGATATCCATTTCCGCGACGTATCATTTACATATAAGGATACAGGCATTGAAGCGCTGAAGAAATTCAACCTGCATGTAAAGAAAGGGGAGAAGGTTGCAGTAGTTGGCAGGACGGGTAGCGGGAAAACAACCCTTATTCAATTACTACTAAGGGTATACGATGTGACTGCGGGTAAAATAGAAGTAGACGGAACGGATATCAGGGACATACGCTTAAAAACACTACGTCAGCAGGTGAGTTATGTGCCACAGGATGTGTTCTTATTCAGTGAAACAGTAGCCAACAATATCCGCTTTGGTTTACAACACGCCGAGAATGCGGATGTGGAGAAAGCTGCCCTGCAGGCCAGCGTGCATAAAGAGATCCTGGCTTTTTCAGAAAAATATGACACCCTTATCGGCGAACGCGGTGTTACCCTTAGCGGCGGGCAAAAACAGCGTATATCGATTGCCCGGGCGCTCATCAAAGACCCTGATCTTGTGATCTTTGATGATTGCCTCAGTGCAGTAGATGCAAGGACAGAAAAGGAAATCATTGGCAACCTGAACGATTATCTGAAAGATAAAACGGCCATTATCATTACGCACCGTATTTTCTCTCTTTTAGATTTCGACAAGATAGTAGTACTGGAAGATGGAGAGATCGTGGAGCTGGGAACACACAGGGAATTACTCTCTATTCCGGGCGGCTATTATGCAAGGATGCATGCACGGCAACAGGAAAAAAATACAGGTTCAGCCTGATCTGCGATAGAGCCAGATTGCCTGTTCCAGCTGCTAAAAAATCGCTGAATGGCAGGCTGGGGGCGGCTTTTGCCCCCTTGAAAACTAAATTTTCCACGGTGTTGCCTGTATCGAAAACATCTATATATTTGTAATTCCTAAAATTAAAGGGCATTATTAACTGCAAAAACTATAACTGTGGCGTACGAGAATAACGACAAGAAAATGGAAAGTATTTACAGCAAAAGAATTCGTGCTGGTAAAAGAAGAACTTATTTTTTTGATGTAAGAGCTACCAGGGGTAACGACTACTACCTGACCATTACAGAAAGCCGCAAGCGTTTTGATGACAATGGATACGACAGGCATAAAGTGTTTCTTTATAAAGAAGATTTTAATAAATTCATTAAGGCATTAGGAGAAGCGGTTGATTATGTAAAAACTGAATTGATGCCTGATTTTAATTTTGATGCATACAATCATGATGAAATAGCAGAAAACGAAGGTGAAGGAATGGAGAGCTCAGATAATACAACTGTATCATCATCACCCGTGGTAGAAAAAGAAGAACGTGAACCAGTAGAAGAAGTAACCGTGACGGCAAGTTCATCTGCCTCTACCGCTTCCAATGAAGAAGTAGATAAATGGTAATCCCGCATATTGAATTGAAAGCCCCGCTATTTACGTAGCGGGGCTTTTTTTATCGGGAATATTATTCAGCGTATTTAAGAAGCCTCGGTAATCATTTCTTTGTGCCCGTGCATCCCTTTATTTCATTGCCAGCAATTTAGATTGAAGTCCGGGATTAGGTATTGCACCTGGCGCAGATGTTTTAAGCTCACCCGTCCACGAGTTGGGCATATTGAACTGTTTCATATCGGGAATTATGCAGGCCATATTGTCCTGTGGAAGATTGATGACATGACTATCGGTGTTATTTTTTGCTATCAGGGCTTGAAATTGTTCAGCGGTTATAGCAGGACGATTTTGTTGTATAACGGGTTTTATCTGTTTGCGTTTTTCGTTCAAAAGATCATCAATCCTTTTTTGAATACCAGGCAATTCATTTTCCTGGCAGGATACAGTTCCAACAACAAGTATCCCGGCTACTGCTAATAGTAATTTCATCATAAATGTCGTTTTAGTGTTCTGAAAATACGATTATTTTTTCACCTTTTTCCACGCATTTACCAGTCCATTGGTAGATGAATCATGACCGTCCACCTTTTCGTCCTGTAGCAATTCTGGCAGGATCCTGCCAGCCAGTTGTTTGCCTAATTCAACACCCCACTGATCGAAGCTGAAAATATTCCATATAATGCCTTGTGTAAAAATCTTGTGCTCATACAGCGCAGTGAGCTGCCCAAGGGTATAAGGCGTTATTTTCTTTACCAGGAATGAATTGGTTGGCTTGTTGCCAGCAAAAACTTTATAAGGCAATAAGCGAGAGACCTGTTCAGCCGTTAACCCCTGTTGTTCCAGTTCTTTTTGTGCTTCGTCCTCAGATTTTCCATTCATCAGTGCTTCTGTTTGAGCAAAAAAATTGGAAAGGAGTTTGGGATGATGATCTCCTATTGGGTTATGAGATTGCGCTGGCGCGATAAAATCGCAGGGGATAAGAGGTGTGCCCTGGTGAATAAGCTGGTAGAACGCATGCTGCCCGTTGGTACCGGGTTCGCCCCAGATGATAGGGCCTGTGCTGTATTCGGTAGCCTCGCCATTGCGGTCAATACTCTTGCCATTGCTTTCCATATTACCCTGTTGGAAGTAGGCAGCAAAACGATGCATATACTGATCATAGGGCAGAATAGCTTCGCTTTGTGACCCAAAGAAATTGGTATACCAGAGACCCGCAAGGGCCATCAGCACGGGTATGTTCTTATCGAAAGGGGTGTTACGGAAATGATTGTCTGTAGCATGAGCGCCTTTTAGCATTTGTTCGAAATTGGCATAGCCAATGCTAAGGCCAATCGACAGGCCTATCGCACTCCAGAGTGAATAACGACCTCCAACCCAATCCCAAAATTCAAACATGTTCTTTTTATCAATGCCAAATTTCACGACCTCCTTTTCATTGGTTGATAAGGCGGCGAAATGTTTGGCTACATGTGCCTTGTCTTTTGCTTTTTTCAGGAACCAATCTCTTGCGGTATGGGCATTGGTCATTGTTTCCTGCGTGGTAAAAGTTTTTGATGCAATCAGGAATAATGTTCGTTCAGGCTTTATTTTTTTTAGTGTCTCGGCTATATGTGTGCCATCCACGTTTGAAACAAAAAAGCTCTCGATGTCTTCAACTTTATATGGCTTTAGCGCCTCGGTTACCATCAACGGTCCCAGATCACTTCCGCCGATGCCGATGTTGACAATATACTTTATTCGCTTGCCGGTATATCCCCTGTGTTCGCCACTGTGTACCTGGTCACAAAAGGTTTTCATTTTACGCAGCACTTTTTTCACCAATGGCATTACATCATTGCCTTCTGAGTATACCGGTTGTTTGGAAAAATTGCGCAAAGCAATATGTAACACCGACCGATGCTCTGTTTCATTGATGAGGTCGCCATCGAACATGGCGGTAGTGGCTTCTTTTAGTTTACACTCTGTTGCAAGGTTCAACAGCAACGCCATTGTTTTATCATTGATGATGTTCTTTGAATAGTCAAAAAGAATATCATCATACTGAATATGCATTTTATCGAAGCGCTGTGGATCGTTCGCAAAAAGATCTTTCATTTTTGCAGTACGCATTTCTGCAAAATGTTCCTGCAATGACTTCCATGCCTGGGTTGTGGTTGGATTGATCCTTGGGAGCATAATGTATATTATAATTTATTAAAAATATCGATGGTTTTACTGGTCATTTCTTCACTGATATCCAAATGTACAACGAGCCGTACGCGATCGGGAGCTATTGCATAAGCAAGTACCCGGTGCTCTTTCAATTTGGCGACAAGCGCGGGAGCTGTTATTGAGTCATCCAGTTCGAAAATGATAATATTGGTTTCAACGGGCAGCACCATTTTAACAAATGGTCTTTTTGCGATCGCCTCTCCCAGTTGCCGGGCATGTAAATGATCTTCTTTTAATCTATCGATATTATTTTTCAACGCATAGATACCCGCCGCCGCAAGGAAGCCGGCCTGTCGCATTCCGCCACCAAAAATCTTACGAACCCTGCGGGCTTTTTTTATAAGGTCTTTTTTACCTAATAAAAGGCTTCCAACGGGGCAGCCGAGGCTTTTGCTCAGGCAGATGGAAATACTGTCAAATACTTCTCCATATTGAAGCGCTGTCTCATTCTTCGCCACCATGGCATTCCACAGGCGGGCGCCATCCAGGTGCAATGGTAGTCCGTTTTGTATACAGACCTGCCGGATCTTTTTTATTTCTTCAAAATCATAACAGCTGCCTCCACCCCGGTTACTTGTATTTTCAAGACAGACCAGGCTTGTATGCGCGCGATGCACATCGTCAGGGTTAATTGCCGCCACTACCTGGGCCGCCGTTATCCTGCCTTTATCACCATACAGTAATTTGACAGAAGCTCCGGCGTTGAAGGCAATGCCTCCGCCTTCGTATTGATATATATGCGCGCTTTCGTCACAGATCACTTCGTCTCCTGGCTGCGTATGGCATTTGATCGCTATCTGGTTGGTCATTGTGCCCGATGGGCAGTAAATGGCTGCTTCCATTCCAAACATGTTCGCCGCCAGTTGCTCTAATTCATTAATGGAAGGGTCTTCGCTAAACACATCATCGCCCACGTTGGCAGTCATCATAACATTCAGCATGGCAGGAGAGGGTTTGGTCACGGTATCGGACCTGAAATCGATCAGCATGTAAAGGAATTTAATTGCAATATAATCAGTTCACTACGGAAAATAAGCAGTTTGCGAAGCCGGTTACAGAAAATGCGCCCTATTTATTAATTTGGTACCCTATGGCCGAGCCTAGTTTTTTTCAGATTATACTCATCCTTTTATCCTGCATTTTGGTTGCATTGGCAGGATTATACCTGCTGGCTAATTTTGGGCGGCTTTTCAGGGGAGTGATCCGCAATGAATTACTCCGGAAAAATGTAGCTGCCTGGTTGACTATCTTTTGTTTTGCCCTCGCAGTAGCACCAATCATGGGAGAATTTTTCAGGGCTGTAATGAAGCAGGGTTGGTTAGTAGCCATAGCCGGACAGATGCTGATTGTTACACTCGATACTTTAGTTGTTTTTAATAGTGCCAGGCTGGTATCAGTCAGCAAAAAAGTAAAACGGCTGTCTTTTGGGAAACAAAAGATACTGGTGATGATAACTATTGTAATTACAACACTGATAGTAAATCAGCTGACATTTTATATCCTCAACGATTATAAGCTGCGGGATGCCAAATACTCTGCCCTGTACAGTATCTACTTCAGCAGTGCTACGGGAATGGTTTATATAATGGTAAGTTATCTTGACCTGGAACGGAAAAGAAGGTTTGATGAGAAGGAACTGGAGCTGAGCCGGCTGCGGGAGTTAAAAACAAAAGCGGAACTGGATGCACTTCACTCTAAGGTCAATCCTCATTTTTTATACAATGCGCTTAATTCCATTGCAGACCTGTCAATTACCGATGGAAAGAAGGCAAGGAAAATGACAATTGCGCTGGCAGATCTTTTTAGATACAGTATCAACTATAGTAATAATAATTATACAACAGTAAAGGAAGAACTGGAAATGGCTGAAGTGTACCTGGAGATTGAAAAGATCAGGTTTGAAGACCAGCTTAATTATACGATCTCCGCGGATCCGGCAACAGATCATTACCTGGTGCCACGTTTTGTGCTGCAGCCCCTGGTTGAGAACGCAGTCAAACATGGGCTTAAAACAACAGGACAACTTACGTTTATCAAACTGGAAATAAAAAAGCATGAAAATGGCCTGGTAATGACTATAATCGATAATGGGCCACCATTTGAAGAAGAGCTAAGGCCTGGTTATGGGGTGAAAAGTGTGTATGACAAACTGGATCTTCTTTTTCCGGATGACTATGAAATACGCTTTATCAACTCCCCGGAAAAGCTGGTATCGGTGTATATAAAAAAACTAATGAAGAATGAACCAGGTATTTAAAGCCATCGTCATCGATGATGAGCCCGCTGCACGAAGACTGATAAAAAATCTTCTGCAAGAACATGCGGCAACAATAGAAGTAATCGCGGAGGCGGGAAACGGGAGGGAGGCCATACAGCAAATAGAGGAATTGCAGCCAGACCTGATATTTCTTGATATCCAGATGCCGGACCTTACCGGTTTTGAAGTAATTGAAAAGCTGACCAGGAAACCAAATATCATTTTTACCACGGCGTATGAACAATATGCATTAAAAGCGTTTGAAAATTTTTCGATCGACTACCTGTTAAAGCCAATTAAGGAAGAACGATTATTACAAAGCATTCAAAAACTAAAACAATTTGGAAAGCTGAACAATACGATTGATATAAACGGGCTGCAGGAAATTATCCGGCAATTGCATAAACCTCAGAAGGCAACGGCGCTGCCGATCAAGACAGGAGACCGGATCGTATTACTGCGATTTGAAAATATCTCGTATTTAGAAGCGCAGGATAAGTACGTTTATATTTATACTGTTGATGGACAAAAATATTTAACGGATCAATCACTGTCCGCTCTTACGGAAAAGCTTCCTGCTCAATTCTACCGCATCCAGAAGTCTTATATTATTAATAAGGAGAAAATAAAGGAGATGCACCGTCATTTTAATGGACGTTATCTTTTCTTAATGGACGACAAGTCAGGTACTAAACTAACTTCCGGGCGTACTTACCACGATGAGATCAAGGCGGAATTTGGCATTTAGCCTGCTGTAAGACAGGTTTCCTGCGCCGGCATCTTTCCCGATAGCTCCAATTAATGATCGGCCCCAGCTCCGGCATTGCCTTCAACAAAGAGCTAATTGCCATTGAAATGTCGGATTGCCCGTTTATCCCAAAAGCTTTACTTACTGTAACCTGTTTTCCAAACCTGCGTCCAACTACGGAAGTTAATCATCCGGCCGTTCATCATTAAAAGAGGCCGTTTATTTTAAAACAATGTTCTTGGCAATGCAAAGTACCTATCTTTGAACTGTAATCACTAACAACAAGTACTAAAATTAATAAATACGTTGAAAATGAGAAAGTTAAGAAATTTAATGCTGCTGGCTTTTAGCATTTTGTCGCTCTCCGGCTTTGCGCAGGGGGTAAATGGCAAGATCAAGGGCTCCGTAATTGACGGCAGCACCAAAACCATCGAATCTGCAACCATCACCCTTTTAAGGGCAAAAGACTCTTCTGTTGCCAAGATGAGCGTGGCTGATAAATCCGGCAATTTTGCCTTTGACAACATTGTTTTCGGCAAATACCTGGTTTCCATTTCTGCTATTGGTCACGAGACCGGTTACTCAGAAACCGTTGAATTAAGCGAATCTAATTCTGCTGTTGTATTAAAGACGATTGAATTGATACCAGTAGCTAAAACTGTTACGGGTGTTACTGTAACAGCAAAAAAGCCGTTGATTGAACAAAAGCCAGGTAAAATGGTGATGAATGTAGATGCTTCTCCTACGAATTCCGGATTGAACGTACTCGAATTGCTGGAAAAAGCACCAGGTGTTTCTGTAGACAATGATGGAAATATCAGTCTTAAAGGAAAACAGGGAGTAATGATCCTGATTGATGGCAAACAGACTTACCTGAGCGGAGCCGATCTCGCTACTTTATTGAAAAGCATGCAGAGTAATAACCTTGATCAACTGGAGATCATGACCAATCCGCCTGCAAAGTATGATGCGGCCGGTAATTCAGGGATCATTAATATAAAAACGAAAAAGAGTGTAATAAAAGGAAGCAATGGTAATACCAACCTTAGCTACACGCAGGGTAAGTACGCAAGACTGAATGGAGGTGTAAACCTGAACTACCGCAATAATAAGCTGAATGTATTCGGTGGTTATAATATTGGTAACTACCAGGGATTTAATAGGCTGGTGCTTAGCCGCAAATTTTATGATAATGGGGTATTAGACGGTTCTTCCGACCAGGTGTCCAGGCCTGCATTCAAAGGTGTTTATAATAATGTGAAAGCAGGAGTTGATTATTACTTTTCAAAAAAAGATATTATCGGGTTTGTAGTGAATGGTAATTTTAGCCATGGAGATGAAGGCCCCGAAAGTGTATCTAATTTAAGAGATGCATCAGGTAATATAACCTCTATATTGAGGTCATGGAGCGACAATACAAAGAAATTTGCAGGCATTACAACAAATTTTAATTACAAACATACTTTTGATTCTACAGGAAGGGAGATCAGTGCTGATGTGGACTACGCTAATTATACGAATAGAAATAACACGCTTCTTACCACAAAAACCTATGACGAGAATGATAATGATAAATTTCGGGATGTGGCATTGAAGGGAAATATCCCATCCGATATCAATATTTACAGCGGTAAAGTAGATTATGTTCATCCTTTCAAAAGTGGTTTAAAATTGGAGGCTGGTTTGAAAACCAGTTTTGTAAAAACAGATAACCAGGTTAGTTACCTGCGTAATGCGGGTAGTGGCTGGATACCTGATGATCGCAGCAATCATTTTGTGTACGATGAAAATATCAATGCAGCATATACAACTTTTTCAAAGACCATAAAAAAATGGGAGCTTATTGCAGGTCTTCGGTTAGAAAACACTATTTCAAAAGGACACCAGGTTAGCAATGATTCTACTTCTAAAAGAAACTATACCAACCTTTTTCCAAACCTTGGCGTGGGATACAATGCAAATGAGAATAACCAATTCAATGTGAGTTACAGCCGCCGTGTCAGACGTCCTGACTATGAAAGCCTGAATCCATTTGTATTCTTTTTAGATTCACTTACATATGGACAGGGTAACCCGTACCTGCAACCCCAATTCACTAACAATATTGAGGTGAGTCATACTTTCAGAAGATTCCTGACCACTACAATCAATTACAGCAAAACCAATGATATCATTACGGAATTGCTGAAACAGGATACTGAGAAGAAGATCACTTACCAGACTAAAGAGAACTTCAGCACAATGCAACAGCTCGGGTTAGCGGTAATGGCGAATTTCCAGGTAAAAAAATGGTGGAGTGTGAATATCTATACCAACGTTTTTAATAATCATTATAAGGGGCTATATGAGCTGGTGCCTGTTGATATCCAGTTTACAAGCTTTATGGGCAATATGACCAATAGTTTTGCCATGGGTAAAGGATGGAACGCGGAAGTGAGTGGTTGGTACCGTAGCAAATCGGCGGAAGGTTTACTGGTCGCTAATCCAATGTGGGCAGTTAACAGTGCCATTTCCAAACAAATCCTGAAAAAGAAGGGAACAGTGAAACTCGGGGTACGTGATATATTCTTTACACAACAATTTAGCGGATATGCCAGGTATGCAGATGTGGATGTGGATATTGCAAGTAAAAGGGATAGCCGCCAGTTCAATCTTAGTTTCACCTACCGTTTTGGCAAGACCAATATAGCTCCAGCGCGCAGGAAAACAGGCGGTGCTTCAGATGAACAAAACAGGGTTAATACAGGAGGGGGCAACTAACCGGATCTAACTACCATTAACATAGCCATAGAAAATTCAAAACTTTTAGTTTTCTCATCGTGAACGGGGCCTGCATAGTAATGCAGGCCTTACCGTTTAAAGCAGAGTGGCCACGTCAATTTCCTGCAAGTAAAAGCTTTCAGTCTTTCAAAAACAATCTTACATTTGAGGCTCAACTTTTTATTCATCAGCAAAAAAGAATAGTATGCCCTCATTTGATATTGTCAGTAAGGTAGACGCGCAGGCATTAGATAATGCCGTAAACGTTGTCAATAAAGAAATCACCAACCGGTATGATTTTAAAGGATCGCATGTGGTGATCAGCCTGGATAAAAAAGAGTTCAAACTGAACATTGAAACAGATGACGACATGAAGATGCGGCAACTGCTGGATGTGCTGATCAGCAGGGCGCACAAACAGGGTATAGCGCCGGAAGCATTTGATCTTTCCAAGGAGGGGCATCAAAGTGGTAAGGTTTGGAAAAAGCAGGTAGAAGTCAGGAATGGCTTACGCCAGGAAGACGCGAAAAAGATCGTTAAGCAGATCAAAGATGCCGGTTTCAAGGTGCAGGCATCGATCAATGATGATATAGTGAGAGTGACAGGAAAAAAGATAGACGACCTGCAGGAGATCATACAGGCATCCAAGGCCTGGGATCTGGGTATTCCGCTTCAGTACGAGAACATGCGTTCATAAGCTGTGCATATCTCCGGGTTTTTCCAGATTCAGTCACTAAAAAAGGTGCAAAACAGGTGCGTATAAAAAGGCGCAAAAATTTGGAAACGGGCTATACAAAAATGTAAATTACATATACAAACGTTGCAGGAAGTTTCAGAAATGAAATAGAATGTAACAGGAGGAATGAAAGTCTGTAACAGGGCCGGAATAACTCCAAAAAAGCATCGGGTCAGTAAGTAGGAAGACGAAAGTCAAACTATGAACAAACTTGGTGCTTTTTTTTGTTTTATGCACTATGCATTTCACCCTGTAGGTGCCATTGCTCCTGTAGTTTTCTTTTATATTCTTTTGGCGTAGCGCCAGTTCTTATTTTAAACAGCTTATTAAAATTGGACAGGTTTTTATACCCGCTGAGATAGGCGATCTCCGCAATGGTTTGCTCTCCTGATTCGATTAGTAGTTTTCTCGCGTGACTGATCCTGATCTCATTCAGGAAATCAATAAATGTACTTTTTGTACGATTTTTAAAAAAGCGGCAGAATGACTGCGGTGTCATATGGCAGAGATCCGCTACCTCCGGCATGGATATATCATGCATGAAGTTTTTATTCAGGTAATAGAATACTCCATCAATCTTATGATTTTCTTTCGTGTCGTACGAATTTTTATAGGAAATGCTTGCCAATTGCCGGGTTTCACCCGATGTGGCCATACACTCCAGGATGCGGAAAAGATGTAATATTCTTTTAAGCCCATGCCCGGCCGCGAGATCATTCAACGCTGCTGCGATACTATCCCTGGTGATGCCTTCGATCTTTATACCTCTTTCGCTCTTCGAAAAAAGGTCTTTGAGCGACTGTGTTTCTTCCAGTTCATAAAACTGCCTGCCAAATAGTTCCATACTAAAATAAACTACGATGGCAGTGGAATGCGTTTCTGTGTCTTCCTGCGAAGGGGTTGTGTCGCTGTACCACGCGTGGGGGATGTTTGGGCCAAGAAAAACAAGATCACCCTGTACAAATTCTTCAATACTATCACCTACAAGCCGTTTGCCCTTGCCTTTGACAATATAAACAAGCTCGCATTCCGGGTGAAAATGGAAGGATGGGTCAAAATGCGATACAGTACGCTTAACAATGATTAAATTCTCCTGTGGCGTTTTACCAATATGAGTGAACAATGGTTTCATAAAAAGAAATTTGTCAATCAAGGAAGCGATAAAGCAAACTGACCTGGGCAAGCAGATCGATGTCTGTTTGAAGTTAATAATAATCTTTATAAAAAAATTAAAAACTATTAATTTTTTTTAGAAAGTCCCGTATTTGCTCTCAAAGTGATGGCCAAATACTATCGGAATAGGGCGCTTATTGATAAAAATGATTTGTCTACCTCAGCTGGCAAGCTTACCTTTGCACACTTAAATTTATTTATAATACGTACGGCAAAATCCGTACAACCTTTAAAATCAGCAAGTTATGAAAAAAGGTCTCCATCCCGATAGCTACCGGTTAGTAGTTTTTAAAGATATGAGTAATGGCCAGGCATTCCTTAGCCGTTCTACTGCCGGATCAAAAGAAACGGTAAAATGGGAAGACGGTAATGAATATCCCCTGGTGAAATTGGAAATTTCTAACACTTCACATCCTTTCTTCACGGGTAAAAATATGCTCGTAGATACTGCGGGTCGTATTGATAAATACAAGAAGAAATACGAGAAGAAAAAATAATTTTCTTAGCTTTAAGACCAGACTCTAAGCGAAAGCAAGGAGTTTTGTTTTTCATGGCTATACTTTAAACCCTCCCGATTCTTCAGGAGGGTTTCTT
>CAZGSG010000055.1:0-25111 GCA_964528095.1 uncultured Terrimonas sp.
CTGATTTTTTGCATAAGCGGCCAGTATATACAATTCGTCTATTTGTGTATCCAGGATAGGTATACAACCTACCGTGACGCAACTTCCATGTATATAAATTGCACTGCCCGGACGTAATGAATCACTTAAGATCTTATCAGATACATTCGGATAGTTGATGCCCAATGACAGGTAATACTGGCTTTTAGGATTAAATTCGTTGATATAATAAAAACCTTCCGGCACCTGGTAATCACCCTCGATCCGTTTCGGGCCAAGCGTGCCGGCAAGTGCGCAGACCTTATAAGTTTTAAATAATTTGAAAGGATCGTTTAGCTCATTCTTTACCCATACTTCCAGTTGGCTATCGTATTTAAAAGACCTGACATAAATGTAATTGGCAGGCCATTTTAGTTTTTTAGCTTCGAATTGTTTTTGAAGTGTGTCCTCCTTCTTTTTAAAGGATTCGTCAGGTCGCTGAAAAGTCTTTTGATAATCTATAAACGAAGAAGATACAGAAGTCCCCGGTTGTGCCTGGGGAGCGACAGTCACACAAAGAATAAAAGCTGCAGATATCAATAGGTTTTTCATGCGTATGTTTCGTTAGGTATTAACGCCCGGTTCGATTGTTTATTTCCTTTGCTAGTCAACGTTTTGTAAAGATAATATCCACAATCGAAAACATAGAGGTTTAGGCCGGATTTTAACATCCGTTACTATCCGGTAAGGGGTGACCTGCATCTTTTATCTAATTGTAACCGGTATCGATCTTCTACAGATTTCCGCGCGCTTCCTGCTCTCTCTCAATCGCTTCGAACAATGCCTTAAAATTTCCCTTTCCAAAGCTTTTGGCACCTTTACGCTGAATGATCTCAAAAAAAAGTGTTGGACGATCCTGCACTGGTTTGGAGAATAATTGCAAGAGATAGCCTTCATTATCGCGGTCTACCAGTATCCCGAGTTCTTTCAGGGGCTCAAGATCTTCGTCAATTTGCCCGACCCTGTCCAGCAGATCATCGTAATAAGAGCTGGGAACTTTCAGGAATTCTACGCCGCGGCTCATAAGATCTTTTACTGTAGCTACAATGTCCCTGGTGGCAAGTGCCACATGTTGTACACCCTCTCCTTTATAAAACTCGAGGTATTCTTCTACCTGCGATTTCTTTTTTCCTTCGGCAGGTTCATTGATGGGAAATTTAACAAACCCATTGCCGCTGCTCATCACTTTGCTCATGAGCGCAGAATATTCTGTGGAAATATCCTCATCGTCAAATGTCAGGATATTTTTGAATCCCATAACATCTTCGTAAAATTTCACCCAGGGATTCATTCCGTTCCAATCCACGTTTCCAACACAATGGTCCACATATTGCAGCCCGGTTGCTAAGGGTTGAAAATGCGGATTGTTCCAGGCCACATAACCCGGCATGAATGCGCCTTTGTAATTTTTTCTTTCTATAAAAAGGTGAACGGTTTCCCCATAAGTGTGTATGCCGCTTATCACCACTTCCCCATCCTTATCGGTAAGGCGTTGTGGTTCCATATAACTTTTAGCTCCCCGTTTTGTGGTTTCTTCCCAGGCGCTGGTTGCGTCATTTACGCGTAGTGATAATGATTTCACTCCATCGCCATGTTTATAGATATGATCGGCAATCTCATTGCCTGGGCGGATAGGTGTGGTAAGAACAAAAGTGAGTTTATGCTGTCTTATGGCGTAACTAGCCCTGTCTTTCTGCCCGGTTTCCGGGCCTGCATAAGCCAGTGCCTGAAAACCGAATGCGCTCATATAATAATGGGCCGCTTGTTTAGCATTACCTACATAAAATTCTACGTAATCCGTTCCTTCTAATGGGAGAAAATCGGTAATTGTTTCCAGCTTGCTTATAGTGGGAGATGTTGCCATATTAGTTATTTAATAATTAATTAAAACGCAGCCCGGACCGGCTGTAGAATAGAGATATGATTGAAAAGGCGGTAGGTCATGTATCAATGACCGGGAAGATGGCCCATTGCCAATGTTTCCATCAGGAGGTTAAAATCACCTCGATGATCAGCGAATAATTTATGAGGAAAATCGGGACGCATGTCACAAAGATAATTTTTCCTGCTGCAATGTTATTTTAAAATAACAGGGAACATTTTGTGAAATTTATCGCCGTGCCGGAACTTTAGCAGACCAGGACGTTTCCGTTCTTTTAAAAAAGCGGGTCTTCTGAATCAATCTCTTTTTATCTTTAGCGCATATTTAGATCTATGACCCCAAAAATAGGAATTCTCGGCGGCGGCCAACTCGGTAGGATGTTATTACAGGCAGCTGCTAATTACCCGGTAGACACATATGTGATGGAAAACGATAGTGACTGCCCCTCCGCTCATCTCTGCCAGCATTTCACCAAAGGAGATATAAAAGATTATGATGCGGTATATGCCTTTGGTAAAAATTTAGATGCAATCACCATAGAGATTGAAAATGTGAACGTTGAAGCATTAGAAAAACTTGAATCAGAGGGAGTGAAAGTGTACCCCAGGCCTTCGGTGATCCGGACTATCCGCAACAAAATCCTGCAAAAAGAATATTACAAGAATAATGAAATCCCCAGCGCCGACTTCAGGGTTACGCAGGACCTGGCCGAACTAAAACTGGCAGAGGATTTTTTGCCTGCGGTCCATAAACTGGGTGAGGGCGGCTATGATGGAAAAGGCGTACAGGTGATCCGGACAAAAGCCGACCTGGAAAAAGGATTCAATGCGCCCTCCGTGCTGGAGAAGCTGGTGCCTATTTCAAAGGAGATTGCGCAGATCGTAATCATGAACCAGGCAGTTGAACCAGCATTATACCCGCCTGTGGAAATGGTGTTCGATGCGGATCTGAATATGCTGGACTACCAATTATGCCCGGCTGATATTTCTGAAAAAACGCTTTGGAAAGTAGAGGCTATTGCATTATCTGTGGTAAGAAATTTTAAATCGCCCGGTATATTTGCGATAGAGATGTTTGTGGACAAAAATGGAGATGTTTTTGTGAATGAAACGGCGCCCCGGGTACACAACAGCGGTCATCACACTATCGAAGCCCATTATAGTTCACAATTCGATATGCTGTGGCGGGTGATGCTTGGTTATCCGTTGGGAAATACAAAAGCGATCCTGCCCTCAGTAATGGTCAATATTGTGGGTAGCGCAGGATTTAGCGGCGATGTCAGGTATGAGGGATTGGAAGATGTGCTGAAAATAGACAATGCCTTTGTGCACCTCTATCGAAAGAAACAAACCAATCCTGGGAGGAAAATGGGTCATGTGACGGTACTTAGCAAGGAAAAACAGGATTTATTGCACCAGTCGAACAAGATAAAGAGGACCTTATTTCCGAAAGCCTGATTTACCCTCTATCATCTGAAAAAGCCACTTATAATTACTCGTAGCCATTTAGCAGGTTATGGTAACGTATGTCGTCTAACCTCAATCGATTAACAAATATCTTTAGCAAAATACAAACGGGCATTTGCCAGTAAAGACTTTAAACTTTCCATAAGTGAAAACAACGCCTTATTTAGCCTTTGTTCTTTTGTCAGCCGGAGCGATTCTAGCCTTTTCATCCTGTGGAGGAAAAAAGGATAAAAAAACTGCGCCGGCACAGGCCGGCCGGCAGCAGACCACGATGAAGGTAGATGGTTATATTATTAAGACGCAGCCCTTCGCCGAAAAAATAGAGGTGCCAGGATCTGTTATTGCCAATGAAGCTACAGAAATCCATCCCGAGGTTTCCGGCAGGATCGTACAACTAAATGTGCAGGAAGGAAGAATTGTTTCAAAAGGAACATTACTGGCAAAACTCTATGACGCCGATCTGCAGGCGCAGTTAAAAAAATTGCAGGTGCAGTTACAGATCGCCAACACAAACGAGGACCGTTCTGCCCAATTACTAAAGATCCAGGGGATCAGTAAAGCAGATTATGATAATAGTCTCCTCAACGTGAACAATATTAAAGCAGATATTGATATAATTCGCACAACTATTTCAAAAACAGAAATAAGGGCTCCATTCAATGGTAAAGTGGGTTTAAAAAATATCAGCCCGGGGGCCTATGTAACGCCCGCTACGATCATTGCCGTGATCAACCAGACCAGCCAATTGAAACTGGATTTTACTGTCCCTGAAAAATATACAGGACAGATTAAGATCGGACAGCTTGTGAATTTTTCATACGAAGGCTCGCCCAAAACATATTCCGCTAAAATCGCGGCAACGGAGTCATCCGTTACACAAAATACCCGTAGCCTTGTTGTCCGTTCCATCGTGTTGACAAAAGACGACAAGCTTTTGCCAGGCGCTTTTGCCAAAGTGCAATTGAATTTTGATCCGAGTCCCGATGCGATATTGATCCCGACCCAGGCAGTAGTACCACAGGCAAGAGGCAAAAAAGTTATTATTTATAGAGGAGGGATTGCAAAGTTCACCGATATAACAACAGGCGTCCGTGATTCGGCGCGTATCCAGGTATTGGAGGGGCTCAAAGCCGGTGATACTATTATCACCACGGGTTTGCTGAGCGTGAGGCCGGATGCAAAGATCCAGATAAGCAAAGTAGTCAATAAATAAACGATTGAATAAACAAATCCTGTCTATTGAATCGAATAAATAATACGTAGTAAACAATGACAGTAGCCACAATGTAGAGATGATCGGTTGACAATAAGAAACGGCTATTGAGCATTCACTACCCCATTTATTATGAATATATCCGAGCTTAGTTTAAGAAGGCCTGTGCTTGCCATAGTAATGAATATTGTCATTATTGTTTTTGGTATCATCGGGTTTAAATTTTTAGGGGTGCGGGACTATCCTGCGATTGATCCGCCTAATATCAGCGTAAGAACTTCTTATAGCGGAGCAAACGCCGATATTATTGAAACGCAGATCACCGAGCCTTTGGAAAAAGCCATCAATGGTATTGCCGGTATCAAGAATATCACTTCCTCGAGCAGTAACGGGTCCAGTAATATAAATGTAGAATTTGAGCTGGATGTTCAACTTGAAGCCGCAGCCAATGATGTGCGGGACAAAGTATCGCAGGCGCTGCGTTCTCTCCCACCCGATCTGGAAGCGCCTCCTGTTGTGACCAAGGCAGATGCAAGTTCCGAACCTATACTTTCAATGACCGTTCAAAGCACTACCAGGAATCAGTTGGAGATGACCGAGTATGCCAATAATGTACTGGTGGAAAGGTTGCAAACCATTCCTGGTGTAAGTGGAATACAGATCTGGGGTGAGAAACGTTATGCCATGCGTATCTGGATCGATCCGGCCAAACTGACCGGGTTTGGTATCACCCCCGGAGATGTGCAGGCCGCCTTACTCAAAGAGAATGTTGAACTTCCCTCCGGTAAAATAGCCGGTAATTCCACAGAACTGACCGTGCGCACTTTCGGCAGGCTCAATACCGAAGATGAATTCAGCAACGTGATCATCAAGAATGTGAATGGCGCAGATGTGCGCATAAGAGATATAGGTGAAGTGGTACTCGGTCCTGAGAACGAAGAAAGCATGCTGAAGGAAAGCCAGATCCCAATGATCGCGCTGGCTGTTATCCCGCAACCAGGTGCCAACTACGTATCTATTTCTGATGAGTTTTATAAAAGGCTTGAACAGATCAAGAAAGATGTACCGGAGGATGTGAAGATCAATATTGCCCTGGATCAAACCCGGTTCATCAAACGATCTATTTCCGAAGTAGAGGAAACCCTGCTGATCTCGATAGTACTCGTGATCTTTATCATCTATCTTTTCTTTCGCGACTGGATGATCGCTATACGCCCGCTTATAGATATACCGGTATCACTGATAGGCGCATTTTTTATCATGTACATAATGGGGTATACTATCAATGTACTTTCACTGCTGGCAATCGTACTTGCTACGGGGCTTGTAGTGGATGATGGAATTGTGGTGACGGAGAATATCTACAAAAAGATGGAGAAAGGAATGGGGAAATGGCAGGCAGCGGTAGAAGGCTCCAAGGAGATCTATTTTGCGGTAATTGCTACTTCTATCACGCTTGCAGTCGTATTCCTGCCGATTATATTCTTACAGGGATTTGTAGGAAGCCTGTTTCGTGAATTCGGAATCGTGGTGGCGGGTGCTGTATTGATCTCGGCTTTTGTATCACTGACCCTGACGCCGGTGCTCAACGTTAAACTGAGTAAGAAAGATGTACATAAACATTCCTGGTTCTATCGCAAAACGGAACCATTTTTCCGGGGTATGGAAAATGGCTATGAAAGAGCGCTAACGTCATTCATGAAAGTACGCTGGATCTCGTTTATTGTAATAGCCGCCTGTGGATTTATTATTTACTTTATTGGGGGAAGCCTGCAGTCAGAGTTGGCCCCCATGGAAGATCGCAGCCAGTTCAGGTTACAACTTTCCGCGCCGGAAGGAACATCTTTCGATGCTATGGATAAATATATAAACCGCCTGGGTGATTTTATGCTTGACTCTGTTCCGGAGAAACAGATCGTATTGTCGATCACTGCTCCAGGTTCTTCGGGTGGTAATGTGAATAGTGGTATGGTAAGGGTAACCCTGGTTGACCCAAAAGACAGGACCCGTTCGCAGGAAGATATTGTGAACATGGTGAATCGTAATCTTCCCAGGTTTAATGAAGGCCGGGCTTTTGCAGTACAGGAACAAACGATACAGGTAAACCGGCGGGGTGGCCAGCCAGTGCAGTTTGTGATACAGAATAATAATTTTGAAAAACTGACACAGATCCTTCCAAAATTCCTGGAAGAAGCGAATAAAAGCAGCGTATTACAACAAGTTGATGTAGATCTTAAATTCAACAAACCAGAATTAAGAGTAGTGATCGACCGCTTGAAAGCAAGCGAATTGGGTGTAAGTGTCAATGATATTTCAGAAACCCTGCAGTTAGCTTATAGTAATCGACGCCTCGGATACTTTACAAAAGATGGTAAGCAATACCAGGTAATGGGCCAGGTGGCAAGAAATAATCGCGATGATCCGGATGATCTTAAATTATTATTCGTTCGTAATAACAGGGGCGAGATGATCAGCATGGACAATCTCGTGAGTGTAGAAGAATCCAATACTCCACCTAGCATCTATCACTTCAACCGGTATAAGTCGGCTACCATATCGGCGGGTCTGCAGCCAGGCAAGACTATTGGTGATGGGATAAAAGAAATGGACCGGATCTCCGGTCAATTACTGGATGAAACCTTTTCCACTGCTCTTTCCGGATCGTCCCGTGATTTTGCGGAGAGCAGCAGTAATACCAGTTTTGCATTCCTGCTGGCGCTTGGATTGATCTTCCTGATCCTTGCCGCACAGTTTGAAAGTTTCATTGATCCATTTATTATTATGGTAACCGTTCCGCTGGCAATTGCAGGAGCTGTTCTTACATTATGGATCATGGGCCAGACATTAAATATCTTTTCACAGATCGGCATGATCATGCTAATAGGATTGGTGACTAAAAACGGGATACTTATCGTGGAGTTTGCCAACCAGAACAGGATGAAAGGAATGCCCAAAATGGAAGCAGCTATTTTCTCTGCTTCTCAGCGATTGCGCCCGATCCTCATGACCAGTCTTGCCATGTCGTTGGGTGCATTGCCACTTGCATTGTCATTAGGCGCTGCCGCTACCAGCCGTATACCTTTGGGGGTAGTTATTGTTGGCGGGATCATTTTCTCTCTCGTGCTTACACTATTTGTCCTTCCTGCTATGTATACTTATATGTCAGGAAAAAAGAAAAAAAGTGAAATGGAAGTACTTTATCCAGAAGTGGATAACACACCTCAAATTAAACAAACAACTGAAGAGCCTGTATAAAATGACCGATATGAGAAAAGGTACTCTACTCCTGCTAATCGTTTTACTGGTAACAGGCTTTAATTCCCCGGCGCAGCGCATGCTAAGCCTGCAGGAAGCGATAGCCACCGCCCTGCAGAATAACTACGATATCCAATTGTCTAAGAATGACTCCCTGGTAGCTGCTCTTGATTATTCATACAGGAACGCTGTTTTTCTGCCGGTGTTGAATGCAAATGCATCCACAACATGGAATAATAATAACCAGCGCCAGACACTGGCCGACGGATCCAAGAGACAACAAAATGGGATCCGTTCGCATAATAGCGCCGCTTCGCTTGCGCTCAACTGGACATTGTTTGACGGATTAAAAATGTTTGCGACCCGCGACAAAGCTGCCGAATTGATAACCCTTGGCGCTCTCGGTGTAAAAGACCAGGTTGTGAATACTGTTGCCGGTGTTATTAATACCTACTATAATATTGTTCGGCAAAAACAGCAGTTGAAAGCAGTAGAAGAACAAATATCATTGAATGAAGAACGCGTAAAGCTGGCGCAATATAAACTGGACATCGGCACAGGTATCAAGCCAGATCTTTTGCAAAGCAAAGTGGACCTTAACGCGCAGAAAGCATTAAAGCTGCAGCAGCAAACACTGATCGAACAATTAAAAGAACAACTGAACCAATCGATGAACGTCACGACCGGCACAGCCATTGAAGTCAGTGATTCTATCCCATTGAATACATCCATCGGGCTGGGCGATATACAAATTGATATTGAAAAAACTAATCCGGCTTTATTAATTGCACAAAAAAATATAGACATCTCGAAACTGACCCTTAAGGAAACAAAGGCAGATCTTTGGCCAACACTACAATTCAATTCTGCCTATAATTATAGCCGTACCGATAACAAGACCGTTATCAATCCATTCTCCCCTTTATTTAATCAGCAAAATGGGTTGAACTACGGGTTTACAGCCGCGATCCCGATATTCAACAGGTTCAATACAAAACGGCTGATCCGCCAGGCGCAGCTGAATATCAATTACCAGCAATTGTTTTTTGAAAATCAGCGCTCATTGCTCAACCTGAGTGTGGTCAATGGGTTTAAGAATTATGAGCAACAGAAAAAAGCGCTGGCTTTAGAAGAAGATAATATCGTATTGGCCCGGGAAAATGTGGACATTGTCTTTCAGACTTATCGCCTGGGCGCTGCCACCCTGGTGCAGTTAAGAGAGGCCCAGATCAGTTTATCCGATGCATACAACCGCCTGATCGCGGCCAGGTACAATACCAAGCTGGCTGAAACAGAACTAATGAGACTCAAAGGCGACCTGGTCAGGTAATCCAGGCCTGTTCCTTTCATTTTTTTCCTGTTTCTTTGCGACATGAATCCATTAATAGGCATCATCATGGGCAGCGACAGCGATCTGGCTATTATGCAGGCTGCCGCAGATATCTTAAAACAATTCGATATTGAATATGAGGTGACGGTTGTGTCGGCACACCGCACTCCCCTGCGCATGGTAGACTATGCTCAAAAAGCAAAAAGCCGCGGGCTAAAAGTAATTATCGCCGGTGCCGGCGGAGCTGCTCATTTGCCTGGCATGGTTGCTTCTATTACACCATTACCTGTGATTGGAGTACCTATTAAATCCTCTAATTCAATAGATGGATGGGATTCCGTGCTTTCTATACTGCAAATGCCAAACGGCGTACCTGTAGCCACAGTAGCACTGAATGCCGCTAAAAATGCAGGCATTCTTGCCGCTGAGATCATTGGGGTATCGGATGAAACTGTTTCTCAAAAAATAACAGACTATAAAAAATCCCTGGACCAGGAAGTTATGGTAAAGGTAGATCGAATGAAAAAAGACGGATTGAAAAATGGATTCGATTAAGAATGCAAAATTCAAAAGTAAAAATTCAAAAATAGCCTCCGTGCCAATTGACGAATTCCGGGTTTGACTCTTGTATTTTGTGTTCATCCTGATTTACACCTGGATTTCGGTTTAAAAGAAAAATATTGAGCGGAAATTCACGTACCCTCATGGGCCTGGTAACTTTAGTTTATGCGTCCTGTTTATCTGTTAACTTTAAGATCCTATTGTCAACTCCTGATTTTAGCTGTTTTATTCTATAGCTGTCAAACCCAGATCGTATTGCTCAAAGAAACAAAAGAACTGCCTGCTTATCCTTCCGCCTCTGGCATAGAATATTATAACAATCATTTTTACATTATTGGCGATGACGCTACCTGTGTGCTGCAACTCGACAGTGATTTTGTCATAACAGATTCTATTCCTATTTATGAATCGTCTGTAAAAAGAATACCAAAAGAAACCAAACCAGACCTGGAAGCCATTACGCTTGTATCATGGAAAAAGAAACCACATTTATTAATACTGGGTTCCGGCTCATTAGCACCTTTTCGTAATATGGGCTGGCTGATTGATCCTGTAACAAAGGAAAAAACTGCTATTAACCTCGATGTATTTTATAGTATTTTAAAGGATGCCGGGCTGCCAGAATTAAATATCGAAGGAGTTTGTAGTATTCCCGGTTCTACTATTTTATCCAACCGTGGTCATAAAAGGTTTCCCAAAAATTTCCTTGTACTTACTTCGCCTGATTTTTGGCAAAAACAGGGAACCTCTCCGATAAATAAGATAAAAGTGGGTACAAACGATGACAAATCCGAGTTCAGCGGAGTATCAGGAATGGCTTATGCATCCCGTAGCGATAAATTACTGCTTACTGTATCAACAGAAAACACCAGTAGTGTATACGCAGATGGGACAATTGCCAAAAGTTATCTTTGGATCATTGACAATATCTCTGCAAAAAAGAGAATGACGGCCGTCAATCCAACACGTATCATCGATCTTGAAAAAGAAGATGCCCTTTTTACCGGGCAAAAAATTGAATCGGTCTGCGTAATCGAAGAAACAGCGAATTTTATTCACCTGGCCCTGGTAGCTGACAATGATAATGGCACAAGCACTCTATTTCGACTTGATATCAGCAAATAGGATTTATTTCTCTTTCAATACCATGAATGCAGCTTCCATGCTCAGTGAATTATCATAAAGGGCAGTAATCAGATCCTTGCCCCATTTCGAATAAAAGTAACTGAAATTGTCATAACGCTCCTGTAGCCCATTGCCAGGAAATAATTGCTTTTTGATCTCGTGTATCTGTTTCTGTTGCTCGGAAAATTTCCTTTTTTCGGCACGCAGCATTTTTTTTTCCAGCTCCTGCAAACGATAAACGGTTTTTGATCGCAGGGCTTCCACATGCTTTTCCAGTGTACTGTCAATAGCGGCGGCCTGTTTCCTGAAAGCATCATACAATTGTTCTACCTGCGATAATGATCCGTTAAGCTTAACCTGGTTACTGCTTTCTCTTGTCACCCATTTATTCAGCAGGTCCTCTTCAGACAGGAAGAAATCGTCTATTGTAAAACCCAGCCTCTCGATCTTTTGCTGCCATTTCTTTTCAATTATCAAAAAAGAATTTCGGATCAGCAAAACAGGAAAGGGAACTTTATAATGTTCAAACAGATTTTTTAGTTGTAGCCAGTAAGCGATCTCTCCCCCACCCCCTATAAATGCGATATTGGGTAAAATGGTCTCCTGGTAAAGACCACGAAGGATCACATTGGGGCTGAACCGTTCAGGATGTTCCCGCAATTCCGTAATGATCGTTTCCCTGTTAAATGAGATTGTTGTCTGATGAACGGAATAGACCTCATCTTTTTGTTCGATTCGTTGCCTCAATCCATCCTCCAGGTAAAAAAGGTTTATCTCCCTCGGATGTGCCTGCACTTTATATCCTGCGTCAGATAAGTTGTCCGCTGTTTTTTCAACGATCCCAGAGGCGGCCTGTTTTAAAAGTTCGTCTTCAAAGACAGGGATCATTTCTTTTTTTAATGCACTATTATCAGGCAACAGTACAACTAGCCCGTATGACGCAAAGAGCTCATTTACGAAAAGAAAAGTTGCGGTCTGCACATCCTGGTCAATCGAATAATATTTTCTGAGCATTGCCACGATCTCAGGTCCGAATGGCTGTACGGACAACTCACCTTCAATACGATCAATCAGTTTTACTAATTCCTTATCGATCTTCATTCGCCCTACTGCTCCTGTCTGCTTCGTGGGCCATACCAGTTTCTCTCCATTAAGGTGAATATGATTAAGCTCCTCCAGGTCGGCATCTTCTGATCCTATATAATAAACAGGTACAAAATCGTATGCCGGCAATAAGGTTTTCAATTGCGCTGCCATCTTTATGGCATGCACTATTTTATAAATAAAATACAGTGGTCCTGTAAAAATATTATTCTGGTGCGCAGTGGTGATTGTAAATGTTGTTTCGGATAATAAAGCGGTGATATTTTTTTCAACAGTAACAGATAGATTGATTGCGGCATATTGTTTTCTCAGCTCCTGTACGAGTACGGCACGATTAGTTGGAAACTTTTTTCTTGCCTCAATGGATGCTTTTATTCCTTCGAGGTTGGCCGGATGAGCAATAAAGGGCGCTTGTGCTTTGGACTGATCGATATAATCCAATACAATTTTATTGAAATGACCAGTTTGCCGGTAAGATAATCGTGTAGAAGTACAATCCATAAAAGAATATAAAAATAACAACTCTGAATTGAAGCTGTTTACCTCTCAACAAATATTTAACGAAATCGTTCGGGATCGAAAGCGGAAACAGGAATACTTGGGGTTTTATGTCCCACCAGTTCATTGACCAGGACTCCCGTTCCTGCCGCAGCGCTTACGCCAAGCATGGCATGCCCGCCAGCGTATACAAGATTACTGTACTTATTGTGCCGGCCTATATACGGCATGCCATCCGGGGTGACGGGGCGGTAACCATACCAGGCTTTTGCCGTATTCGGCTCGGGCAACTGCATTCCTGGATAATATTTTTTAAATGCATTATAAACAGCGATCACCCTTTTGGGAAGTATATTATCGCTATGACCGCTCATTTCCATCGTGCCTCCTATGCGCAACCATTTCTCTATAGGTGAGGTAGCGGTACGGTCATCTACGAGTATGGAAGGATATTGTAAGTTCTTTTCAAGATCATTATACACAATACTATACCCTTTACCTGGTTGCATCAGCATTTGAATGCCCAGGATCTTCGAAATATTTCCTAACCAGGAGCCGTTTGCAATGACCAGCTCCTCGCAAGGCAGTTGCATTTTGTCTGTGATTACGGCCGTGATCTTTCCATCTTTTTTCTCAAAACCTGTCACATTGGTATTCAGCCAGAATTTAACGCCCATCTTCAGCAATTGTTCATATAAAGAATGCATGAACCTGGCAGGGCTTACATGACAATCATCAAGATACAATACTCCGCCTGCTACGTTTACTTCCACCTGTTTTTCATAATCCTGTACCTGTTGCGGAGTGCAACTGATGGTCTTTAATCCGAAACGATGGGCCTGCTCTGCCAGGTGTTTTTCATGTTCACCTGTTTTTGCCGTTTTGTACAACATCCAGCAGCCTTTTTCTATCATATCAAAAGGCGCAAGTTCTTTCTTCAGATCAACCATCAATTCGCGGGAAAGTTGAAGCAGGTTATTTAAATGTGGTGCGCTTTGCTCCACATGACCGGCTGTAGCCGATCTTTTAAATGCAAGGCCCCAACGAATAAGATCAGCGTTCAGCCTTGGTTTTATATAAAACGGCGAGGAAGAGCTCATCATCCATTTTAATCCCTGCCTGATGATACCGGGCGTGGCCAGGGGTATAAAATGCGAAGGCGAGATATAGCCCATATTGCCAAATGAACAGCCATCCGTAATAGTATTCTTTTCAATGACGGTTACTTCATGCCCGGCTTTTCTTAAATAATAAGCACTGCATAGTCCAATAACACCGCCACCAACGATCGTTACTTTCATTACCTTATTTTTTTCCGGTGAGTTGCCTGATCAGCAATGTTTCTTTTTCATCATATGCTTTCCCGTCTTTATAAAAAATATCATGAAACCAGGGTACAGGTTCAGGCGAACCTTCTTTACTACCCCAGGGAAAGATCGTGTTGCTTTTACCGCTCACCAATCCCCAGTTGATCGCACCTACATTGTATCTTTTTAAAATAGGAAGATGAGTGGCAAAAAGACTTTTATTGCTGCGGGCCATATATTCCGTACAGATCACAGGGCGCCCTCTTTTCTGAAGACTGTCCATCGCACTTTTAATTGACACTGTATCGCTGTAATTATGAAATGTAATAATATCGGAGTTGGTAAGCTGAAACTCATTAAGAGCAGGAAATTCAGAAAACCATACACCCATGGAAACAGGTGGTGAAGGCTCTGCATTCCGCGCCCACTCAACAATCTTTTTTAACAAGGGAAGTGAACTCATTCCATAACTACTGTTTCCCGGCTCATTGTAGAGATCCCATAACAAGATCCGTTTGTCTTTTTTGAATGACACCAGGATATCAGTCACATATTCCTGCAGGTATTTCCATTGAGTACTGTCAGCATGTACTGTCTGCGATGGACTTCTCACCCACCCGCTGTTGTGAACACCCCGTTTGGGAATAGGCTGTTTGCCTACCACGGGATCGGGGTTCCAGCAGTCATCAAAAAATACAAAAAGTATCTTAATCTTATGCTTAGCGGCAATAGATAAAAAGGCACTGATCCTTTTCTTAAAACCGGTGGCATCTTCTTTCCAGGCAAGATCATGAAGGTAAACACGCATTACGTTCATCCCGATAATCTGCGCCCACCCGAGCTCCCGGTCGATGGTCGTGCTGTCAAAAGTTGTCGCCTGCCACATTTCCAATTGATTAATGGCAGTGCTGGGAAGAAAATCTGCACCTACCAGCCAGGGCTGGTCTTTGTACCAGTGGTTTGCCTTTTTTTCCGTCCACACTGCATTGTCCTGGCTAAATGCTGTAATAAATAATAGGCAATACCCTGCAATTAACAGTAGTCTTTTCATAGCGGGAAGTTAATAATTGATCTTTACATCTTTGATTTTTACTGGCAGCCACAACTGCATTTCATTTTTTCCGCGGTTAGCCCAGGTATAGTAAGGGATAGCGGTCACTTTTTTATTCTCAGTTTGAATAGATTGTCCTTTTGTATCTACTGATACAACCGGCACTATCGCCTGCAAAGCTACAACAGGTTCGGTCAATACCTGCTGGTCTATTGTTGTAAAACGGGCATCTGTCGGGATAATAATATTCCAGGCATGCCCATTATTGTCTGCGCCCTCTATGCAATATACAAGCGGCCCTCTTTGAAGAGCGATCCTGTCTTCATTGAATTTCAATTCTGGCTTTGCTTCGATCCTTTCTACCTGCATGGGGATACTATATGCCATCACATCTCCTTTTTTCCATTCCCTCTCCACTATAGCATAACCATTTTCTATCCTGTAAGTGAATGGCAGGCCGTTGACCGTAATTGTGAGAGGAGTAACAGGCAGATCATCTTTTTTTGTTGTATATAATTCCCCGGCATCGCCAGCCCGTGTTGCCCAAGCGGGCATACGCAGGCGTATACCAAATTTTTCTTTTTTTGATGGATCGACGTTTAATTTTATGTTGCCAGTCCACGGATAATTTGTTTCCATCTTCAATGCTACTTCATTTTTCCCCAACAGTATCTTTGTATCACTGCCTACAAATAAATTGACCCAGATATCCCTGTCGTTTTTTGCATAGATATAATCCCCCAGCGAAGCGACCAATCTTGCGATATTTGCAGGACAGCAGGCTGTACCAAACCACTCGCGCCGGGCATGCTGGCCACGTGAAGCCAAAGGATTCCCATAAAAGAAACGGTCACCACTCAGACTAAGCCCATCCAGCGCACCATTGTATAAACTTTTCTCCAGCACATCCATGTATTTACTTTCTCCGGTCAACGCATTCATGCGTTGGTTCCAAAAGACCATGCCTACAGATGCACAGGTCTCACAATAAGCCTGTTCGTTTGGAAGATCGTAGTCCTGGGAAAAACCTTCATTACTTCCGGCTGAACCGATACCACCGGTGATGTACATATTACGATAAACCACATCTTCCCAAACTTTCTTCATCGCATTCATATAACCCTGGTCACCGGTGAGTGCTGCCACATCTGCCGCTCCCGTGTACATATACATGGCCCGTACTGCGTGACCGGTTATCTGTGTTTGCTCTTTAACAGGTAATATATCCTGGGCATAGGCGGTATCCTTCCAATCTGTCCAGGTATATCCTTTTGCAAGCCGTTTACCACGTTCGCTCAGTAACCAGTCCGCCAGTTTCAGGTATCGTTCGTTCTTTGTTACTTTATATAGTTTCACAAGGGCCAGTTCAAGTTCCTGGTGACCCGTTACCCAATCACGCTTTCCCGGACCGAATAACCCGTCAAAATGATCAGCCCACCTGATCGCCACATCCAGCAGTTTTCTTTTGCCGGTCGCATTAAAATAAGCAACCGCTGCTTCTATGAGATGGCCGTTATTGTAGTCCTCATGCATACTCATATCGGTATATCGTTTATCCGGCGCATCAAGCGTATAATAAGTATTGAGATATCCATCGGGTTGTTGGGCTGCGGCGATCTTATCAATCCATTCATCGCATTTGATTTCCATTGCAGCCGCAGGATGCGTTTTCAACGAATAAGACATTGCTTCAAGCGCTTTGAACACATCGCTGTCATCATAGAATATGCCCTGGTGCTTCTCTCCTTTTCTGGCGGCTACTTTTTCAAAATTCTTTATCCGCGGAGTCGCTATTTCTGTCTGGTAAATACAGGCAGCCAGTGTGGTGGTAGCTACTTTATCAATCTTGGGTTTCCAAAAATTATCGGTGATATTGACCCTGGAGAAACTAACAAATTCAAATTGTTGGGGAGATGTTTGCCCGTATGATCCAACAACCATTGAAAAGAAGAACAGAGATCCAATTAGTTTTTTCATGTGTTCATTTTATTTTTTGCTACATACCCGCCCATGCCGGCATACAGCGTATTTTACAAAAATGATCATCGCTTTCATATTAATTAACTGGATAATTTCTGTGGATATTCGATATACTGTCTGAACTCATTTTATATAACCTGAAATCCATGCGCATAAGGATCATCTTCTTTATCGATCCAGATCGTATTATACCCATAAATCCTTGCCCAGCCTTCTACTGAAGGACGGATCGCCGGCCTGCCAGCCAGTGTTGTTTCCTCCTCTATCCGGCCAATAAACTTGCTGCCGATAATACTTTCATGAATGAACTCATCTCCTTTTTTCAATTTTCCTTTTGCATACCATTGGGCCATTCTTGCACTTGTGCCGGTACCACAGGGAGAGCGGTCTATCGCCTTTTCCCCATAAAAGACCGCATTGCGGGCAGTGGATGATTGATCCATCACTGCACCTGTCCATAAAATGTGTGAACAGCCTTTTATTGTGGCATCTTCCGGATGCACAAATTCATACTTCGCATTAATATTTTTTCTTAATTCCCTGGCCCAGGCAATTAATTTGTCAGCCGAATAGTGTTCAAGACCTTTAAAGTTCTTTTGCGCATCCACGATCGCATAAAAATTGCCGCCGTAAGACACGTCAATAACCAGTTCCCCCAGTTCGGGACAATCGGCTGTCAATCCTTCTGAGTGAAGAAAAGAAGCTACATTGGTAAGTTTGACGGTTTTTACTTTCTCAGCACTCCGGCTTCCGAAAGAACTTGTGAGTGCAGTAGCCGAAGTATAATTGATCATCACCAGGCCGGCAGGCGCTTCCATTCTTACCTGACCGGGTATCTTTGGAGTGATCAACCCCTCTTCTATAGCGATGGTGATTGTACCGATTGTACCATGCCCGCACATAGGCAGGCAGCCACTTGTCTCAATAAATAATACCGCTACATCATTGGAGGGATCATGTGGTGGATAAAGAATAGAGCCACTCATCATATCATGCCCCCTGGGCTCAAACATTAGCCCGGTACGGATCCAGTCATATTCCCGCATAAAATGCTAGCGTTTTTCGCTCATATTATTTCCTGCCAGTTCAGGACCACCGCTTTGCACAAGCCGGACAGGGTTGCCGCAGGTATGTGCATCAATACATTCGAAGATATGTTTCATCGTGTTTTTATTCTCTGGCCGGCAAAACCGGCCAGTCATTTATCAAAACCTTTTGTAAATTTGAATTGCCTCAAATCTCCATATGGAACAATACGGAAAGATACTGCTCATTGCAATGCCAGCCTTTTTACTGCTGGTATTATTTGAAAAATGGTATGGCTGGTATAAAAAGAAAGACACGGTCCGAAATATGGATATGATCGCCAGTCTTAGCAGCGGCGTGACAAATGTGACCAAAGATGTGCTCGGTATTTCCCTGGCCATCATCACTTACCCCTGGCTGCTGGACCACCTGGCGCTTACACATATTTCCAATTCAGTTATCGTATATATTATAGCATTCTTTGTGCTCGATTTTGCAGGTTATTGGGTACATCGCATTCAGCATGTAACCAATTTTTTCTGGAATGGGCATCTTGTGCATCATAGCAGCGAAGAATTTAACCTGGCCTGTGCACTGCGACAAAGTATTTCTTCAATTGTGCGGATCTTTATCATCTTCCTGCTACCTGCTGCATTGGTTGGAGTACCGGGACAGGTGATTGCTGTCGTAGCGCCGCTTCATTTATTCGCGCAATTCTGGTATCATACCCAGCATATCAATAAAATGGGTTTTTTAGAAAAGATCATTGTTACGCCCTCTCATCACCGGGTGCACCATGCCATCAATCCCCAGTATATCGATAAAAACTATGGGCAGATCTTTATTTTCTGGGATAAATGGTTTGGCTCTTTCCAGGAAGAACTTAGTTCTGCGCCGCCAGTCTATGGTATTACCCGGCCTGTTCAAACCTGGAACCCTATTAAAATTAATTTTCAACATGTATGGTTACTTGCACAGGACGCATGGCGCACCAGTAACTGGAAAGACAAATTCACCCTATGGTTCAAACCAACAGGCTACCGGCCTGCAGATGTTATTGAGAAATACCCTGTCTATAAAATCGAAGATGTTTACCAGTTTGAAAAGTATTCACCTAAAGCCTCTAAAGGCCTGGCTATATGGTGCTGGATACAACTGCTCATCTTATTAGTGTTCCTGAGCTATCTATTTGGGGATATTGCGGTCATTAATAAGCTGGACAAAAATTTTATTTACTGGTATGGAGCGTTTATTTTTTTGACCGTGTATGCTCTGACAGAATTAATGGACAGAAGCCCTTATGCTGTGTTCTGGGAATTTTTGAGAGGCGTGTTGGGTGTATTTTTTCTTTACCAGCAAAATGACTGGTTTGGAGCAAGCGGCTATTTGCCGGCTGTCAATTATATTTTAATGGGTTACTTTATTATTTCTGTTGTTATTACAGCGTGGTTTGTTATTCAACATAAAAAAGAAGATCAGGTGCAGAAAACATTACTTGCAGGCTCGAGCCTCCAGGGTAATATGTAGGCCCCTGGGAGTGTGCTCAAAAACTAGTTTTTCATCAAAAATGAAGTTATTGACTCTTCTTTAATTTCATCCGCTACAAATAAGATTTCCAAATTAAAAGCCCGGAAAATCCGCTTTTGAAGCCCCCCGATTCAATCGGCTCAATGGCAGGAGGCGGAAAGACCATTTGGTATGAACTACTTTAAAATAGTCAACCGCCCCCAACAAAAGGATTCGCAGCATCGGGGCTGAACATGGTTAACTTCATCTATAAAATCGCTTCCAGGTTCAGTCCCTGCTTAACATTTTAAATTCAACTTTTAGTTCTTACCTTCAGTACGAATAAAAACAATCAGGCATTTCAGGTGAGAACAAGAATGAATTCATCATGTATACATTGATGCTGAGCTTCTGCAAAACGGCTTCTCTTTTATCTGAAATTAGATTTGAAAAGAACTATTTTAGAACATCAATAGTATATGACAAAACAGTCAAAAAAAAAGAACGGTGTTATTGCGGAAACGTACCACGACTTACAAGCTCTGGGGTCTTTGGAGAAAGCTTCCTTTATTTATAAGACAAAAAATCTTTCTGAATGGGCATTAGTGAAAGCTATTTTGCAGGGCACTGAAATTGGCATCCAGAATTTAAATGATCTTTTAGATAGAGTAATAAAAGATCTGAATAGTAATAGAATTGGAAACGCAGCAATTAAATTGGCTTGGTTTAAAGACTTGAATTATCTAATAATTAAACTTACGGACATTATTCAAGTAGTAGTCAATGAAGACTTAGAAAAGGATAAAAAAAGAGCTTTTATGATTTCTTCCAATACCAAATTGGAATATCTGCTAAAAAAAACCGATATCGCCATTAAAAAATACATTTCGAAAAACAATATAAAACTTGAACCTTTTTTTGAGACAGGAGAATTAAATGGTGAATTCTATAAATTTTTGCACGACTACAGAATAATATCTTACGAGATTATTGTCTGGAATAAATCGTTACTCCACTTTTCAATACCTTCTGATGCAAGCTATGAGAATTTTATTGGCCTAGAATTAATAACTAAAGCTGTAAACGAACCGAGAGTAAAAGATGACACTTTTTTCACCCAATTTAGGGGACTCCATCAAATTCCTGAGATTTTGACGGCTGTAGTAAATAATTATCTTAAGCAAGCAATAGAAGATTTAAAAAAAAGCAAACTTGAGCAAACACACAAACATTTAAGAATTGTTAATATACTTTACGAAATTACTTTAGCGTCGCTAAAACCTATTATTGATAATTTGTCGCAAAATGAATATCATAAATTTAGAAAATATCTTGGACAAACCAGTGGTAGCCATTCTGTAAATCTACATTTCCAACTTTTTCGTGATTTATACCCTGCAATAGCGCAAGAATATGTTTCACTTTATTTTAAGAATAAAAAAAATTACAAGCTAAATATTAAAAAAGATTATAGGGTGAAGCTTATTGAGAATGAACTTTTCAAGTTAAGGGATTTAATCAGGCAATGGAGAGTTTTTCATTTGCATTTGCCAAAAAACAATCTAGGGAAAAATAAAACAAAATCTCTTATTGGAGCAAAAGAAGCGGTTAGTGCAGCTGAAAAAATGCAAAGTACAGCAAATTCAAGAGACCCGTTAAATGCATTGACGGGTGTTTATCAAAACTATGACGAGAGTAAAAACACTCCTCTATTGACTTATTTAATGTCAAAACATTCCTTTAATAAGGAACTTGATATGGTACTTGGAAATATTACTAAAAAGAGATTCCCTGATGTTCAAAACAGGGTAGGTCATTTTAAAACTCAAGTTGTCGCAAAAACCACCAAAAAATAAATAACAATATGAATAAATTGTTTGATTGGCTATTGCAATGGAAAACACTTAAAAAACTTCTTTCCCATGAGTTATACCATTTATTTGTTACTTCGGTTTTTGTTTTTGTTGCAATAAAAATCCATGAATCAAAAATTACTGACATTACGTGGGTAACAGTTATTATTTTGATTTTGGCATTTATTGTACTTAACTTATTTGTAAGAGCGTTTGATTTTTATCATAATGAAAAGAAAAAAGAAAATCAGAACGAAATTATCACTCAATTTATCACAAATAAATTTCAAGTAGATGAGGCGTATAAAATCTCTTTAACGGAAGTTAAAAAAGCAGAGACAAAAATTATTATTGTAGCGGATTATTCACCTCCTTTTGAACCACTGGATCCAACAAATGAGAGACATGCGTACTATCTGGAAATTGAAAATAAATTGAAATCCAAAAGCGGTGAAGGGTTTCAATATATTCGGATTATGCAAAGAGATAAAGATAACTTTGAAAAAATACGAACGAATAACGGCAAAATCAATAGATATGAGTGGATAGAAGGCGATGAGCAAGCCTATGCTCATTGTAAAAGAGTTCTTGAGATCAAGAAAAACAATAGAAATCTAAATATCAAATTAATTGTATCTCGCAATGTACCATCAATGCCAAGTATACTGATTGTTGATAAACATAAAATGTTATTCACAATTCCCCGAAGAGAAGATGGTCCGGATATTAGTACTGCGGGGGTATTAAATTTTACTGATACTACTGATGACGGATCTGCCCTGGTAGAAAAGTTTTCCAATATATTAAGTACAATAAATCACGAAAGCAATGAAGCACTTTTAATTACTGAAATCGGGGGATTTTCAGAAGAGTTTACGCCATATGAACTAAAAAATGCGAAAGAAAAAAATTATCCCGACAAGATAAAGAAGATAAAAGAAGATTTTACTAAATGGATGACTATGAATAGTTAGAATTATATTTTATTTATAATATCTCCTGCAGTAATTAGGACATCGTCTGTCTTCGCAAAACAGAGTCGAATGAGTTTGTCATCTTGCTGATCACTATACATTCTTGAAACAGGAATAGCTGCAACACCATACTCTTTAATGAGACGCTCGCAAAAATCAAAATCATTTTCATTTGAAATTCCCGAATAATCAAACAACTGGAAATAGGAGCCTTTGCATGGCAATGGTATAAATTTTGATTCTTTGGTTGCTTTCAGAAACAGGTTTCTTTTCTCCTGGTAAAATTGGGACAATTCCAGGTAATCATTTGATTTTTCCATGTATAACGCGATTGCTTTTTGCAACGGATGTGTAACGCAATACACCGTATTCTGATGGACTTTTCGTAATTCAATAGTCAATTCTTTCGGAGCAATACAATATCCGACCTTCCACCCGGTTATATGATATGTTTTGCCAAAAGAAAATATTGAAAACGTCCGTTCTCTTAATTCGGGATATTTCAACGGACTTTCATGCGTTTCCCCGTCGAATACCATATGTTCATAAACTTCATCGCTCATTATAAAAATGTTTGTACCTCTAACCAATTCAATAAGACGCAACATATCCTCTTTAGTAAGTACTGAACCTGTAGGGTTATTGGGAGTACTTATGCAAATCATTTTAGTCTTATCAGTAATTAACCTGGCGAAATCATTCCAAACAATGTTAAATTCAGGAGGCTTCATTTTATAAATTACTGGTTTACCCCCGACCAGGTCTATTGCAGGACGGTAACAATCATAACATGGTTCAATGATAATTACTTCATCACCAGGCCAGACAAGGGCTGCAATTGTATCAAATATCATCTCTGTTGCACCTACCCCTATAGTAATTTCTGTTTCGGGATTGACATTTACTCCATAACAACTATGCACCTTTTCAGCGATTCTCTCTCGTAGAATTGACAATCCGGCCATTGGCGCATATTGATTGACAAATGGTAAACTTTTATCTTTTAAACACTTATCAACCAGGTCTTGCAATTCTTGCGATGGTTGAAAATTTGGAAATCCCTGAGAAAGGTTAATCGCTTTATACTCATTCGCCAACCCTGACATGTATGAAAATATATGCGATGTAACGTAAGGAAGCTTTGATTTGAAGTTCATGGAACCAGAGTTTTTACGCCACAAAAATAGCACTTAACTTTTTCAAAACAGAGCTAAAGTGATGAAGAAGCACGAGTGTATAATATGGGATTTGTTGAAAAGAGGGCTAAAGTATGGTCTTATTGTGTCATTAAGTTTATTCCCGTTGGAGTGTTAGGCTTTGCTATAACTAATATCGTTAATCCTCCTTTTTCAACTTCTCCGCTATATACCTGTCCACCATCTCCCCTAATATCTTTAATGTAACAGATCCCTGTGAAAGCACGAGATCGTGAAATTCACGGATATCAAATTTATCCTTTAACTGTTCTTCTGCTTTTTTTCTCATTTCCTTTATTTTCAACTCACCCATTTTATACGCAAGTGCCTGACCTGGCCAGGATATATACCGGTTGATCTCCGTGTTCACCTCATGAAGTGATAACGCGGTATTGTCTGCGAGATAATTTACTGCTTGTTCCCTTGTCCATCCTTTTGTATGCAATGCCACATCTATTACTAAGCGACATGCCCGCCACATCTCGTAAGTGAGACGGCCAAAATGCGAATAAGGATCTTTATAAAAACCCATTTCGGTACCAAGGTATTCGCAGTATAAGCCCCAGCCCTCTCCAAAAGCATTCACATACAGATTCCTTCGAAATGCCGGCAACTCATTTAACTCCTGGGTGAGTGAAATTTGTAAATGATGCCCGGGTACGGCTTCATGCATTGTGAGCGCCTCAAGCGCGTAAAGCGGACGGCTTTTCAGGTCATAGGTATTTACCCAATAGTGTCCGGCTCGTTTGCTATAGATGGAAGCACCTGAGTATCTCCCTGCTGTATAAGTTGGCGCGAGATGAGCAGGTACTGCTTCCACTCCATACGGCTGTCTTGGCAGCTTTCCAAAAAATTGAGGAAGCATGCCATCCGCCTGTTTGGCAATATAGGAAGCTTCTTTCAGCAGTTGTTCCGGTGTGGTGGCATAAAAACGGGGTTCTTTTCTCAGGTAGGCGATAAATTCTTTCAGTGTGCCTTCAAACTTCACTTCTTTCATTACTTCAATCATCTCTTTATTGATCCTGGCTACTTCGGCTAATCCGAGTGTATATATTTCTTCATACGAAAGATCTGTTGTGGTATAATGATGCGCCCTGTCCTGGTAAAAAGCCAGCCCATCCGGAAAATTGGATACACCGATCGTTGTTCTTGTTTTAGGCAGGTATTCTTTATCAAAAAATAGCTTGATCTTTTTATACCCTTCTATTGCATATTGCTCAACAGCGATTTTTCCTTCATTGCTTATCCTGGCCCAGTCTTCATCATTTATACCAAATGGTTTGGTAGCAAATGGTTTCCAGAAAACACTCTTTTTATAATCATTTACAATATGCTGGTCATAGGTATTTTCGTATCCATTTAGAATAATACGTGGTTGAGAAATACCCAGTTGAAGACCTTTGCGCATCAGCGTCAGGTTTTCTTCTACCATGCGCGGTATATCTTTTAACCGCCGGATATAGTTTTCGAATTCTGTCTTTTTGGTGATCACCTGCGAGCCCATCGATGCCAGCCCTGTATGAAAACCTTCATCTGCTAGTATGGGATTGAGGTACATCTTATACTTATAAGTAGATATGTCTTCCTCTACATCGTATTTAAGTAATTCGAGGTTGATCTGGCCACTGACCGGCAGTGTTGTTTTGTCTATTTTATTGAGAACAGTATACACAGAATCATAAAAACTGTAACGTCTTAAAAAATCAGCTTCTCTATTGGAGCCAAGAGAGTGATTCAATGCGCTATCCCTTTTATATTCCCTGGTT
>CAZGSG010000056.1:0-24890 GCA_964528095.1 uncultured Terrimonas sp.
AACAAACCGATCTTGACAACCGCCCTTTTACCCCTGAGTTCGATCACCTGCCCGACCTGGTGATTACGTTTCATTTTTACCTGGTCGCCGATCTTTATTTCTCCTCCTATCTCTGCAAACCTGGAGTCGATCTTCTTTTGCATTTTGGTAGCTACTTTCTGTTCATTTTTTTTGAATAACAGGGCTTCCATTTCTTTGATCACTTTCTTTTTGTCTTCCGTCTTTCTCCATTCGACCAGCATTTGTTTTAATTTTCTTTCCATGTCCTTCAGGTATACAATGCGGTCTTCGGCTATTTTATTCTGCTCTTTTAATAGCTCTACCTGCTGCCGGTGTTTCTCCTTGTCCATCACCACCTGCATTTCCTTTTTCAGGCGTTCATTCTCTTTCAGTAACTGGTTCAGGTCTTTTTCTTTTCGTTCCAGGTCCTGCAGATCCTGTTCTGTACGGTTCAGTAGTTTGTCAAGCCGGAACTGGTCTTCATCTACCAGGTCTCTTGCCCGTTTGATCAGACCCTTGTCAAGTCCTATGCGTTCGGCGATGGAGAAGGTATATGAACTACCGGGTTTACCAATCAGTAATTTATATTGCGGCTGCAGATTTTTTTCATCAAAGGCCATAGCGCCATTGACTATACCTGCAGTTTTGCCGGCCATCACTTTCAGGTTGAGATAATGCGTGGTCACTATGCCGAACGCATGTTTTTTTGCAAGCTCCTGTAAGATCACTTCTGCAAATGCGCCTCCGAGATTTGGATCACTGCCGCTACCCAGTTCGTCGATAAAGAAAAGCGTTTTACCGTTCGCGTTTTCCATGAAATGTTTCATGTGAATCAGGTGACTACTATAAGTACTCAATTCAAATTCGAGGCTTTGGGTGTCGCCAATATGGATCATCAGTTGTTTAAAGATGCCGAACTGTGAAGACGGATGAACAGGCACCAGCAAACCACTTTGCACCATCATTTGCAGCAGGCCGATTGTTTTCATCGTCACGGTCTTGCCGCCGGCATTGGGACCACTGATGACCAGTATCCGCTGTTTATCGTCAAGCGTTATTGAAACAGGGATGGTCGTTTTTTTTGAACGCTGGTTATAGAGATACAACAACGGGTGATAGGCATTTACCAGGTGCACATGTGCTTTGTCCGCCACTTGTGGAAATTCGCCTTTGATATCTGTAGCAAGTTTTGCTTTAGCCCTTATAAAATCATACTCGCCGGCTATTGTATGATACCCATTCAACAAAGATGAATAAGCAGAGAGCCGCTCTGTTAATTTTCGAAGGATGCGGTATACCTCTTTTTTCTCCTGGTTCTCAAGGTCAAATACCCTGTTGTTTAATTCGATCGTTTCTTCCGGTTCTACAAAAGCCGTCTTGCGACTATCACTTTCCCCATGCAAAATGCCTTTCACTATTCTTTTCTGTTCAGCCATCACTGCCACTACTTTGCGACCGCTCATAAAACTTTCTTCGATCTCGGCGAGATAGCCCTGTTTGTTTAGTTTGGCTACAATCTTTTCAAACACTTTACGGAGTTCATTCCGTTTGCGATAAAGATTCATCCGGATCTCTTTAAGCTCTTCGGAAGCATTGTCTTTGACCTGGCCGCTTTCATCCAGCACTTCATCTATCAGTACAATGATCGCCTTTTCATAATACGTATCAGCAATCACTTTCGCCATGGCATTGTATGCAGATTTTCTCTCCGCATCAAACCAACGAAACAGTTTGTCCATATTTTCTGCAAGCCGGCGGATATGCATCAACTCCTCGCCATTTAATACAGCACCGGGGATAGATAACAATTTGAGTTCCTTCGCCAGGTTCAACACAAAATCATTGGGAAAATAGATCGCGTTCTGTAACAACTGATGATATTCGTGACTTTGCCTTAACTCAACATCTATAAATTCCTTACGGGTGTGAATACGGAGATTTTCTGCTTTGTTTCTTGCATGTTCTGTCTGGCAATAATTGGCCAGCAAGGTCCTGACCTTGTCAAACTCCAATTGTAAATACGCAGATTCGGGAAAAAGTTTCATATAATTATCCCCAGCACAGGCTATCCCGGGCTGAGGGCTGCAAAGGTAATCATCTTGCGGCTTCCGCTAGTTATCCCAGGACTTGCAAATTCAAAAGTCAAAATGCAAAATTCAAAAACAGCCCCCGGTTTTCGGAGTGCATTTTTGAATTTTGCCTTTTGACTTTTGAATTTAAAAAAAGGGCCGGTCTCAAGACCGGCCAAACTTAACATACTGCTTAACGAGAAAAATATTTATTACGGCATCCAGTATACTTTTGTCAATATCTGTGCGCCTGGATCCGCACCACCTGTTGCGGTCTGCCAGTTTGCATAGTTATTCGTCTTTTCATCCTCGGGATAGGGTAGTTTATTTGTTACTGCAGGTGTATAAGTGGGATCTTTGGGAGTGAGTCCTGTTCTGCGAACAATGGCCCATGCTTCCGCCGGGTTCCACATTGTAGCCAGCCATGCCTGGGTAGCTATTTTTTTCAATGCATCCGCATCATTAGCCCCATTGTAAAGAACGGTTGGTGTAGCCAAAAATGCTATCATCTGTGCGCCTGTCGGAGGAGTGGGTAAAGGTGACCATGCTGCCAGGTTTGTATAGGCATACCAAAAATCAACCGAAGATTTTATACCAGCTTCGTAAGCAGTTTTGGCAGCAGCGATATTTTTTACCACCCCCATGCCCCGTTGATAGATCTCTGCTTTTAAAAAGTATACATCTGACTCAGAAATGATCAGGTAAGGATAAACGGCCACTTCAGATACAAACTGCAGGTTAAACGCTGAAAATTTATTCGCTGCGTCCGCACCGATAGCAGGTCGTACTTTGGAAGAAGGATAAGGCTGGCCGCCATCTGATACAGAATGGTTCTGTGGCTGGGGTACCCATTGACCCGCGTTATTGGTTTGAAACCATATAACACAACGGGGATCGAATATACCCGACCCATCTGTATTATTATTAACAGACATCTGGCCCCATACATTACTGCTCATGCGCATCGCAGAAACAGAAAACTCCCGGAAGCTATACCATTTCCTGTCGTTGTCGATGATAGCAGGGCTTACATTTTTAGGCCAGAAACCAAAATTATTTTTAGCTAAGGCCGCAGGATTTTGATTTTCAGGCAGGGGTTTATTACCTCCAATAATATCTGTAATGATCTCACTGCACAATGTTTGTTCTTTTCCATACAAACGAACAGCGTAACGCAGCCGCAACGCGTTGGCAAAACGTATCCAGGCAGCGTAGTCGCCCCCCAGGAAAGATTCCGAAGCACCCAGACTGATCTGTGTGGCATCATTGGTTTTTATGCCGTCTGCAGCCGCTTTCAGATCGGCCAGTACTGCTTTATACACATCAGCCTGTTTGTCGTAAGCAGGATGGCGGAATGCATCTCCCTCATCGGCTTTCGAAGCATTGCTGTATGGAATATCACCATAATAATCCAGCATATGCAGGGTTTTGGATGCCATCAATATATCAGCCATGTATTTCACATTGCTATACCTGTCTTTTGCAGTGTTTCCAGCTATCAGGCTTTGCAGTTTTTTGTAATCAAACAAAATAGGATAATAGGTATTCCAAAGACTGGAAGTATAGTTTAAAAAAGGCGCTGTGTTATTCTGAACAGCCTGCTGATTGGTATAATCATAAAACAAGCTTACATACAATGTCACATCTTCATTTGTGATGTCTTTTACTATTCCATTGAATAATCCAGGGATTGTAACGGTTGATGCGTCAGGCTTATCGGGAGTTCTGTTGATATCTTCAAAGCCTTTGCTGCAGGAAAACATCGTTATGCAAAGAATGCTCAGCGCTATTATGGGGTTTATTTTTTTACTTTTCATTTTCCAAGGTTTTAAAATTAGAAAGAGGCTTTTACAGAAAATCCCATTGAACGTACATTGGGCAATGAAGAAAATTCTATACCCTGCATATTACCTATACCATTCACACCTTCAGGATTCAGACCATCTGGTATCGTAGTAAAAATGTAGAACAGGTCCCTGCCAATAAGTGAGACACTCAGATTTTGGAAGATCTTTGTTTTTGCTACAAGAGCTGCAGGAATCTGGTAAGACAAATTTACTTCCCGCAGTTTCATCCATGAGTTTTTAAACACAGCAGTGGAGCGGGGTACACCAACGTGGTTCCATGATGCATAGGTATTGGCATAATACCAGGGGGCAGCTACTACAACATTATTAGCACTACCATTGGCAAATACGCCACCCATTGTCATACCTGTATTGGATGTAGTACCATCAGGATACACATAAGCAAGGCCTCCGCCATTTCTTTCTTTTACCGTTTCCTCTCTCAATCCGTTACCCATACCAGCGCCATAAGATCCAAAATATGTATCACCCCCGATTTTGGCATCAGTGAGGAAGTAAAGTGCAAAATTCTTGTAACGGAATGTATTGGCGATACCACCAACCAGTTTGGGTTGAGAATTACCAATCGGCACTTCATCGGACGAAAGCGCCCAAACCGTGGCGTTATAGGTTTGCCCGTTAACTGTATAACCAATAGGCTGACCGTTTGCACCAAGAGCAAGTTTGACTATTTTCTGACCGTTTTTATCATACGTGAAATCCCTTCCGTAAATAGTGCCATAGTTGTCGCCCACTCTTACACGCTGAGATACGCCTGATCCTCCATAATACGATCCCAATGTCAATACACTGTCTGCACCCGATAAGGACACTACTTTGTTGGTAGAATGCGCGCCATTGATACTGACGTTCCAGGTAAAGTCTTTGGTAGATATCGGAGATCCATTAATGATAAACTCAAATCCTTTGTTGGAAATTTTTGCGTCATTGATACGTATCGTATTTACGCCAGATGCGATAGGGAGAGGATTAGTCACAATCTGCGGGAATGAATTACCACTATACCCGGTCAATTCTACATTTACGCGGTTGTTGAACATGCCCAGGTTCAAAATTGCTTCAACCTGGCGTGTCCGCTGTGGTTTGATCTTTGGATCTGAAAGTATGTTTTGATAAGATTGCGCTACCTGGCCATTGTACGCCACCCCATCAATAATAGCATTGGTCGCATAAGGAGCCGCGCCGTTACCTGTACCCGCATAAGAAAGACTTAGTTTTCCAAAGCTCAACCAGGGCGCTGCTTCTTTAAACCCTTTTATACCGTCGGAGAAAACATAAGCCAAACTTACAGAAGGATAAAAGAAGGAATTATATTCTGTACGCAATGTAGAAGTCCAGTCGTTACGACCAGTGACTTGCAGAAACAGGTAATTCTTATACGATGCATCAAAAATGCCCAGTAAGGAATTGATCTTATAACCAAACCTGGAATCGTTTGCCTTCACAGGATTTGCACCATTACCCAGGTAAAATAAAAATGGATTGATAAAGTTGCCATCAGTGGAGCCCGATGTACCATAGTTATTAACACTGATTGACTCTCCGCTTCCGGTAAAACTCAGGTTGATATCTTTATTGGCAATATTGTCTTTGTAAATCCGAGCCATTGCCAATAGGTTCCTGGCCTGGTTTCTTTGCATCGCTTCAGCATATTTTCCATCTGCAATACCCTGGCCATCGGTAGGATAATTTCTTGTTTCGGTAACATCATTACCGTGGTCCAGACCTGCCTGGCCAGTCACTGTCAGCCACCTGGTCACATCTGCCGTCAGCTTAATACTTCCGGTCAGGTTGTTGTGATTGAATTCGGTATTGTTTTTATAACTATTCCAGAATACATTCCCGATATATCCCCCATTATAAGGATACGGTGGAGATCCGGCCGGGAAATTACTTGAGTTGGTCAGATCCCTGCGTGATCCGTCAGGATTGTATTGATTGGCCAGGTCTACGTCAGGACGGTAGTCTCTTGTTACGGAATAGATAAGTCCGATCAATGCACCTCCTCCGATACTGGGGGTGTTCAATCGTTCGTAGTTAACATAACTTGCATTCACATCGGCCGTCAGTTTAGAACTGATCTTAACGGAAGAACCGATATTGAAGATATTGCTGTGATAATTGCTGTTTAATACATTGGCCTTATTGTCTTCCCGTGTATAAGAAAGTCTTATCGTACCAAAATCATTTCCGCCTGATACCGAAACATTGTGCTGGTTCGTGTATCCATCAGGAAAGAAAGGTTTCCAGTTATTAGGTTGTGCGCTATAAGGTCTCAATACACCATCATACCACAGTATGGGCTGGTTATCAAATTTACCTCCCCAGGACAAACCACTTGGATAAGAAAATATCGGGTAGGTCTGACTTGGATTTACCGGGTAAGGAATCCATCCACCAGACCCTTCTGTATAGTTGCCGGGTTGATCAGGTCCATAGGTCCTTGGCTGGTAACGTTGCCCATTTACATTGACGGGGAATTTTTTGTTATTATCCGCCGTCAATAAAGAAGCGGCGAAACCAAGACCATATTCATTTTGGAAATTATAGAAATCATCATACACGGATGTATTGCGCATACTGAATCCATAGTCAACTCCCAGTCCTTTTCTCTTTGAACCTTTTTTCCTGTTCACCAGTATAACCCCATTGGCTCCCCTGTTGCCATAGAGTGCAGCAGCGGCAGGGCCTTTCAATACCGTGAGGCTTTCTATATCCTCCGGATTAATAAAATTCAAACCACTTCCCCAGTCGTTATATACTGCTACATCGGAACCTGTATTTAAACCAAGACCGCCGCCTGCTTCATTATTCTTATTTACATTGAGCGGATCATTATTAATGGGTACACCATCTACCACGATCAATGCGCGGTTATCTCCTGTAAGACTTGTATTACCCCTGATCACGAGACGGGATGAACCACCTTCCACACCTCCACTTGCCTGGCTGATATTAAGCCCGGCAACCTTACCCAATAAACCCTGCGCAATGGTCGGCGCCTGCGCTATAGTTATACTTGCGCCGCTCACCCTTTGTGCGGCATAGCCCAGTGATCGCGGAGCACGTTTTATTCCCAGGGCAGTCACCACTACTTCGCCAAGATCTCCGGTCACATTATCCATGACCACATCCAGTTGATCAGTAGTGCCAACCCTTATTTCTTTCGGTGAAAAATTAGTTGAGGTAAATATCAGCACAGCATTCGGTTTGTCAATGACAATACTATACCTGCCATTATCATCTGCGATTGCTGTATGTGAACTACCTTTTATGGTGACCGTAGCAGCCGGTACCGGTTTCCCGTTATTGTCATTTACTACTCCCGAAATAGTGCGCTTTTCCTGGGCAGAAAGGATTGTCGCAATGAACATGGCAAACGAGAATAGCAAGCATCGTGTGTTTTTCATGCTAAGTTATTTTTGGTTTTAAAAATGTGACGCTATAAAGACGTATGTTAAGAAACGTTTTATACTAGTTTATAACAAAATCGGGGCTGGTCTTTTTCTTACCGGGGATTTTCTCGCTTTCTCTCACCCGGTTTTCCATAACCAGTGCCGCAGAGCCAATCAATTCCGCATCATAACCAAGCGTAGAAACTTCTACAGTTGTATTGGCAGCCAGGCGGGGAATACAATGTTCATTCAATGCATGCTGAATAGGCGCCTGCCATACCTTTCCTGCCAATGCGCCTCTCCCACTGAGTATTACGGATTCGGGATTGATGATGTGTATGAGTACAGCTACACCTCTTCCTATATTGTAGCCAGCTTCAGAAAATAATTCAACAGCAAACTGATCGCCTTTTAGCGCAGCGGTAATGATAGCCTGGGCATCCTGTTCAAAATGACCCGTAGGAAATTTTTTATCGATCCCTGATAAACGACCAGCTTTTAATCCATTAACCGCTTTTTCAATCACCACCAGTAATGAGGTTTCTGTTTCAAGACAACCCGTCTTCCCACATCCGCAAAGTTTGTTGTTATTAAAAATGGGAATATGACTGAACTCACCGGCAAAGCCATTGTGGCCACGAAACAATTCACCATTCAATACCATGCCCAGTCCTACTCCCCAGCCGATATTGATCACCATCGAGGTTTTTTTGTTTTTAGCTGATCCAAACCTGAATTCGGCGAGCGCTATCAAACTTGAGTCGTTGTCGATGTATACAGGAAGCCCGGTTTTTTCGGTCAGTGTCTGTGCGATTGTTTTATTCGTTGTTTCGAGAAAAGAATAGTTTATGCCTTTCTTGAAATCAATAAAGCCCGGCATGCCAATGCCGATACCCAGTATCTTTTTTTTTGCTATCCCCGATTTTTTGATCAGTGCCTCTATGCGCTTCGTAAGTTCAGTAAGCGCTTCAGGGTTTTTAGAAAGCGGTAATTCGAATTTATCTATCTCCGTTACGTGCTGATTTTTATTATTCATCACTGAAATACGGGTAACCAACTGGTCCATGGCCACTGCCACAATGTAGAGCGTATCTTCTTTTATCGAATACATGGCAGGTCTGCGGCCGCCACTTGAAGGAGCATAACCAGATTCTACCACCGTTCCTTCTTCGATCATTTCATTCAGGATCTTCATGGTGAGTGGTAAACTTTTTTGAACCCGGGTACTCAGATCGGCACAGGACAAGGCTCCATCGAAATAAAACTCTCTCATGACCAGTTCCTTATAGTACCTTTTTTTACTCATTTGCAGATAAATATTAATCTTTGGTAAACTAACTTATATAAAAACTTGCTGCAATTTTTGAAAAGAAGGATAAAAGATAAATATGAAATATGATGTGTTAAATATTCATTAGTTTTTAAGCCGGACCGGCCTTAACAGGCTTTGCATTTTTGAACACCGCTGTCGAATTCAAATTAAAAATGCAAGACATAACCTGCCCGAGATACCTGAACCACAACTGCCATTCCGCTGTATAGCAGGCTTATAAGTTAGGGCCTGCTTAACCCGGTCTTTACGCGATGACTGTACGGTGCTCCTTCGATACAACCGCTTAGCCGCTGCTGAATTAACACAGCTTAAACACAGATCTTACCCAGGGTTTCTGTGGGTGATGTGTGGGTTAGATGTGGGTTAGATGTGGGTTAGTATCGAACGAACATTGAACATGCGCAGGCGAAACATAGTAAAAAACTTTACCGGTAATCTTTTTGAGGTATATTATAACAACTTGTTAATGCAAAGGGGATCACTAATCCGATCTACCCATATTGACGTATTTTGTACTAAATTTTATCATGCGAATTCCTGAAAGGCACTTGTTAAAACCAATCATGACAATTTTTGTTATTGGCATGTGCCAGTTCATTTCCTGTGCACAACAAAAAAAACAAGACAATAACGTGACAAGTTCAACATCGCCAGTCAGTCAACATACAGGAGCAACTGACACCGCTACTTTTGCCAATGGTTGTTTTTGGTGTACCGAAGCTATTTTCGAAGAGCTTGATGGTGTAGTCAGCGCTACTTCGGGCTATACCGGGGGCCAGGTCGCCAATCCCAGCTACAAAGAGGTGTGTACCGGTACTACGGGGCACGCAGAAGCGCTGGAAATAGTGTATGATCCAAAAAAAATCAGCTTTGACGAATTACTGGAAGTATTCTGGGAAACGCATGATCCTACCACGCTCAACAGGCAGGGTAATGATGTAGGCACACAGTATAGAAGCGGTGTATTTTATCATAATACGGAGCAAAAAGAAAAAGCTGAAAAATACAAGGAAGAATTGAATAAAAGCGGGGCCTTTAATAACCCGATCGTAACAGAGATCGTACCAGCGGTGAAATTTTATCCTGCAGAAAATTACCACCAGCAATACTTTGAAAATAATGAGAATACAAATCCTTATTGTAAAATTGTGATCAGGCCTAAGCTGGATAAATTCAGAAAGGTATTTAAGGACAAATTGAAAAAATAGTTGGGAGTGCTCTCTTATTTGTTTTTTAACACGGAGGGCACGGAAAAAATTATTTCATTCTTTCTGTTCGGCAATCACTCTATCGCTGATTATTTACTCCCGTTTGACCTCAAAATATGGAAACACGGAATACGCAGACGCTGCCTGTTCCGTGTTTCCAATTCGGGTAGACGTATAACTTATTGTACAAGCCAGACATGTTATTCAGAAAGAAAGAATGAAATAATTTTTTCCGTGCCCTCCGTGTTAAAACCCCAAAAAGTTATTCGCCGATTTTTGTTCTCCGAAGCTCCAGCAGGTTGAGGCCATTCGGTGTAAACCCTTTCACGTACGGCTGTACAATTCTTACCGATTGATCATACCATAGGGGCACGACCGGTGCGTCTTCTATCAGCAGCTGATCTGCCTGCCTGTAAAGATCATAGCGAATAGAATCATTTTCTTCTCCCAGCGCTTTTTCAAAAAGCGCGTCGAACCGTGGATTTTTGTATCGCGTATAGTTAGGCGGGGCCGGGTTTTTGGAATAGAACACGGAGAGATAATTTTCGGCATCGGGGTAATCTGCGATCCAGCTTGCCCTGAAGAATAAGGCGGTAGAGTTAGCCGTCATTTCGAGCAGTAATGCTTTTTGCACTATTTCAACCTGGACCGGAATACCGGTTTCCTCCAGCTGTTTTGCTACAAAACTTGCCATATCAGCATAAAGTGCAATACTCAATAATTTCACCGGTGCAAGTCCTTTACCATTTGGAAACCCTGCTTCCTGCAGCAATTGCCGGCTTTTTGCAGGGTCGTAGTAATAGCCTTTTACCAGTGATGAGTCGAATGAAGGAAGCCCCAGCGGCACAAATCCGGACTCGGCCGGGGTGCCCAGTGAATTTCGCAGGTAGAGGATCATCTTGCGCCTGTCAAATCCATAGTTGATCGCCTGGCGCAGTTTTTTTGATCGTAATGGAGAGCTTTTTAATAGTGTATTTGATGAATCGGCCAGGATTCCAAAGTATTCGATGTTCAGATAGGGAGTGACCTGCAATTGTATCTTGCCCATCCATTCCTTTCGCAAAACGCCCTGTCGTGTCAGGATCTCATCTTTAAATGACGCGTCTATATCGTTGATGAATTCCAGTTTATTTTGCCTGAATAATAAAAACTCTGTAGCCTTACTATCATAGAAGGTGATCTTTATTCCTTCAAGATAAGGAAGGCTGTTACCCTGTTCATCTTTTTCAAAATAGTGCGGGTTCTTTTTTAATACCAGTGCCTGGCCTTCTTCCCAGGCCACAAACGAAAAAGGTCCTGTACCCACAGGATGGCGGCGAAAATCATTCCCATATTTCTCAACAGCTTCTTTTGCTACCACTGAACAGTATTGCATTGAGAGGATGCCCAATACCGGCTGGTATGCGCGCACCAGTTTTATCTGAAAAGTAGAATCGTCGATTGCCATGAATGGCCGTTCGGTATCTACTTTCCGGTTGAAGATCCATGCCCCGGGGCTGGCAATATTTTTATCGATAATGCGGTAAAAACTATACTCAACATCCTTTGCTGTCATTTTTCGGCCTTTACCGTTCTCAAATGCCGGATCATCATGAAAGAAAACATCATTCCTTAAATGAAAAGTATAAATCAGTTTATCAGCCGATATTTCCCATCTCAGGGCCAGCGAAGGTTTTAATTCCAGGCTATCGCTGGTTTCAATCAGTGTATTGAAGAGTTGATGTGCAGGCCACATCGTAGACTGATTTTTGGCAAATACCGGGTCGAGAGAGGCAATTCCGGTAAATTCATTATAGTGAAAGATCTTTTGTCCGCTGTTACCCGTGTGTCCGCAGGAAACTACTAAAAAGCATGCGGCAATCCATATCCAGCCTGTTTTCATTATCCCGTACCCGGAATTCATCATCCTGTATCTTTTAACTACCATATTTCGCATGAACGACTAAATTTACATTATCAAAACAATTATACGTGAAATATCCGCAAAAATTATCGAGCTGATCCATACCAACGGCGATGATAATTTATGTGAATATATCCTGTCTGCCGACAGGCAGGTATACGGCCAAAACAATAACACATGAAACAGCACGCTTTCTTTTTTTTAATTGCCGCGATAGTGATTTTTATATCTACACCGGTGGCCGCTCAATTGGGCACGTCAAAAAAAAGCTTTAATCACCAGGATTCACTTCGTGGAAGCGTTACTCCTGAACGAGCCTGGTGGGATGTACAAAAATATTCGATTGATGTGACCCCTGATTATATTAATAAAACAATCAGCGGAAGCGTGGCGATACAGATAAAAAAAATACAAACGGCATCTACAACCCGTTTGCAGATAGACCTGCAGCAACCAATGATATTGGACAAGGCAGCCTATCTCTCAGGATATAAAAAAAATAGTAGGGCCAGCCCGCTCGATATTCCTTTTACACGGGAAGGTAATGTTTACTGGCTGGAGACTTCAGCGATCTATAAATCGATCCAGGATGGGGATATCATTGTATTGCAGTATCATGGCAAACCAAGGGAAGCCATCAACCCGCCCTGGGATGGAGGATGGATCTGGAAAAAAGATGAAAAAGGACGTCCCTGGATGACAGTGGCCTGCCAGGGATTGGGAGCAAGTGTCTGGTATCCCTGTAAAGATTACCAGGGCGATGAGCCAGACCTGGGAGCAACGCTGACTATTCGTGTGGCCGATTCACTGACAGCAGTAGGCAACGGAAGACTGACTAAAAAAACAAGCCATGATGATGGTACAACATCCTGGGAATGGAATGTTAAAAACCCGATCAATAATTATAATATCATCCCTTATATCGGCAAATATGTGAACTGGGAAGAAAAGTTTGCCGGTGAAAAAGGTGAGTTGGATTGCAGTTACTGGGTATTGGATTATGACCTGGAGAAATCAAAAACCCAATTTGGCCGAGATGTAAAAAAAATGCTCAAATGTTTTGAAGAATGGTTTGGCCCCTACCCTTTTTACGAGGATAGTTACAAACTGGTAGAATCATCTCATTTGGGAATGGAACACCAGAGCGCTGTAGCTTATGGTAATAAATTCATGAACGGCTACCTGGGCATGGACCTTTCCGGCACCGGCCGTGGTAAGGATTGGGATTATATCATCGTTCACGAAAGCGGGCATGAGTGGTTTGCCAATAATATTACTACCAATGATCTTGCTGACATGTGGGTGCACGAAGGGTTTACCACTTACTCGGAAGTATTATTTGTAGAATGCCAGCAGGGCAAAGAAGCCGCAGATGAATATTGCCAGGGCCTGAGAAGAGGTATTCGCAATAGTAGCCCCGTGATAGGGCCATATGGAGTAAACAAAGAAGGCAGTGAAGACATGTATCCCAAAGGAGCTAATATGCTGCATACGATCCGGCAGATCATCAATGATGATGTGAAATTCAAAGAAATCCTGCGGGGACTGAACAAAGACTTTTATCATAAGACCGTTGATTCAAAAGACGTAGAACAATATATCAGTAAAAAATCGGGAGTAGATTTTTCAAAAGTGTTTGACCAGTATCTGCGTGCGGTAAAGATTCCGACACTGGAGTACAAGATGAATGAAAGAGAATTGTCTTACCGCTGGGTTAATTGCATAGAAGGGTTTGAGATGCCGGTTCAAATAGGTACTGGCAAACCATTTATTATTACGCCAACCAATGAATGGAAAAAAATAAGCCTTCCACTGAATTATGAGATAAAGGATATCAACAAGAATTTTTATATTACTATTAAAGAAGTAAAAGATTAAAATAACATTCGTCCGTTATTTGCCATAAGATATCCAGCATCTACAAAATAAATCTTTCCTGTTAATGAGCACTATACGCCGGCAAAGTATTATATCATCCCTGGTAATTTATTTCGGCTTTGCTGTGGGTATGTTGAATTTTTATTTTTTTGGGACCCGTTTCACCACTTCAGAATATGGACTAACTTCTATTTTTGTACAAATAGCTTCTCTTATACTTGCATTTGCAGGATTAGCAATGCCGAGTTTCATTTCCAAATTTTTTCCATACTACAAGGACCATGTAGAGCACAAGAAAAATGATCTTATATCCGTTGCACTCCTGGTGAGCGTGTTTGGTTTTTTGATGGTATTGGTAGCAGGCTGGGTCTTTAAAGATATGGTGATCCGTAAGTTTGGAACTAACTCACCCCAACTGGTAATATACTATTACTGGTTATTCCCGATGGGATTGGGTCTTACAATTTACTCGGTACTGGAAACATACACCTGGGGACTGGGCAAGCCTGTACTCACAAATTTTCTTAAAGAAGTAGAATGGAGATTGATCACTACTGTATTGATCCTGCTTTTTATATTGGGAGTAATAAACAGTTTCGGTCTTTTTATAAAACTGTATGCGTTAACATACCCGGCCATAGCACTTACTTTGCTTTGTTACCTTGCTTTTACCAAACAAATTCATTTTACTTTTTCGTTTAGCAAAGTCACTCGCCGCTATTATAAAAAGATCATCACTTTTTGTTTATTTATCTATTCCAGTACGATCGTTTTTCAGTTATCGCAGGTATTTGACTCAATCGTGATTGCTTCCGTATTAAAAGATGGGTTGGAAAAAGCAGGGATTTTTGGACTGGCTACTATTATGACCAGCATCATCCAGGCACCGCAGCGGGGAATCGTGTCTTCAGCAATTCCCCGGCTGGCAAGAGCATGGAAATCGAAGGACATGCCATTGCTGCAAAAGATCTACCAGCGTTCATCCATCAACCTTTTACTCTTTGCTTCAGGCATTTATTTGCTGATTGCCCTGAACTATCAGGAAGCCATCATTACTTTCAAGCTCAACGACAATTACCTTTTGGGGTTTCATGCGTTCCTGCTGCTCGGCCTCACCAGGGTCATCGACCTGGGCACAGGAGTAAATGAACACATAATCGGCACATCCAATTACTGGCGCTTTCAACTGGTGAGTGGCGTTATACTATTGGCATTGATGCTGCCTCTTACCTATATTCTTACCAAACAATATGGACTTATAGGACCTGCTATTGCCAATCTTGTATCGATATCCATTTACAATTTGATCCGGATTTTATTCCTGTACAGGAAGTTCAGACTTTTCCCTTTCACTATACAGTCTTTATACATCCTGCTGCTTGCTGGCATATCTTATACCGCGTCCTATTTACTTTTTATTAATATGCATGGATTTTGGGGGCTGCTGCTAAGAACCGTATTATTCATTCTCCTGTATGTTTCCGCAGCTGTATACTTCCAGCTATCACCTGATGTTGCAGCCGTATTACAAACACTGAAAAAGAGAATGGGCTGGAGTAAGTAATAGTAATCCTGTTATAGCTAACAATTACTTTAGGGCTGGTAATACTATTCCATGCTGATTAAACAGCGTACTTAATCAGCATAAAGGTGTAATTATTTTTATCTCGCGTTTGCCTCAGGCTTTTCTATTCGCCCAGCACCAAGATATTTTTTAAGATAATAAGGATCGAAGATATCGCTTACCGTTACTCCTCTTGAAGAAGAAGCATGAATGAACTTATTATTCATCAGGTAAATCCCTACATGAGATACGCCACCGGTAGTATTAAAGAAAAGCAGGTCGCCCTCTTTCAGGTCAGTAGCGGAAATAATCCGGGAGGTCTTGTATTGCTCCCTCGCTGTACGCGGAAGCGAGAGTCCAAATGCAGAAAGATATACAGCCTGTACAAATGCAGAACAATCAATACCTGATTTGGAAGTACCTCCTAACCGGTATTTTGTTCCGTACCATTCGTCTACATATTCCAGTAAATGAAGATCACTCAGCATTTCCACTTCTGTGTTTAACAGAACAGCATATTTTAATTGTACCGCAGAAGCTTTTTCCGCACTGAAAGAACCTTCAGCAGCCGGCATCGCGGGACCGCTTTTTATTTTTGAAGCATCAGTTGTCATGTATTCAGCCTGCCGGGTACCCGCTTCCTTATTTTCTGTTGAAGCATTGACATTGATATCATTCAGAAATTTCACATCCTTAGTGGTCTTCGCTGTAACCTGCGGGGCGGTATGCACGGGAGCAGCAGGCCTTGTAGTACTTGCAGAATTAATCGGCTTGATACTTGAGCAACTCGTCATCGCGGCAGCGATCAATAAAGCAGGTATAAGTTTTTTGAACATTCAGCTTTTTTTGAGGTTCCGGGACGGTTCAAAAACCGTGCAAAAATATAGTTTATAAATGTGAAAAAGGAGCTTCCTTTTAACGAAATTTGGAATTTTAAATTGCCTGAGGGTTAAGTTACTGTGAATAAGCGATTTAGGCTTCAATTAGCGATTACCTGACCCTGATCAATTTAAATTATTACTTATTGTTATTTACTTATTATTGATATTCATTCATGCGTAATCTAACCTTATTCATATTTGTTGTATTGCTCGCTGCCTGTAGTGGCAATGAAAACAGGCGATTGATGCTTGTTGCAGGCGCCAACATGAACAAATCCGTCGCCAGTCCTTATTCACAAATCGAATATGAAAAAACGGAATTGCTTCGTGCCGCTCCGGGAACAAAATCTGTGTTGTTCAACAGCAATGGGTCCCGTTTATACGCGATGAACCTGGAGGGAATGAGTGTGTACGAATTTGACCAGGCATCCCGAAAGATCGTTAAAGAATATAAATTCTTTCCCACCAAAGGCACCGGCTGGGATTACGCAAAAGAGAAACCCATCCCCTCTTATGAAGAAAAGCCGGTTGAAGCCTGTCTTAGTCATGATGATAAAATACTATGGGTATCACTCCATAACGCGGAAGGAATTGTGCCTATCTGGATCGATTCGATCAGGGGTAATATATTAACCCCGACTGAAGTAAATGATAGCCAGGCTGTCAAAAAGATCCGGATCATCTATCCCGGTATAAAACTGACTGATTCGATCTATGTACCATTGATAAAAACAGGTAAAACGCCAAAGATCATTTCCCGCACCGCTGATAGTAAACACCTGCTGGTGAGTAACTGGCATTCTTATTCAGTGAGTATACTTGAGATCGATAAAGAAGAATACCCGTTTGGCAAAGTGATCAGTACAATACCTGTATCATCCATACCAAGGGGAATAGTGGTGGATGATAAAAATAAAAAATCCTATGTAGCCATTATGGGCGGCGCGAGTATTGCGGTGATCAATAACGAAGACTGGCAAAAGCAGGAAGACATAAAAGTAGCTTCGAACCCCCGGCATATTGTGATGGACACCAGCGGTCATATTTTTGTTTCCTATAATAAACTGGCAAAAATAGCTTGTATCGATGCCGGGACAGGCAATACCCTGTTCACTGCCGAAACACCTGCACAACCAAGAACGATCATCCTGTCAAAAAATCACCGGTTTCTTTTTGTAACCTGCTACAGCAGTGATAAAGTAGAAGTATTTAAGATCAATGAAGATAGTTTTACCAAAGTCGCATCACTGCCCTGTAAGGGACATCCGGTGGGCGTAGATATTTTTGAAAATGATAACAAACTTGAAGCATGGGTTTGTAGTTATAGTACAGGAAGCATCAGTGTCTTTAGCTTTAGGAAAAAACCGTAGAAATTCAAAATGCATAATTGAAAATTAAAAAAGGCGTAATTGGTTGAAGCTTTTTCAAACAATCGGGAACTATTTTTGAATTTTTAGTTTTGAATTTTTAATTGACGGACAGTGACCCATTTTGAATTTTTACTTTTGAATTTTTAATTTGAATATGAAGTTTTCTCATTTACACGTACATACGCAATTCTCTCTTTTGGATGGGGCCGCTTCTATCCAGAATTTATATAAGAAAGCGATAGCTGATGGAATGCCGGCTTTGGCCATCAGTGATCACGGTAATATGTTTGGCGCATTTGAGTTTGTGGCAGAAGCCTATAAACATAAAGATGCCAATGGCAACCTGAAAGTAAAACCGGTGGTAGGTTGTGAATTTTATATCACGGCTAACCGGCACCAGAAAACATTTACCAAAGAACAAAAAGATATACGGCATCACCAGATATTACTGGCAAAAAATGAACAGGGGTATAAAAACCTGATCAAACTCACCTCGCTTGGTTTTATCGAGGGCATGTATAGTAAATACCCGAGAATAGACAAGGAACTTATTCTAAAATACCATGAAGGACTTATCGCCACCACCTGTTGCCTTGGTGCTTCTGTGCCTCAAGCCATTTTAAGAAAAGGAGAAGCTGAGGGGGAAAATGAATTCAAATGGTGGCTCAATATATTCCAGGATAATTTTTATGTAGAGTTGCAGCGGCATGGTATGCAGGAGCAGGACAAAGTGAACCTGGTATTAATAAAGCTGGCGAAAAAATACAATGTACGGATCATAGCAAGCAATGATTCCCATTATGTAGACCAGAGTGATTTTAATGCACATGATATTCTTTTGTGCATCAACACCGGTGAGAAGGTCGCCACGCCTGCCATGCGGGATTTTGCGGATGATGATGTGAATATAAAAGGTAAACGATTCGCATTTCCGAACGACCAGTTCTATTTCAAGACCACGGAAGAAATGAAGAAGGTCTTTCATGACCTGCCGGAAGCTATCGATAATACCAATGAAATTGTTGATAAGATCGACCTGCTGAACCTGAAAAGAGATATCCTCCTTCCTTTTTTCCAGGTACCCACAAAATTCAACTCGCAGGATGAATACCTGGAACACCTGACCTGGGAAGGTGCCAAACAACGGTATAATGAGATCACGCCAGAAATAGACGAACGCCTGCGTTTTGAACTATTTACGATCAAAACGATGGGTTTTGCCGGTTACTTTCTGATCGTGAGTGATTTTATCAAAGCCGGCCGCGATATGGGTGTATTCATTGGACCGGGTCGCGGATCGGCTGCCGGATCAGTTGTCGCGTTCTGTACCGGTATCACCAATATCGATCCCATCAAGTATAATCTCCTGTTTGAGCGTTTCCTGAACCCCGACCGTAAGTCGATGCCCGATATAGACACCGATTTTGATGATGAGGGAAGACAAAAAGTGATCGACTATGTAGTAGACAAATATGGGAAGAACCAGGTGGCCCAGATCATTACTTACGGTACCATGGCCGCCAAAATGAGCATCAAGGATGTGGCGAGGGTAATGGATCTTCCCCTGCCCGAATCAAATGCGCTCGCCAAACTGGTACCCGACAGACCTGGTATTGAGCTTCGCCGTGTTTTACACGCTCCCATGCGTACAAAAGATGGAGAAAAATCACTGGAAGAAAAAGATGGGCTGGGCGGAGATGACCTGGAAAGCGTTAGAAAGATCCGCGAGATTTACGACCAGGTATCTACCATGCATAGTAAGGTGCTGCATGAGGCAGAACGTTTGGAAGGTTCGGTGCGCAATACAGGCATACATGCCGCAGGTATCATCATCGCTCCGAAGGACCTGACTGAATTGATCCCTGTTGCTATTGCCAAAGACTCGCCATTATGGGTAACGCAGATAGAAGGAAACGTGATTGAAGAGGCCGGCGTTATCAAGATGGACTTCCTGGGATTAAAGACCCTCACCATTCTTAAGAATGCCCTCGCGCTGATCAAACAAAATCATGGAGTAGAAATTGTCATCGACGATATTCCACTGGATGATGAACTGGCTTTTAAATTATACCAGAACGCGGCTACTATCGGTACATTCCAGTTTGAAAGTGCCGGTATGCAGAAATACCTGCGTGAACTGAAGCCGGATAAGTTTGGTGATCTGATCGCGATGAATGCCCTGTACCGCCCTGGGCCCATCGCGTACATCCCCAATTACATTAACCGTAAACATGGACGGGAGGCAATCTCCTATGACCTGCCGGAAATGGCAGAATACCTGGAAGAGACCTATGGCATTACCGTATACCAGGAACAGGTGATGTTGCTGGCGCAGAGCCTGGCCGGTTTTAGTAAGGGCGACGCGGACGTGTTGCGTAAGGCCATGGGTAAAAAACAAAAAGCGGTACTGGATAAAATGAAGGCCCAGTTTATAAAAGGGGCCACGGCCAAAAATCACCCGGCAGACAAGCTGGAGAAAATATGGACAGACTGGGAAGCTTTTGCACAATACGCTTTTAATAAATCGCACTCGACCTGTTATGCTTATGTAGCTTACCAGACCGCTTATTTAAAAGCACATTACCCGGCAGAATACATGTCGGCGGTATTGAACAACGCTGGCAGTATCGACAAGATCACTTTCTTTATGGAAGAGTGTAAACGAATGGGGCTAAAAGTACTGGGGCCGGATATTAATGAGTCGTTAAAGGGTTTCGCGGTGAACGAAAAGGGAGAGATCCGCTTTGGGCTTGGGGGACTGAAAGGTGTGGGCGAGGCTGCCATAGAAAGCATCATCACTGAAAAAAAGAAAGGAGGTCCTTTTAAAGATATTTTCGACTTTATCAAACGCATCAACCAACGTACGGTAAACCGTAAAACCCTGGAAAGTCTTGCTTATGCAGGCGGCTTCGATTGTTTTACCAATTATCACCGTGCCCAGTATTTCCATATACCGGAAGGAGAAACGGCCACCGGCCTGGAACGGGTGATCAAATACGGGCAGATCATTACCACCCAAAACGCCACCACTACCAATACCCTGTTTGGCGATCTGCCGGTGAGTATGGAGATCCCTGCGCCCCGTATTCCCGAATGTTCAGCCTGGGAGTTGACAAAACAACTTGATCATGAGAAAGATGTGACCGGCATGTACCTGAGTGGCCATCCGCTGGACCATTACCGGTTCGAAATGAAACATTACGGCATTACCTCCATCACTGATTTTAATGAATTTAAAGAGAACGTAAAAACGCATAACAACGCCAACCGGCTGTTCAGGCTGATTGGGCTGGTGACAACCGTACAGATCAGGACCTCGAAAACGAATGGCAATAATTTTGGGATCTACACGGTAGAAGATTATTCCGGTAAAATGGAATTTGCCCTGTTCAGCGAGGAATACCAGCGTATCTCTCCTTTTTTGCAACAGGGAACTTCAGTTTATATCACCGGCTTCATGAAGCAACGGTATAAGCAGGGCGAGTATGAGTTTAAGGTACAGCAGGTGTGCCTGGCTGAGACGCTTAAAAAGACCATGACCAAACAATTGAACATTGAGGTACATCCCCAGGATATCAGCGAGGACATGATCCGTTTTGTAGAAAAAAATCTTAAGGAATTTCCCGGTCAGTCCGCACTGAAATTCATCGTAGCTGAGCCCAAGAACAATATCCGGCTGAGCCTGATGACGGGTACCAATAGTATACAGATGAATGAGGAACTGATCAATTTTCTGCAGGATAAACCGCAGTTGGAGGTACAGGTCATTACGAACTAACTTAGTTCGATGGTTTAAGCAGGTATGAATTAATTCAAAATTAAAAATGCGAAATTAAAAAACAGCTCAGGATGGATTGAAAACTTCAATTCAACACGATCTTTTGAATTTTTAATTTTAAATTTTGAATTAGCCTCTGCTAATCATTTGATTAATAAACAATAAGCAGGTTTTAAGGTTTTTTTAGCTGACAACCTAGCAAAATAAGGACGGGCAGGCTGTCAACTTATCAACCAAAAGCTCAATTTTTACACAACTTTCTGTCAACTCTACCTGTTATTGATGAAGGACTTAAATTTGTAATCCCTTACTAAAGAAAAAAATAAAAATTTATACAATGGCAAAAGAATTTAATGATGCAAATTTTCAGACGGATGTGCTGGCTTCGGATAAACTGACGGTGGTTGATTTCTGGGCGGAATGGTGTGGACCCTGCCGCGCTATCGGGCCGGTTATTGAAGAACTGTCAAAAGAATATGATGGAAAAGTGAATGTAGGAAAAGTAAACGTGGATAATAACCCACAGGTATCCATGAATTATGGTATTACTTCTATTCCCGCGATCCTGTTCATTAAAGGTGGCCAGGTGGTAGATAAACTGGTAGGCGCACAGCCTAAGGGCAATTTTGTGAAGAAGATTGAAGCGCATATATAATTAAAGGATTAGCAGATTCATAGGAAATTCATAGACCTTTCAATTTGCTTATATAATATAAAAAGCCCCGTTCAAATGAATGGGGCTTTTTATATTATATTCTTAATTTTTTCTGACTAATGAGCCGTATCTACCTTTTGTATTGGATCATGTTTATACCGAAAAGCTATCGGAAATATAACCGCTAACACGAGAGCATATGCTGCAAATGCAAACCAGGTGCTGCGCCAATCAGTTATTCCTCCCACAGTAAAATAATCTACGACTAATCCGCTGCAATACCCTCCAATCATAGCCCCTACTCCATTTGTCATAAACATAAATAATCCCTGTGCGCTGGCTCTAATGGAAGATGGAGCCTCTTTTTCTACAAATAAGGAACCGGAGATATTGAAAAAGTCAAAAGCCATCCCATAAATAATCATCGAGAGTATAAGCAAAGGTAGCCCTGTGCCGGGATCACCAATTCCAAACAATCCAAATCTAAATACCCACGCAATAATACTCATCAGCATTACTTTTTTGATGCCGAATTTTTGCAAGAAAAAAGGAATAGTCAATATAAAAAGAGCTTCAGATATTTGAGAAATTGAAAGCACAAAAATTGGATGCGCTACCACAAACGATTTGGGATGAGTATCGTTAAAGCTTTCCAAAAACGATCCTCCAAAAGCATTAGTTATTTGTAAAGCAGCGCCTAAGAACATTGCAAAAATAAAGAAGATAAACATTTTCCTTTTCTTGAATAATACAAATGCATCAAGACCTAAAGCAGAAATAATGGAGCCATCTTTTTTTGATTTTACAGGTGGGCATTTAGGCATTGTAAAGGCGTAAATGCCAAGTACCAACGCCGAAATCGCGCTAAATATTAGCTGTATATTACTAGACTTCCACCCAAAGACATCTATTATCCACATTGCAGCGATAAATCCAACAGTTCCCCATACTCTTATAGGCGGAAAATCTTTAACAATATTTAGTCCTCTTTTCTCCAGTACAATATAGGATACTGTATTATTTAATGCTATGGTAGGCATATAGAACATTGAGTTCAATAACATAACCCAAAAGAACATGTTAGGATCTTTAACTGTAGACGACCAAATAAGTAATCCTGCTCCGATCAGATGGCAACAACCAAGTACCCTTTCGGCATTTACCCACTTATCTGCGACTATTCCCATTAATGCAGGCATAAATAAAGATGCAATCCCTAAGGTCGAGAATACGGCCCCTATTTGGGCCCCTGAGAAATGCAATGTGCCTCCTAAATACCCGCCAATTGATATTAACCAGGCCCCCCACACAAAAAATTGCAGGAAATTCATCAGTATCAGGCGGAATTTGATATTCATGTAAGCAGTTGTTTTTAAAGTAAGTAAAAGCCTAACTATCAGGGAAGATAGTAATTTTAAAATATGATAGTGAACAGGGGCTGTTTTTTTAACTCATCAGACAGATTGCTGGTTGCAGAAACAAGGTATTTGCATTTTTTTGCTGCTGCCTGATACACCCTGTTTTTTTAACTTAGCCATGTTGCATACCCCTCTTTCTTGACCCCTGTCAACCAATTCTGGCAAGGGGTAAAACCCTTAGTGGGAGACTCAAAGAACCATGTGCGCTGCCTCAAGATTTTTTTCGGGGTATATCCATTATTCAGTATAATTGTGAGTCTTTTTAGGGCAATTTCCCTGTTATTCCAAAAACAAAAACTACACTGCTTTGAAAAATTTTACCTACTTAGCGCTAACTACGCTTTTTCTCATTGCTTTTAATTTCTCATTTGCACAAAATGTAATTAATGCTGAGCAGCAAAAAAAAGTTCAGTCTTCTGTGCTGAGATGTGGTACAATGGAAGACATTGACCACCGGTTGGCAACCAACCCTGCATTCAAAAGGTATATGGATAAAATGAATGCGGACTACCTGGAGTCGGCAAAGGCCCCAAGGCCTGTTAACCCGAATGCAAGATTGAATAATCTTACAGGCCCTGTGTTGATCCCGGTTGTTGTGCATATCGTTTTACCAAACCCTGCTGTAATAACTGATGAAGCAGTGGAGTATTTCATCAACCGGCTTAACCTGGATTTTTCCGGTCTTAACCCGGATAGTACCAACGGTCTTCCTTTTTACGGAGTCAGGGGGCATTCCCTGATCAGGTTTGTTTTAGCCAAAAGAGATCCTTCAGGAAATTTCACAACAGGTATAATCAGAAAAGTAGGCACTACCCCCATTGAAGGAGGTAATCCTCAACCTATAAAAAAATCTTCTACTCCCACTGGTGGTTCTACCGGTTGGGACATCAACCAATACTACAATATGTACGTAGGTGATGGTTCCGCTGCAGGTTTATTAGGCATAGCGCCTGAGATCGGCGTGGGCGGTCCGGCCGGTTCCGACAATGCGGATGGAGTTTGCGTTGATTACAGGGTTTTTTCTAACTCTTGTTTCGCCGATCCTGCATTCAACCTCGCCAGAACAACTGTACATGAGATAGGCCACAATTTTGGATTGTATCACGTGTTTCAGGGAACATGTGCCGGCAATGGTGATTTTCAGCAATTGACAACTCCGGGCCAGGCTTTACCTGCTGCCCTGCTGGACCCTTCTGATGATACTCCCCGCCAGAGTGCTCCTACCTCCGGTTGCCCAGCCATAGGTACAGCGAATGGTTGTACTCCATCAGTACCAAAGATGTTCCAGAACTATATGGATTATACGAACGATGCCTGTTATTCAATGTTCACAAAAGGACAGGCAGCGAGAATGGAATACCTGGTGGAAAATTTCCGGTCTGGCTATTTGACCTCGATGGGTGGCCAGTACCCTGCGATCATGCCCGCACTGGATGCATCGATAGCAGCGATTGTAAGCCCAGGTGGATCTGATTTCAATAACACCACCTGTACAGCTACATCATACCCCGTTCCTTCCTGCCCGGGTAACTTTACGCCAAGAATCAATATCGTAAATAACGGTACTACA
>CAZGSG010000057.1:0-24846 GCA_964528095.1 uncultured Terrimonas sp.
TCTTTTTCTTCCACTTCATTCAGTGCAGGCACATGACCGCTTACGCCAATACCCATTCCCGGGTTGGTGCCATAGGTGATCATGGGCTCAATATCTTCTGCTTTAATAGTGATCTCTTTATCGAAAGCCGCATCAGCATCGCTGAATAATGTTTTCCAGTAAGCCAGTTTTTTATCCCATTCAGCACCTTGTGGTGCAAACTTTCTGCCTTTTACATAGTTGAACGTGGTTTCATCCGGAGCGATCATTCCACAACGCGCGCCCATCTCGATGCTCATATTGCAGATGGTCATTCTTGCTTCCATGGAAAGTGAACGAATAGCAGAACCGGCAAATTCCACAGCATAACCTGTAGCACCGCTTGCTGTGATCTGCGATAATATATAAAGCACGATATCCTTACTTACTACCCCCTCATTTAGCTTGCCATCAATAGTGATACGCATCAGTTTTGGTTTGCTTTGCATCAGGCATTGCGTGGCCATTACCATTTCCACTTCGCTGGTACCTATACCAAAAGCAATACTGCCAAAGGCACCATGTGTGGAAGTATGACTATCTCCACATACGATCGTCATACCGGGTTGTGTAATGCCGAGCTCTGGTCCTATTACATGCACAATGCCCTGGAATGGATGACCAAGGCCATATAATTCAATTCCATGTTCTTCACAATTTTTCTTTAGTGTATCTACCTGCACCCGCGACAATTCTTCTTTTATTGGTAAATGCTGGTTGATAGTAGGTACGTTATGATCTGCGGTGGCCACTATTTGTGCCGGGCGCAATACTTTGATGCCCCGTTTATTTAATCCAGCAAAAGCCTGGGGGCTTGTTACTTCATGAATGAGATGTTTATCAATATATAATACAGAAGGGCCGTTCTCAATCGTTTTGACAACATGCGTGTTCCAGATCTTTTCAAATAAGGTAGACGATGCTGAACTATTTTTTTTCGATTCGCTCATTACAGGTTATTTTTTTGCAAGCATTTCTTTTTTATTCTTCTACCATTTTATACTGTTTCAGCTATCGCCGTGTATTCTTTTGACAATGCATGCAGGTCTTCATCATAAATTTCTTTTTTGCCGTCAGCCACTTTAAGGAATTCTGCATACAGCACATCGATATCATTGCGGGTATATTGATAACCTAACTTCTGAAACCGGTGTGCAAGAGCGGAGCGGCCACTTCTTGCAGTCAGTACGATCTTCGATCCATCGGCACCTACTTCTTCAGGAGCGATGATCTCATAGGTTTGTGCATCTTTCAGGAAACCATCCTGGTGAATACCGGATGAATGCGAGAACGCGTTACTGCCAACGATTGCTTTATTGGCCTGTACCGGCATCCGCATGGTATCGGCCACCAACCGGCTCATTGGATTCAGTTGCTGTGTTTGTATATCAGTATAGAATCCGAGTGCATGGTGTTGTTTTAATATCATTACTACTTCTTCCAGCGAAGTATTACCAGCCCTTTCGCCCAATCCGTTGATTGTACATTCTATCTGGCGGGCGCCATTGATTACTCCTGCAATGGAATTGGCAGTAGCCAGGCCAAGATCATTGTGACAATGGCAACTGATGATCGCCTTATCTATATTCGGTACATTATTGACGAGATAAGCTATTTTCTCACCGTATTGATGAGGCAGGCAATAACCGGTAGTATCGGGGATATTAACTACGGTTGCGCCGGCTTTGATCACGGCTTCTACCACTCTTGCCAGGTAATCATTGTCGGTGCGGCCTGCATCTTCTGCATAAAACTCCACATCGTCCACAAAGTTCTTTGCCCATTTCACACATTGGATGGCCCTTTCCAGGATATCTTCCCGTGTAGAATTAAACTTTGATTTGATATGAAAATCAGAAGTGCCGATGCCGGTATGGATCCGCGGACGCCTGGCTGGTTTTAGCGCCGCTGCCGCAACTTCTATATCTTTTTGTACAGCGCGGGAAAGTCCGCAAACTGTTACATTTTTAAGTACTTTGGAGATCTCCTGTACAGATTCGAAATCACCGGGAGAAGAGATCGGAAATCCGGCTTCGATGATATCAACACCTAACTGTTCAAGAGAAAGTGCCAGTTCGACCTTTTCTTTTGTATTAAGCTTACAACCGGGCACCTGCTCGCCATCCCGGAGCGTGGTGTCGAAGATGTGAATTTTGCCTGCAGACATAATTAATTGATAAATTGTGTTAGCTAAAAAGAGGGCTGTTTTATTTTTATTTCAACTGCCCTGAAAAAACAAATAGCCCAGTTGACTAAATTACCTTTGTTACAGGTGGTTATAAAATCAAAATTGTATTGATTTTACAGGCCTGAAAATCGTCAAAATCGGCTGAAACCCTTTACTGTAAAGAACTTTAAAGAATAGGAATTACGATGCCCAACCGTTCCACAGATGCTCTCTTTCAATTGATAAAGTCGCTGGAAAAGTCAGAAAAACGGAATTTCAAGCTTTATGTGAAGCGAAATTCACCTGGCGAGGACCTGAAGACCATCCGGCTTTTTGATGCCCTGGACAAAATGCATGACTATGATGAAGCAGGATTGCTCAAAAAAAACCCGGATATCAAGAAACAGCAACTGTCTAACCTGAAGGCTAGTTTGTACAAACAGTTGTTAGCGAGTTTGCGGATTATCCGGGATGAGGACAATATCGATATGCAGTTGCACGAGCAGATGGACCATTCCCGGATCCTCTTTAATAAGGGGCTGTACCTGCAAAGCCTGAAAGCGCTGGACAAAGTAAAAGACCTGGCCAAAAGCCATCACCAGCTTACCTTCTTACAACAGGCTTTGTTCTTTGAGAAAAAAATAGAGACACTTTATATTACCCGGAGTATGCAGAACCGGGCCGAACAATTGGCCGATGAGTCAAATGAAGTGAATGATGCGCTGACCCTGGTGAATAAATTATCCAATCTGTCCCTGCAGTTATATGGCTGGTATATTCAGAACGGTCATGCAAGAAACGAACGGGATGTAAAAAGTGTGCAGGAATTCTTCCAGCTCAATCTTCCTGCCGATGCGGCATTGGCGAAAGGTTTTTATGAAAAGATCTATTTGTACCAGAGTTATTGCTGGTATGCATTCATCCGCCTTGATTTTTTACAATATTACCGGCATTGCCAGAAATGGGTGGACCTGTTTGAAAAATATCCGCAGATGCTGGCCGTAGAGACAGCCAGTTATATCAAGGGCATGCACAACCTGATGAGTGCTCATTTCGATCTGCGCAATCCGGAGAAACTGGAAGAATGTATCCGGAAGTTTGAAAAATTCGCCCGGCATAAACTGGTGCTGCAAAATGACAATAACCGCATACTTACATATGTATACCTGTACACGGCCAGAATAAACCTTTACTTCCTGCAAGGCACTTTCAATAAAGGATTGCTAATGGTGCCCCACCTGGAGGAAATGCTGAAAGAATATGGCATATATCTGGACACGCACCGGGTGCTGGTCTTCTACTACAAGATCGCCTCATTATATTTTGGTAGTGGTGATAATGAAAAAGCGATCGACTATCTCAACAGGATCATCAACCAGAAAGCAGACCTGCGGACCGATCTTCAATGTTATTCGCGTTTATTGCACCTGATCGCCCATTATGAACTGGGCAACTTTGAGCTACTGGAATACCTGATCAAATCGGTATACCGGTATATGGCCAGGATGGAAAATCTTAGTAAGGTGGAAGAAGAGATGTTTACCTTTCTTCGCCGTTCCTTTACCGTAGGTGCTCATGCGCTTAGACCCGAGTTTGAGAAATTATTGAACAAACTAAAAAAATACGAAGGCAACCCATTAGAGACAAGGGCATTTGCCTATCTCGATGTGATCTCCTGGCTGGAAAGCAAGATCAATAATGTGAATGTGCAGGATGTGATCAGGGAAAAGTATAAAAGCAGGTAAATGCTGTTTATAATATCAAATTCAAAAATAGATACCGGATTCATAGTTAAAAAATACAAATAACAATTAAAAAAAATATTATGAGAAAGCTGGTTTTATTTATGCATGTATCGCTCGATGGTTTCGCAGCAGTTGCAAACGGCGGGCTGGATTGGATTTCTTATGACAGTGAACTGCAGCAATACGCTGACGGAATAGTGGCTACTGTTGGCTCTCCTGTATATGGACGGGTAACTTATGAATTGATGGCAGGCTACTGGCCTACAGTGCTCAATAATCGCGATGCAAGCGAACATAGTAAGGCGCATGCCCAATGGGTAGATAAAGCAACCAAAATCGTGTTTTCCAAAACCATGAAAAAAGCAGAGTGGAACAACACTATAGTTATAAATGATAACATTGTAGAAGAGATAAATAAGCTAAAGCAACAACCCGGGAAAGATCTCGTAATATTTGGCAGCCCGGGACTGGCGCATTCTTTTATGGAGCTTGATTTAATTGATGAATACCAGCTTACGCTTAACCCGGTACTATTGGGAAGTGGGATACCTGCATATCAGCATATAAAAAACAAAACCAATCTTAAGCTGGTAAAAGCGACATCATTAAAAAGCGGAGTAGTGGGATTGCATTATGCGAGAGTGTGAGATTAATCTTTTTTCAATAGCCTCATAAAAAAGGCAGCCTGCCTTGGTTTAATTACGGTGCAGGGGAGAACTTGGGGGCCAGACCCCGATTTTCGGAGTGCATTTTTTAATTTTTAATTTTGACTTTTGAATTCCCCCCGCCGGGTGTGTAAAATTGAGGGTTTTTCAAAATCTCCCGATCTGGAGTAAAATTGCCAGTCCATACCCCTGAGTGCCAATTCAGGGCCGGATATAGACGGTTGGTAAAAAAAACCTGGGCCGGGATAGGGGTATCTTCTCCGCCGGTTGTCCTAATTCTAAATGTGCATAGATTGGGAGCAGCTATATTTGAGGCAGGATATTCAGTCGTAAAAGTGGAACAACATACTACCGCCATTTTGAGGTCGCTGGTGCCCACCGGCAAAACTAATTTTGAACAGTTATTCAAAGAACATTTCAAGGGGTTATATGCCTATGCCATTACTATCATCAAAGACGAGATGATGGCCGAAGAGATCGTGCAGCAGGTGTTTTGCAAGATCTGGGAAAAAAGAGAACAACTCGAGATCCACACCTCGGCTAAAGCGTATTTATATAAAACGGTTTATCACGATAGTTTGAATTACCTGAAACATAAAAAAGTGATGGCCGCGTATGCGATGCATGCGATCCGGCAATCGGACAAGGAGACAGAGAATGCATCAGGTAAGGTATTGGCAGGTGAATTGAATGAACATATCCGAACAGCCCTGAACGAACTGCCGGAACAATGCAGGACCATTTTTCAGATGAGCAGGTTCGAAGGGTTAAAATACCAGGAGATCGCCGATGAACTGTCATTATCTGTAAAGACCATTGAGAACCAAATGGGCAAGGCGTTGAAACTGATGCGGATCAAATTAGCCGAGTTCCTGCCTTTATTCATCCTGTTATTACTGAATAGCTAAACTAAACTGCCATTGAACAATTTTACAAACGATATGATGGATGATCTGCTGATAAAATACCTGGCCCTGGAAGCTACCACCGCTGAAAAACAGCAGGTAGAGGACTGGGTCCGTTTATCGCCGGATAACCAGCAATATTTTAACCAGTTCAAACAGATCTGGGACCAGAGTAGTGAGTTGGCGGCGGTAAATGTTGTTGATGAGAACGAAGCCTGGTCAAGATTTCAGCAACGTATACATAAAGAAGAACCAGCGCCAGTAAAGAAAAAAACAAACAGGTGGATGCGTATCGCTGCAAGCCTGGTCATTATTGCAGGCTCTGCATTTCTCACCAATGTACTGCTCAATAAACCGGCAGCGCCAATCCAGACAATGGCAGTGAATACGGTAAATGAAGTAAAAGCAGATACACTTCCTGATGGCTCGATCGCTACATTAAATAAACACTCAGGCATTTCCTATCCTTCGGAATTTAAAGGGAATACAAGAAATGTCCAATTGCAGGGCGAAGCATTCTTCAGTGTAAAGCCCGATAAGAAAAAACCTTTTATTATAAATGTAAATGATGTACAGATAAAGGTAGTGGGCACTTCATTTAATGTAAAGAACGGGTTGAAAGGAACAGAAGTGATAGTAGAAACAGGTATTGTACAGGTGATGAAAGGCGATAAAATGATCGAATTAAAAGCCGGTGAGCGGACTTTTCTACCGAAAATAGATACGGTGATCACCAAAGAACTGTCCGGGGATAAATTGTATAACTATTATGTAAGCCGCACATTTGTTTGTGATAACACTCCGCTCTGGAAACTGGTAGATAAACTGAATGAAGCATATGGTGCTAATATCATCATAGGGCGCAAGGAACTGCGCAGGATGGCGATCACCGTTACATTCAATGAAGAATCCCTTGATAAAATAGTAAATATCATCAGCCAGACATTGATGTTGAAAGTTACCACCAAAGAAAATGCAATCATATTAAATTAAGTAGTTGACAGGTTATGAGAAAGATGCAAATTCAATTGCAGATGGTCCTTGTTATGGCCCTGCTGTTTTTAGCCATTCCTTCACTGGCTCAGAATATCCTGGAAAGAAAGGTGACAATGGATGTGAGCCGCCAGCGGCTGGATGACGTGCTGGCTATATTAAGTAATAAAGCCAATTTTAGTTTTTCCTATAACAGCAATATCCTGAAAAGAGATAGCCTGGTCAGCTTATCTGTCAGTAATAAGCCCGTAAGACAGGTATTGAACCAGTTGTTTGCTACTAACTATGAATACAAGGAAAGCGGCAATTATATCATTCTCCGCAGGGTAGCCATGCGGATCAGTACCGTCACTCAAAAAACAGCTGTAACCGATAATTTTTATACAATATCCGGCTATGTAGTAAACGCTGAGACCGGAGAACGTATTCCCAATGCCAGCATTTATGATACCAAACACCTGGCATCGACACTTACGGATGCCAATGGTGATTTTGTATTAAAATTAAAGAGCCGCTACCAGACCGCATCGCTCACCGTCAGTAAATATTCATTTGAAGATACGGTAGTAACGATTCAGCCAAAGTACAATATGCAATTGGTTATCGCGGTAGTGCCCGTGGTGGATACCTTATTTACTTCATTACCCAATGTATATGAAGTGGCCGATAGCGGTAATACTACTATAGCACCGGTCATTGACACCAATAAGATAATACAGGAAACAAAGATCACCGATGTGGAAAAAACAGGTGCCGGTAAATTCTTATTGTCTGCGAAACAAAAGATGCAAAGCCTTAACCTGAAAAAATTCTTTACAGAAAAACCATTCCAGGTATCTGTTATACCCGGCTGGAGCACACAGGGTAAACTAAGCAGCCAGGTAATTAATAATTTCTCCTTTAATATTTTTGGTGGGTATACCGGTGGTGTGAACGGCGTGGAGATAGGAGGTCTGTTTAACATCAACCGTAAAGATGTACGTTACCTGCAAGTAGGAGGTCTTTTTAATGTGGTTGGTGGATCAGTTACGGGAATGCAGGTGGGCGGATTACACAATAATGTATTAAAAAATGTCAGTGGATTCCAGGTAGGTGGTATCAATAACTATGTAAAAGGCGATTTCAAAGGCTTCCAGGTTGGGGGTATTCATAATCATGTAGCAGGCACAGTAAAAGGATGGCAGGTAGGCGGCATCACCAATTATGCCCGTAAAAAAGTGAGCGGGGTACAGGTGGCCGGTATTGCCAATTTCAGCAACAGGGATATGAATGGTGTACAGATAGGCGGTGTATTTAACTATGCTAAAAGAATGAAAGGCGTACAAATCGGCCTGATCAATGTATCCGATACATCAGATGGTTATAGCATCGGGTTGATTAATATCGTGTTCAAAGGTTATCATAAACTATCTTTTTCTACCAACGAAGTAGTGAATGGAAATGTCGCATTCAAAACAGGCAGCCGGAGATTTTATAATATCCTGCAGGCAGGTATGAACCTGGATGAAAAAAAAGATGGTAAACTGTTCACCTTCGGATATGGACTGGGCACAGAAATGAATATAGCAAAATGGTTGTCTGTGAACCCGGAACTCAGTTCACAATATTTATATCTCGGCAGTTGGAATCACCTGAACCTGCTGAATAAACTCTATCTCAATCTGAATATTAAATTTGGCAAGAAATTCTCCATCTTTGGCGGGCCTTCTTTCAATGTTTATTACTCCGATCAGACAACTGCAGTAAGCGGTTATAAATTTAATGTGCTTCCATCCGGGTATCACAGCTTCAGATTGATTGATGATAAAGTTAAGGGATGGTTTGGATGGAATGCGGGCATCAACTTCTTCTAACTAAGAGGTAAAAGAAGCAAGGAGATAAAGAGTGTTATTTTTTTTATTTGATGGTTGACGAAAGGGTTTGCATATCCTTTTGTCAACCATTATTTATAGTAACTACCTTTTTCCTCATTATCTCTTTTAACTCTTAGTTTTTTATTTTTCCCGTAGGGGGAAATGCCTCCACGATTGTCTCTATAGAAATAATCTCAGATATGAAAGTGTATGTTATCCGCGTTTTTTTAGCCACTCTATTACTATCGTTTTTTTCTTTCAACACCTTAGCTCAATTTACGCAAACTGTCAGGGGCACTATAGCAGATAACCTGCTACAAACCCCGTTATCTGGTACTACCGTTACATTAGCTGGTAAATCGGTGACTACAGATATGGCCGGTAATTTCAAATTCAACCATGTGCCGGTTGGTTCATACACTATCCGGGTTTCGAATATCGGCTATAATGATATTGTGCTGGAGAATATAATTGTCAATACAGGTAAAGAAACTGTATTAACTATTTCAATGGAAATGAAAGTAATGGTAGAAAATGAGGTGCTTGTGAAAGCATCGGGTAAAAAAAATAAACCACTCAATGATATGAGTGTGGTGAGCGCCCGTGCATTTACGGTAGAGGAGACACAGAAATATGCGGCAGCGGTCAACGACCCGCTTCGGATGGCGACCGCTTTCCCGGGTGTGATGGCTGCTGATGATGGCAGCAATTTTATTGTGATCAGGGGTAATGCGCCAACAGGCTTATTATGGAGAATGGAAGGGATTGATATCCCGAATCCCAATCACTTTAGTACAGCCGGAAGCAGTGGTGGCGGCATTTCCATATTAAGTTCACAACTGTTGGCGAATTCAGATTTTGTGACCGGTGCTTTTGCTTCAGAATATGGCAATGCGCTCAGTGGTGTATTTGATCTGAAGCTACGCAAAGGCAACAATGAAAAAAAAGAATACACTGTGCAGGCAGGGGTGCTTGGATTAAATGTGGCGGCAGAAGGGCCTTTCAGCCCTTTTTATAAGGGTTCTTATTTGATCAATTACCGGTATTCAACGCTTGAATTATTACGCAAAATGGGGCTGACACTTGCAGAAGGTGCTTCTAATTTCCAGGATCTTTCTTATAATATCTATATTCCTACTAAACGTGCCGGCACATTCACGCTGTTTGGATTCACCGGGCTCAGTTCACAAAATGATAAACCCGAAATCGATTCTACCAAATGGGAAAGCGAAGGTGATCGTTATAGCGGCAAGTATGTTTCTAATACCATCATGAATGGTATGACACACACGATCCCGCTGGGTAGCCGCACAAGTCTCCGTTCTGCTATCGGTTTTTCTTCTGTCACTAATCGCTATTATGAACACTATGTGGAAGAAGATGCGAAGATCTCTGATTCGTATAAAAATAATTATAAGACCAATAAGTGGACGATCTCTTCGACGCTCAATCATAAATTTGATAAACGAAATGCGGTCAGGGCAGGTATTATGGCCAATCTTGTCAAATTTGATTATTACCAGCTATCAAAAGAACACCGGGCTGATCCATTGAAGGAAACACTTAACTCGGAAGGTAATACACAAACAGTACAGGCATTTGCCCAATGGCAACATAAACTGTCTGATAAGTTCAGCTTCAATACCGGTTTACATTACCTGCAGTTATTGTATAATAATACATCGGCCATCGAACCCAGGGCTTCTGTAAAATGGGATGTGAACAGGAGTAATTCCCTTGCATTTGGATATGGCCTGCATAGCCAGGTACAGGCATATGGAGTTTATTTTGCCAAAGAGACAAGCGCGGGTGGAGATATTAGTTATCCCAATAAGGATCTTGGATTCACCCGTTCGCAACATTTTGTATTGTCGTATGGACATTCCTTTAATAAGAATCTTCGCCTGCGGGTAGAGACTTATTACCAGCACCTGTTTAACGTACCGGTGAGCACAAGCGATACCAATACTTTCTCGGTACTGAACATACAGAATGATTTTATTACAGATCCATTGACCAATAAGGGGAAGGGTAAGAATTATGGGGTGGAGTTTTCGCTGGAGAAATATTTATCCAATAATTTTTATTATACGATCAGTACTTCCATCTACCAGTCAAAATATACTGCGGCAGATGGTATTGAACGGGATACACGGTACAATGGTGGTTTTATCAACAGCATCATAGCAGGGAAAGAATTTATAACCGAAAACAAACGAAGGACCTTTGGCATCAATCTAAAGATCATCTATGCGGGCGGGTATCGTACCACGCCGATCGATTTGGAACGCTCTATGCAAACAGGCAATACCGAGTTTAAGGAAAAGCTGGCATTCACTTTACAGAATCCCAACTATTTCCGTAGTGATCTGCGCCTGAGCATGAAATGGAACAGGCATAACCGCACGAATACACTCTCACTGGATATACAAAACCTGAGCAACCGGGAAAATGTATACGGCGAATATTTCGACATATGGAAGGGCACGGTAAAAACCGCTTACCAGAATGGAATCATTCCTGTTTTGAATTATAAGGTGGAATTTTAGAGGAGGTTGATTAGTTGATTTAACACGGAGGCACCGGTGGGTATTCATTCTCTTTGCACCTATTAATTCCATTATATACGCTAAATATTGCAGTACCTCAGAATAGGGAGCCACGGAATAAATTCGAACACTTCGAACTTATTCCGTGGCTCCCTATTCTGAGGTACTGCAAGAGTTAATTTTAAAAAGATGATTAGATTCAAAGAGAATGAATACCCACCGGTGCCTCCGTGTTAAACCATCTTTAGGAGACCTTCAGTAAATACCAAGACGAAATCATCCGTGTTAAACCAATCTTAACAATTTTTGTTCCAGTCAAAATAGGGGTAAGCCGCCTGTTAATTGTCCTACAGGAAGGACAGTCAAATTATCTTATCAAAATGTATGTTATGAAAAAAATGTTTTTATTGATGGTGTTACCGGTTTTATTATTAGCGGCCTGTGACAAAGAAAAAACCATCCAGCCCAATGATCTGCCTGCCAATGCATCTGGTTATGTGAATACGCATTTCGCCGGTCAGCAAGTATTGCAGGTTGTGAAAGAAAGAGATGATCTGAAAATATCCTATTTCGTTTATCTCGGTAATGGCACCAAACTCGAGTTTAACCGGGAAGGGAATATCCGTGAAATAGAAGGAACTGTTGCCATACCCAATAGCGCCCTGCCAGTACTGATCATTGATTATGTACATGTAAATTATCCTGCTGCATTTATCAGGGGCTGGGAAATAGAGGATACCAGGCAGGAAATAAAGCTGTCTAACAATGTTGAACTGGAGTTTGACAGGAACGGGAATTTTCTACGGATCAGTCATTAAACAAAGAAGAACCTAATTATAAAAATCATTAACCATTTAATCGTTTGATCATGTTGAATTTTAATACAATAAAAATAATCGCACAGGCTTTGATAGCTGCCGCAGTATTTCAATCCTGTAGTAAGATAGATGGGGAAGGACCTGTCGTAACTGAAACAAGAACAACGGGTAATTTTTCGGCCATTAGCATGGATATTTCCGGAGAACTGTATTACACCGAAGGGGCAGTATACAAAGTAGAAATAAAAGCCCAGCAGAATATCCTGAATGAGATTGATGTGCTGGTATCAGGCGGCACCTTAAAAATAAAAACAAAAAAGAATAATGTGCACCTGAAGCCCGATGAAGTGATTGTGGTGAATGTAACAGCACCGGCGGTAAATGGTTTGTCAGTAGGAGGCTCGGGTAATATTCATGCGGAAAACGCTTTTCAACCAGCGTCCCTTTCACTCAATATCAGTGGATCGGGAGGCATTCAGCTGAAAAACGTAGTAACGCCTTCGGTAGATGCTACGATCAGTGGTTCCGGTAATATTTTTATTGCGGCCGGCGATATCGCGGCGCAAACCCTTCGTATCAGTGGTAGCGGTAGTATAGACCTCCTGGGTGTTACAGGTAAAACAGCTTCAGCAGATGTTTCAGGATCTGGTAATATAAAAGTCTTTGCCTCACAAACACTCCAGGCAAAGATCTCTGGCAGTGGAAACGTATACTACAAAGGAACTCCGGCCGTCACATCCCAGGTCAGCGGTTCGGGATCGGTCGTTCACCTATAAAAGTTCTCAGTTCGGAGTTCAGCGTTCTGAATATCGATCAGGCGCTTCGATTAGCAGAACGCTGAACACCTGAACCGGGAACCCCAGGACTTCCTATAGTTGGAGCTAACTTATTGTGGATAAACGACTAATATTTTATGTGCCGGGAAACTTTTTTCGGGGTACTTTTGCGGAATTTGTTTAACCGATAACCACATAATTCATGTTAGAAAAACAGTTGCCCGCGGTATTACTTCTTGCAGATGGAACAATTGCTCACGGAAAAGCCTTTGGTGCCATTGGCACGACCACGGGGGAGATCTGTTTTAATACCGGTATGACAGGATACCAGGAAGTTTTCACTGACCCCAGCTATTATGGACAAATCCTGATCATGAACTCGGTGCATGTGGGTAATTATGGAGTGAAAGACGCGGACATCGAATCGGATGGTGTAAAAATACAGGGGCTGATCGGCCGCAACCTGGAAGACCAGTATTCACGTAAACTGGCCCAGGGTTCAATGAGCGACTACCTTAAAACAAACAATATCGTGTCGATAGAAGGGATCGATACCCGTGCGCTGGTGGCGCATATCCGCACAAAGGGTGCTATGAATTGCATCATCTCCTCGGAGACAACCGATGTGGAAGAACTAAAAAAGAAACTGGCAGCTGTACCCAATATGGATGGTCTTGAACTGGCTTCTAAAGTGAGCACTAAAGAAGCTTACGAGATGGGAAACAAGGATGCCAGTGTGCGGATCGCGGTGATGGATTATGGAGTAAAACAACATATCCTGCATTGCATGGTTGATCGCGGCGCTTATGTAAAAGTGTTTCCTGCTAAAACAAGCCTGCAGGAAGTAAATAAATTTAATCCAAGCGGTTATTTTATTTCCAATGGCCCCGGTGATCCGGCTGCCATGGATTATGCAATTGCCACGGTGAAAGAGATACTTAGAGAAGAAAAACCGGTATTCGGTATCTGTCTTGGTCACCAGTTGCTGGCGTTGGCCAACGATATTCCTACATTTAAAATGCATCATGGTCACAGGGGACTGAACCACCCGGTAAAAAACCTTATAACCGGCAAAGCGGAGATCACCACCCAGAACCACGGCTTTGGCGTAGATCCTGAAGCGGTTAAAAAAGCGGATCATATTGAGATCACTCACCTTAATCTCAATGATCGTTCTATTGAAGGTATCCGGGTGAAAGGCAAGCCCGCGTTCTCTGTACAGTATCACCCCGAAAGCACACCAGGCCCGCATGATTCACGGTATTTGTTTGATGAATTCATCAGCCTGATAGAGCAACAAAAAAAATAGTCTAACTATCGCAGGTTGCGATGAAGGGGCCGGAACTTCTTTGTTCAGCAGTATGCAACGTCTTTCTGCCAGAAACCTAATAGGGGATTTTCGGCTTTGTTTCGAGAGCAATGGGAATAGTTTCCACAAGCTCGAGCGATTTGACCATGTCTTTTGTATCCTTCTTGTATTTTACGAAATGAGGTGTTTGTAAATGCGCCTGGTATGCCTCTTCATTGGCATATATCTCCAGGATGGTCACCCGGGTAGGGTTGTTTTTTTCATACACAGCATTTAAGCTCAATACGCCTGCTTCTACCCGAACTGAAATGGTTATTTCTTCTTTTAAAGCCGCTTTATAGATTTCCAGTTTACTGGGATCTATTTGCAGTTTTGCGATTCGCACGACCAGGTTTGTGTCTTGTGCGAAAGCACTGGCGCAACCGCCAATTATGATCATAGCAGACATAAGAAATATTGCGGCCAGAAATCTTTTTGCTATACGCATACTATTGTATAATTTTTTACAAAGCTATCATAAACGAAATGCAAAGCAATAATATGAGTGATTTATTCAATTCTCTTGTCTTCCTCAACATAACGACTGATTGTGTTTAGTAATAGCGATATTCAGCATAGTGGATTGGCGGACAATGCTATTATGTATTGCTGACTGGGTATTGGAATTTGTATGGTCACAGTGAAGCAAAGTACGGTACAAGTATTTCCTCGTTTTACAGCGCTTCTCTGTAATTTGCCCTTACATACTTGCTATATGTTTCCCGAACTGGCCACCACCAACTATTTACTTCAGCAAATAAAGGGTATTGATCAGTCTTTCATTTTTGAGGGACTTAGTCATCCTGAAACAATACCTTATTATGGGGTTAGCTATACAACCTATGCATCCACTGCGGTGCAGATGGATTTTTACAATAACATCTGGATAAATAGAACAGGCTGCTGGTGGAAGATCATTGATAAAAAAAGTAAAGAGGCGCTTGGCGCCTGTGGTATGAATGCATATGATGCGGTGCATGAAAAGGCCGAGATCGGTTATTGGTTATTGCCGGCAAATTGGGGTAGGGGCATTATGCAGGAAGTACTGCCCGCGATGATCACGCATTTGTTTGCAAACTGGAAATTGCACCGTCTCGAGGCCGTGGTGGAAAAAGGAAATAATGCCAGTAGTAAACTGGTGCTCAAACTGGGCTTTACGCTCGACGGCGTTTTACGGGATGCGGAGATCAAGCAGGGGAAACGCATTACCTTATCTATCTATAGCCTGCTTGCAACAGATCATCGATGAGCGATTGCCTACATTATTGTAAATTCGGGTCATGAAAATTGCTATTATCAACGGGCCTAACCTGAACCTCCTCGGCAAAAGAGAGCCAGGCATCTATGGCGCACTTTCGTTTCAAGAATTTTTTGATAAGCTACAGGCGAAGTACCCGCATATTCATTTCGATTATTTTCAAAGCAATATTGAGGGGGAGCTGGTTGACCAGTTGCAAAAAACAGGATTTGATCACGACGGCATCATCTTAAACCCGGCTGCGTATACTCATACATCTGTAGCTATCGGCGATGCAGTGGCTGCCATTAAAACGCCCGTGATCGAAGTACATATTTCAAACGTGCATGCCCGCGAAGAATTCAGGCGACTGTCGCATGTATCTGCAAAAGCTGCAGGTAGTATAATTGGCTTGGGATTAAAAGGGTATGAACTCGCGCTGGAATACTTAATCTCATTGGATTTAAAAAAGTAAGACTGCGAGCTAGAATTTAAAAATCACATTGTCTATCAGCAATTCGCCTTTTTAAACGACTTATTTTTGAATTTTTAATTTTGCATTTTGAATTTATGCTAAGATCACTCAGGCCGCAAACCTTTTATAGGATTAGCAATAGCTGCTTTCATTGCCTGAAAGCTTACAGTAAATAATGCGATTAGTATAGCAAACGAGCCCGCTAATGCGAACATCCACCAACTCAGATCAATTTTATTGTTAAATGCCTGTAACCATTTGTTCATGGTCCACCAGGCGATAGGCGTCGCGATAAGAAAAGCGATCATCACCAGTTTTAAAAATTCCTTCGTTAATAACCGCGCGATGCCCGGCGCGCTTGCGCCCAGTACTTTGCGCACACTGATCTCTTTACTTCTTTGCTCGGCATTAAAAGCCGCCAGACCAAATAACCCCAAACAGGAAATAAGGATGGCCATCAACGTGAATGAATTGATGATGCGTGAAAGGGATATTTCACTTTCATATTGTTTTTGTACCGCCTCATCCAAAAATGTATACGAAAAAGGTACACCAGCAATATGTTTTTGCCAGACCGTTGCCATCTTTGACAGGAGATCTTTATAGTCATCCGTACCTGCACTTACTATCACAGTAGGCCAGCTATCCTTTGTGGAACCTTGTTTCCAGATCAAAAAACCGTCAATGTTTTTATGAAGCGTACTGTAATTAAAATCTTTTAGTACACCTACGACTTCCGCTTCCCGTGACTGGTTATCATGCAACACGGTACCAACTGCTTTTAAAGGCTCGAGGCCGAGTTGTTTTGCAAAGGTTTCATTGATCAGTACTTTGGATGAATCGCCTGGTCTGAAATCTCGTCCGGTTAATAAGGTGATGCCATTTGTTTTTATAAAATGCTCATCTGAAACAACAAAATTAGCCGTTTTTGAATCGGCATCTTTTTGCCCCTGGAGAAAAAATCCATTCGAAAAAAATGCGGGGCTGCTTAGATAAGTGCTGGCATTGGTGACTTCATTTACGCCGCTAAGCTGGCGAAGCCCATCTATAAAGGCCGGGATATGGTCGATAGATTCAGGCGTGTTAAAGGAGAAAATGAGCCGTTGTTCTTTTTTAAAACCGAGGTCCTTATTTTTTATATAATTCAGTTGACTGTGAATAATAATAATACCGGTAATAAGCACAATCGATAATACAAACTGGAAAACTACCAGCGACCGCCTTAATCCTGCCGCGGAAATATGGCTGCTATAATTGCCTTTGATAACTTTAATGGCTCTGAAGGCAGAAAGATAAAAAGCTGGATAACTACCTGCAAAAAAACCAGTAACGATTACAAGAGCGACCAGGATCAACCAAACGCTGGTATCTTTCAGGAAGGAGGGCTGAATGTCTGCCTGCGTAATATTATTTAGATAAGGCAATGCAACCAGTAATAATGGCACTGCTATAAATACGCCTATCAATGATAATAAAAAGGATTCTCCTAAGAATTGTTTTACCAGGTCTTTTCTACCGGCGCCTATTACCTTTCGCACACCCACTTCCTTTGCTCTTTTAGATGCCCGGGCGGTAGAAAGGTTCATAAAGTTGATACAGGCGATTACCTGGATAAGTATGGCGATCGATAATAAAATACTAAGAAAGGTAGGGCTCACCGGTTTGGTGAATTGATACCCTTCCAGGCCTGTTGTGGTATGGATGGAACTGATCGGGTGTAGGTATAATTGTTGTTCCAGTCCGGCTGTTTTTAATTGTTCGCCTGCATACCTGTTTGCAAAAGCCGGGAATTTTTTTTCAAGTAAAGCTATGTCGGCAGTAGGACGCAATTTTACATAAGAAGAAACATAGCCATTTCTTGTCCACGAATCCGTGTGTAACATATAGTCGCCTATGCCGCCGCTGTTCATGGTGATAAATAAATTAGCCTTGATATGCGATTTCCCCAGGCTTTCATCTACCACCGCCATTACTGTATAATCTTTTTTGCCATACACATTCTCTATGGTGATTGTTTTTCCAATAGGGTCTTCCTTTCCAAACAATTTATCGGCAACGGGCTCGAGGAGTACGATGGAGTAGGGGGCCGTCAACGCGTTTGCCGCATTGCCATTTACAAAATGATAATTAAATATGTCAAAAAAAGTAGAGTCCACATACGCGGCATCTTTTTCATAAAAGGTTTTATTGTTATAATGCAATACATGTTTATCTACTCCCAAAAAGGGAACTACCCGGGTGAATTGCTGTACTTCGGCAAAATCTTTTTTCATAAGCGGAGCCACCGGCGCTACGGTAGTTGCAACAGCTGCTTCACGCTTCGCTGCGTTTGTTTTTGTAAGCCTTTCTATACGATAGATGCTTGCCGCATTGTCATGCTGTTTGTCATAGCTATATTGATCCTTTACATAAAGCACTATATACAGACAACTGATCGTTCCGAGTGTTAAACCAAAAATATTGATGAAGCTGAAGGCTTTGTTTTTTGCTAAAAAGCGTAAGGCGGTTTTGAAATAGCTGTTAAACATGGTAGTGGTTGATTGTATATGCTCTTCGCCCAGACGGGTCTTATGATTTTAAACGACCAAGAAAATGCCAGACTGCTATTCCATTACCAATCAGTTTATTGTAATACCTGGACAGAGCTGTATTGTCCGTTTTCAATACAATTCCTTTTCGGTTTTGGAAATTCAAAATTAAAAATGGAAAATTCAGAAATAGCCTCAGCAATGCGTGGAGACCGGCGATGCTGAAATGGTACTTTTATTTCCTGAGCCGAATACTGAAAAGCGTTACCAAAACAGCAAATAATACAAACAGCGCACCCACCCTTGGCGTTGCGGCAAGGCCAAGCGGGGAAGCAACAATCAGCCCTCCGGTATAAGCACCTATGGCGATACCTACATTGAAGGCTGCGATATTGAATGCGGATGCCACATCCTCCGTTCCGGGCAGATGCTTTTCAGCTGTTTGCACAACGAACAATTGCAGCCCCGGTACACTGGCGAAAGAAAGCGCCCCTAAAAAGAAAAGGGTGATGATGGCAGCAACAGGATGAGATGCTGTAAAACTAAAGATCAATAAAACGGCCGCCTGTAATACAAACATCCAAAGCAATGTTCTCAAAGGGTTATTGTTTGAAAATTTTCCACCCAGCAGGTTACCAATGGCAATCGCCACACCGTACAACAACAGTACAATGCTTACAACAGATTCTGACAAACCGGTAATTTCCTGGAGTATCGGCGATAGATAAGTGAATGCCACAAAAGTACCACCATATCCTAAAGCAGTCATCAGGAATGCGAGTACCAGCCGTTTGTTGGTGATAACCTTCAACTGTGTTTTTAAGGAAGCTGATTTTTCTTTTTTAAGTTGGGCAGGTACAAGGATCATACTGGAGACAAGGCCAATGACACCCAGGATGGCAACACCAATAAATGTAGCTCTCCAGCCAAAATGCTGACCGATAAAAGTGCCCAGCGGCACACCAGTTACGATGGCCACTGTGAGCCCTGCAAACATAATGGAAATGGCGGAAGCTCTTTTTTCAGCAGGGACCAATGCCGCCGCGATGGTTGAACCAATTGAAAAAAATACACCGTGAGCAAAACCAGTAATGATCCTTGCGATAACCAATGTTGCAAACCCGGGAGCAACAGATGCAAGCCCGTTACCAATTATAAAAAGCACCATTAGTGAGAGCAACAGTTTTTTACGCGGAATACGGCTGGTAAGCGCAGTAAGAATTGGCGCGCCGATGGCCACACCCATTGCATACAAACTGACCAGTAATCCTGCCGATGGAATAGTAATGCTCAGGTCTTTGGCAACTGTAGGCAATAATCCAACGATCACAAATTCCGTAGTGCCGATACCAAAAGCGCTGATCGTCAAAGCCCATAACGATGCTGGTAAGCCCCGCTTTTTTTGACCGTGAATCGCTTTGTTTTCTGCAAATAGTATGGCTTTATTGATGGTGTTCATAACACTGATTGTATTTTGTTGATTGAGTGTTATAGGAGATCAACGTTTACTAAGCGTTGCTAAAACAGCTGCTCCCACGGCTTTTGCTGATTGCGGATTTTGTCCCGTTACCAAACGATGATCGATTACTACATGCTCCTGCCACAAGCCCGATTTTTCATAAATGCCACCGCGTTCCTTCAATTTATCTTCCAACAGGAAGGGAACTACCCCGGATAAGTTCACGGCTTCTTCTTCTTCATTGGTAAACCCATTTACTTTTTTCCCATCAATAAGATATTTGCCAGTACTCAACCTGATATTGACAAGACCGGCCGGGCCATGACATACGGCGCTCACCACCCCGTTGTTTTCATAAATTTTTGCTGCAATGCCAGCTATCTCTTTATTATCGGGCAGATCCCACATGGCGCCATGCCCGCCGGCATAATGAATGGCAACGTATGCTGTTGGATCTACGGCTGATGGTTTGAGGCTATGGGTGATCTTATTATGATAGTATACATCTTCCCAGAATTCTTTATTCTCGGGATCATTCAGGTCCAAACCATCCACCGGAGGGTTGCCACCTTTAGGACTTACAAAATCAATTTCGTAAACCTCTTTTAATATTTTCCAGGGATGGCTTACTTCGCTGAGGTAATAACCGGTTGGTTCCCCCGAACTTCCTTTTTTATCGTGGCTCGTAACTACAAATAAGATTTTCTTTTTCATGGTGAGTGCTTTTAAGGTTTGTGACTGAGCTTCCATAGCGGATACTAACAACAACAGCAGCAGCATCAATAAATGTCCAGTCACTTTCGTTAAACTATTTTGCATATTCAAGATTGCTGATTTTTTCCTGGTATATTTTATAGTCTGTATAACCATGTTCCGCGCCTCCGTAATGCAGCTTTCTGTCCGGTACAGTAAGCGGCCAGTCATTTTTTATCCGTTCCACCAGGTCAGGATTTGCAATAAATGATTCTCCGAATGCTGCGAGGTTGATAATGCCTGCCTGTATCATTTCTTCAGACCTGGTCTTATCCATCCCACCGGCCAGTATGATTGTACCCTTATACCAATTGCGGAATCTTTGTAAAAACCCTTCCGGTAATGCAGAACTTCCCCTTGATTGCTGATCCATTATATGGATATAAGAGATATGCCTGCTTACCAGTTCTTTTGCCAGGTATTCATATGTTGACTCAATCTCATCATAGTGAGGCATTTCGTGTAAGTCACCATAAGGCGATAAACGGATAGCAACCTTTTCTGCCCCGATCTTTTTTATACAGGCATCAACAGCTTCAAGCAGTAAACGACTGCGGTTCCCGATCGTGCCACCATATTCATCCGAACGCGTATTGATAACCGGGTTCAGAAATTGTTCGATCAAATAGCCATTTGCTCCGTGCAACTCCACTCCATCAAAACCAGCTTTGACGGCATTGGCTGCCGCAGTTGCAAAATCATTCACGATATCCTTTACTTCGGATGTATCAAGTGGTCGGGGTTTGGAGCAGGGGACAAAGTTTTCTTTGCCCTGGTCGTCATATCCCCAGGCAAACGAATTGACAGCCTGTATGGAAGAAGCGCCGACCGGCACATTATTCCCTGGCAGGATGCTGCTGTGAGAAACCCTGCCTACATGCCAGAGTTGTGCGACTATTACTGCTCCTTTATCATGAACGGCATCTGTCACACGTTTCCACCCCTCCACCTGTTCGTTTGTATAAAGTCCCGGTACATGCAGCACGCCCTTTGCTGTGGGAGAAATAGTCACTCCTTCTGTTACGATCAGTCCCGCGCCCGCTCTTTGTTGATAGTATTGGGCATTCATTTTATTGGGAATACCATCCGGGTTGCGGGCCCTTGTCATCGGCGCCATTACAATCCTGTTCTTTAAGTTGTTGCCCTGTAGTTGATAATCTGTAAAAAGCATATTCAGTACGTTGTTTAGAATAAAGAACAAAATTCCCCCGGAAATATGTATTATCATAATAGTATAAGTTTTACATTTGTATCATAATTATGATAGTACATGGCAGTCAATCTTGAATGGTTACGAACGTTTAAAACAATTTATGAGCAGGGAACCCTTACCGGCGCTTCACAGGCATTATATACCTCGCAACCAGGGGTAAGCCTGCATCTCAATTCACTGGAAACTTATACGGGGTATAAATTATTTGACCGGTCGGCCAAAAGAATGGTACCTACCGAAAGAGGAAAAGTGTTGTACAATTTTATACTCGACTCGCTTACCCAGTTGGAAACAGCTGAAGAACTTTTTCACCGGAGTAATAATACCGACCGGGCTACTATTAGCATCGGTATGTGTTTTGAAACGTTCCAGTTTACCCTGGAAAAACATATACCCAGCCTGCCCTTCAATGTGATCATCAAGTTTGGGGAATACCGGCAGATGCAACATGATCTTGACAATGGCATATTAGACCTGATCATTGCACCGCATAAAGGCGATCAGAAAAACCTGGAATACCAACCCTTCTCCAAAGAAACGATCGTTTTAGTGAGCGGATCAAAACTTGATGCCAGGCCATTCTTTTCATTTATGAAAAAAAATAAAAAAGCAGAGGGGGAGAACTGGTTGAAACACCAGATCTGGTACAGTACCGCTGCCGATATGGAACACCTGAAACGGTTCTGGCAACTCAATTTTAATCACCACCTTGATTTTAAGCCCAATTACATTGTACCCAATATCAGTTCCATTGTTCGCTGTCTTAGTGAAGGCGAGGGCCTGACTGTAATACCGGATTTTCTCTGTAAGGAGGAAATAAAATCCGGCCGTTTAAAACTGATTTGGCAGGGAGATCCTGTAATTGAAAATATCATGTATTTCGGTACGAGAAAAAAGACCATGTATACCGGGGAGATTAATCGGATAAAGGAGATTTTTGAAAAACAACTGTTTTAGGAGTTTAAAATTAAAAATGTAAAATTCAAAAATAGCCACTGTGATGAGGTGTCTCGTTTCGAATTTGTATTCAACCGTTGGTAAATGAAACAAAAGAAAAATATTTTTGCAATTATTGGAAGTGCAAGCAGGAATTCTTCTAATCAGCTATTGGTTAAAAATTTTGCTAACCTGATAGCAGGTGATTTTGATGTGACAGTTTATGATGAGTTAAAATCTCTTCCGCATTTTGATCCGGATCTTTCAACAGGTAACCCACCAAAACTAATTGAGCAGTTAAGAAATGAAATCGAAAAGGCGGATGGAGTATTGATATGTACCCCTGAATATATTTTCAGCATCCCAAGCGGATTAAAAAACCTGCTTGAATGGTGTGTGTCGACAACTGTATTTGCAGACAAACCAGTTGGACTAATCACGGCTTCCGCAAATGGGCAAAAAGGACATGAAGAGTTGCAACTGATCATGAAAACAGTAATGGCCAAATTTACCGACGAAACAACTTTATTGATACAGGGTGTAAAAGGGAAGGTTAGTGTAGAAGGTAAAATAACAGATACAAAAACAGTAACAGATTTTTTGAGATTTCTCGATGCATACAGGAGGTTAATAAATTCCAGCCACTGATAATGGTTTTTATAAAGGGGCTTGAAAAATTGTTTGTAACTGATATTGCAGTGCGGGGAAAACATACCCTGAGGTTATTTCAATTTCCTTTCCGTTTGTTAGCCGTAGCTTCATTTCATTATCTTTCTTTTCTGATTTATTAATAGCAAATTCGCTTCTTTTTTGTAGTATTTCAACATATTTCGGGGCTGTAACGTGGTAAACATTGCTATCGTATGCATCAAACGGAGGAGAATTTTGCCACTTCCGATAGTATCCTTCACGTAACGAAATTACAGATCCACATAATGCGGATTTTGCTAAAGAATGAGAAAATAAAAAAAGATCTTTCTGAATTAAATCATTAAACTGATCAGCATTATCTATTATAACGATTAGTCTTTTCCTTCTCTCACTTATTAAGTATAATGAGAGTAGTGACAAGTGCTTAAATATATCCTTCTTTGATTGCTCAAGAAAAGAAGATAATTTATTTTGATAAGATGCTGAATCATTCGCAAGGTCCCATTCCCAAATACTTTCGTTGTTTCTTCGAATTTCCTTAAGGTATGCTCTTTTAAGTACAGGGAGTGAATGCAACATTAAGGAGTCATACTTTTCATATAGAGATTCCAAGATACCGGAGGCTAACTGTTCAGCATCAAACTGCGAACCCAGTTCATAGTATTTTCTAAAATCTATATAAACAATGTAATGATGTTCAAATTCATCGCCTTTAAATTTATATTTAAACAAATGATTGATAAATGTGGTTTTTCCTGCCCCTTTAGAGCCAATTAATACAATTGGATTGGGAGGGTAAGCAATATTGATTTTTTTAAATACCTCACCCATAAATCAACGACCTGGCACAAAAGATACATAGCCAATCAGAAACCATAAAAAGCCTCATCTGCGTTTTTCTCAAACCTGCCAGTTTTCTCCTTCAATTCTATCCGGAAAATAATACCATCAACACTATCTCCCTCTTCAGAAGGAAAGGGCCATTGCGGGCTGATATGCATGGTTTCACTGCTCATAAAAGGAAGCGCTCGTTGTTCCAGGATCTTTATTGCGGCATCTCTCACCGGCCCATTTGCCAGCTCTTCAAACGCACCCCATGCCACCACGCTTTGCCAGTTGGCAAGATTCTTTGTGTTATCTACTTCAAAACATACCTCTGGGTTTTTCCGCATCATCGTGATCTTCATTCCATCGAATGTACGTGCATATACATAAGTACCATCGTATGCGTAACTGACCGGTACTACATAAGTAAGACCCTCCGCATGGCAACCGATACGACCGATAAATTGATGATGGAGCAGGCTATCTATTTCCGCTGTAGTTAGTTTTCCAAACATGCTTAATTGTTTAAGGCAAAGTACCGTGCTAATCCTGCCGGCGTTTATGAGCCCGGTCAGCCGGCGACCTGAATATAATCAGCTCAGGTTTTCACTGCTGAAGTGCATAAACGCAGATTAGGCTACGACAACAGTAGATTCGGCTACAGCGGTTGATTGGGCACGGCTGAACTTTACAATATCAAAAATAACAACATGAAAATCATCATAACAGGTTCGTTGGGACATATCAGCAAACCCCTCGCGGAAAGTTTAGTACAGCAGGGGCATGAAATAACCGTTATCAGCAGCAATGCGGGAAAGCAGGCAGCTATTGAGGCATTGGGCGCTAAGGCCGCCATTGGCTCGCTGGAAGATGTGAGTTTTCTCACGGCCCGTTTTTGTGGAACAGATGCGGCGTATTGTTGTGTAGCCGCC
>CAZGSG010000058.1:0-24716 GCA_964528095.1 uncultured Terrimonas sp.
TTTAAAATATGATAAAGGGTTAAGAAGACCCGCCTTTCAGATATTTTTTCATTTAGGTTTTTTTAAATTTGATTAATAAAAGTACACAATCTTTTGGGAATATCAAGTTCTCGCAACGACTTCTAACAAAAGTTTTAAAGTTCTCAGCTTTTAGTTTTATTGTTTGACCAAAACATAAAACATCAATATCGAACCGGGATATATCATAATGCAAATCAATAGATAAAGATTCTACAAAAGTATCGAAAGTGCATCTCCAGTAAGCATGTATAGATGTATTATGTATTGTTTCCAGATGTGTTATCACCTTACATTCATCTTTTGTATTTAGCTTATAATCAAAATCAATGGTAATTTTTTATGCGTTACCGTCCAGGTCAACCCTTTTTGGTTCGGCCACCCTGCCTGTATAATCTTCACCATCTAACTCGAGCTTTATTACTTGTAAGTCGCTTAGGTCAGTATTGATTTTAGTTTTTTCCACGCGGCATTGAGTTTAAAATCCAATTGATTGATACCGTCTCCAATAATCCTAAAATTTTTATATTCTTCCAGTTTAAAATTCTGTTCATCAATTGTTGTTATCGTATACACAATGTTCATGTCCTTGTGATAATAGTTTTTATTATTTGTAATTAATCGTGTAAGAATGTGATTAGAAAGATTATCCCGCAGGGAAGGGAAAAAGGTTGAGTATAACGCATTTGTAATGTTTAACCATTTTTTCTTTAGGTCTTTGGAACTTTGCTTTTCTAAAAACTTATCAGAATACATCACGTTTTCCAGTGCCTTTTGGAAGTAGTTGGTATACTGCAGTGATTTTATGACGCCTAAAAAGACGGTTGAACTTAGAATTGTTTGGCCAGCGACCCGAAAAAAATTAACCCAAAAATGGCCGACTTTATCAATCAGGTTAAATGAAAGAAAAATCAAAAGGCTGCCTAATAAAATTAACCCCAGTATAATAAGGAATGTACGAATTGAAAAGTCTTTAAACTTCATGCTACAGGTTTGTATATGGTTTTAGCTATAGATAAGCTATCTGCATTAATGATGTTGCCGCTAGTTGGCCGGAGTTATAAAACTGGGAGATTTTTTATATAAAACAAGAGGTGTTTTTACGGAGTTTGCCCGTTAATAAACAGCTTTTAAATAGAACACAAAACCTAATAAAAGTGTTAGTAGAAATAACAATAATAAAATCCGATAATTAGAGCAGCTACTAAAACGCCAACCTGAAACTTCCAAACACGCCAAACTTCTTCGTGGTACTCTTGTCTAATGTCTCAGGTAATACCCTCCATACAAAATCTACCCTGAATACCTTTAGTATATTATCAATACCGGTACCCAACTCAAGATATGTTCTGCCATTGAGGGTCTGGAAAGAATGTCCGTCTTTAAAATTGAGTGCCCTATTTCCGGCAGACAAACCACCCCATAATGTTTTTGCTGTCCAAAGCTGACGGAAACGTAGTTTGGGAAATAAGCGGAATATGCCATTACCTATATTATGTTCTATGTTGACGCCAAGGTATTTGTCATGTACAAATTCCCAGCGGTTCATCATATTGAACGCATACTTGTTATAATAATACATTTCATTGCCTGGTGCAATATCCAGTAAGGTATACGGAAGTGTGCCAAATGTTTTACCTGCAAATGCATACACCGACAACATTCCAAATGGGGGGATCTTGATATTGTCAGAAATGCTTCCTGATACCTTGGTATATTTATAACTGCTTTGTAATACACCCTGAAAACCCTGGCTGATATTGATCTCACCAATGGGATAGGAACTTCCAAGACTTACCCTGAAGAATGAACCATCAATAAATTTCTCAAGAAAAGCAAAACGTACCCGCAATGCTATTTCGAAATTGGTAAGCGGTTTGCCGGGTATATTGGCTTTAAAAGAATCAATAGGCAACAGGTTTCGCAGCGGCAATGAAGAACTATGCCGGAATGTAATACGATTCGACATCCAGGGAGTTACTTCTTTAAATAAAGCCAGTTTCAGTTCCTGTATTTTAATATTCTTTACAGGAATGCCGTTTTTTCTTACTGCCAGTGCAAAGATGTTATCAGAAGTGACTTCTCCGAAATAATTCTGACCAAAGTCAAGATCATTTGTAAAAGAAGCATTGACATAAGATCGCGGATATGTTTTATTGGGTAGATAAAAGATCTCCCCAAGCCCTTTTAATTTCTGGTCACCAAAACCATAAGCCAGGTAACTATGCAGCCATACTTTTTTATCAAAAAATTTATTAGTGCCCAGATCAAAACGAATGCGGAAACCTTCCCAGCCATTTGAAGTGATCCAGTTGTACCAGGGGCCTATCTCATAGTTGCCGATATTTTTATAACCCGAGCCGATAAAATAAACTGTATTGGTGAATTTTCTGAACACGGGTGCATTGGTCAATGTATCAATCATCCTGATAATACCGCTCTCCGCTTTGCTTAAAGATTCATGCCTGGAATTTGCCCAGAATTCCTTGTCCTTTGTATTGGCGCCCGGAATAGTGATAATCTCCTCAAGGATCTTATTTTTCGCCAGCTCATTTACAACCGAAGTATCGTTGACCACCACATTACGGTAAGTGGTGGTTTTGCGGCCAATGAACCCGGGACGATCCTTACCTACCGGCGATACGTCTGCCACGAACTTATCTTTTGACAGAAACCAGGTAGAATCATTGATCAGCCGGTATTCCTGGATAAGACTAAGGTTCTCGATCAAATTCACATTCGCGTCTTTACCCAGGCGCAGGTTCATTTTCTGAATAGCAAAACTGCCCACATGCACCCAGCAGTCACCTTCAAACGTATTGCTGCCTTTGCGTTTTGGAGTAAATACCAGGTGATAATAACGTTGATTGCTGATAACCTGCGTATCTATTACACGATAATTATAATAGTTATCTCCATTGTCACTAATCGGACTGACAAACTGTTTATCAAATACAGCAATGAAATTATTATACACGTTCACCACCTGGTCCATGCCACCCAACAGCTTCGTTACGCTTTCATTCTTTATACCATTGGTATTGGCAGCTTTGATGATCTCTCTTCTTTTCTTGGGATTTTTTTGATAATAATAATCAGAAAGCGCTTCTGTAAGATAAGTGGGAAGATACTTGATACCTTCGGACGTGTCTACATTTTCGTTGATGAGATCACTGATTGGTTTAAAAGGTTTGAATCTCCCAAATTTCTGGAAATTGATATTTTTCAGATCAAGTTCCAGTTTATTATATAACTCGTAGGAGAAATTATCAAAACGGTAACGATCATTTTCCGGTTTATGCTCTACGATCTTTCTCCAGACCAGTAGTCCTTTATTTACTTTAATCTTGATTTTTACACCTTCATTAAATGTGCCTCTTTCCATCAGGATATGAAGCAGGAGAGAATCTTTCGATTTATTGAGGGCTAATAGATAAGGCTGGTACCCGACACAGGTGATCAAAAGCGTATCTGCAGGCCATTCATTTACCGAAAAGCTAAAAGACCCCGAAGAATCGGTGAGGCTGCCGATCGTTGAGTTTTTGAAAGTAACAGAAGCGAAAGGAATAGGTTCTTCACTGTGTGAATCCTTAACGATACCGCTGATGCGTCGGCTTTGAGCTTCCGCCTGTTTTACGAGAAGAAAGGCAAAAAAAGCCAGTAAAGGGTATAATCCGGTCGGTTTCCAAAAACGCATCACTGCAAATTTACTGACTGGTAGCCACTTTGCAGACCTTAAATCGGTGACCTGCGGAAATTTAAAGACCAAAATATTTGGAAATACAAGACACAGTCCATTACTTTGTGTTTCAAAGTACTTTTTATGAGTGATCAAAACCAACCATTTGACACGCTTCGGGAGGTAAAGGACATCCGCCTGTTGATGGAAAGATCGAGCCGGTTCATATCATTAAGCGGGCTCAGCGGTGTAGCCGCAGGGATCTGTGCGCTAATTGGTGCAGCTATTGCCCGGTATGTCATTTTTGCCCGTTATTACGAAGAATACAATCGCAGGGCGGGTTATGGTACAGACGGACGTCCTTTCTCCGGTACCGATTTTAATACCCTGAAGTTTCAATTGTTCTTCCTGGCTATTGCCGTATTTGTAGCGGCTTTTGTGCTATCGTTTTATTTCACCTGGCGAAAATCAACTACCCAGGGTATTTCACTCTGGAATCATACTACCAGGCGCTTATTCTGGAATATGATCATCCCGCTAATTGCCGGAGGGTTATTTATACTCGGTATGCTGCAACATGATCATTGGGAATTCATCGCACCGGCAAGTCTTATTTTTTATGGTCTTGCCCTGGTAAATGCGAGTAAGTACACACTGACAGATATCCGGTATCTCGGTTATTGCGAGATCGTACTGGGCCTTTTAAATATGCAATGGATTGGATATGGCTTATATTTTTGGGCATTGGGCTTTGGGGTACTCCATATATTATATGGCATCGGCATGTGGTGGAAATATGAACGGACTGCTGTAAGGATAAAATAAAAAAACGGATTTAACAGTTAAACTAATAATCGCCTTCAAAGACAGGACATGAAGAATCCGATAACAGGTTTAAATAAAGTATTTGATAACCGCATAAGGCTTGGGGTGATGAGCATTCTCGTGGTAAACGAGGAGATTAGCTTTAATGATCTCAAGCAGATGTTGGAAGTGACCGATGGTAACCTGGCCACTCACCTGGTAAGCCTGGAAGAGAATGGTTATATCAAAGTGCACAAAGGGTTTATCGGAAGAAAAACAAATACTACCTACTCTGTGACAAAGAACGGCGAGAAAGCTTTTTCAGATCATATAACCGCATTGGAAAACATGATCAAAGGAATGAAATAATTTTTTTTGCCTCTACACTTTGAAATACAAAGTACTTTTAAATGAAAAAAGAAATACGTACTATCAAACGCTGGATCATCTTCTTTATGGCCGCGTTGTTTATCAGCGGACTTACCGCGATGCCTGTCGAAAGGGAACTCGCCTTTCTTCTCAGTTGTTTCCCACCAGGTTCGCTTGTCGGTAGCTGGATCGAAAAGATCCATGAAGGAGTAGCCCAAACAAACCTGCATTTCCCTTTTATCGCTTATGGGTACGACTGGCTGGCCTTCGCCCATTTTGTATTGGCTGTTCTTTTTATTGGCCCTTATCGAAATCCTGTACGTAATAAGTGGGTGATCGAATTCGGAATGATCGCCTGCATTATGGTCATTCCTTTTGCCCTTATAACAGGACATGTCAGGGGTATTCCTTTATGGTGGAGGATCATCGATTGCTCTTTTGGAGTTGTTGGTATGATCCCATTGGGTAGCTGTTTACGAAAGATCAATGAACTCGAAGAGAATAACAAAGCCGCCGCCCGCAATGCACATAATATTATTTATTCAAATCTATAAAATGAAAACGGCAGCTGTTATTTACTTCCGGGCCCTGGCGATATATATGGTTCTCTCTCTACCAGCCCTTATGATTCCCTTTATTTATATAATATCGGCACTGTACGCTTTTCTGTTTGGATGGTTCGCATTGGCTGTATTTGCACTGGTATATGTATTTCTGATGAGCTGCTATTATGTGACAAGGATAATCCTGTTGATCATTGCAGTGGTTTTGGCTGTAGGCTTCGCTTTTCATATGATCGGTGTTGTACACAAGGGTGATGTATGGAATACAGGGGTTTTTCTTCTTTTTCCCATTGCGGCGGTAATAGCTGGCTGGATCAGTCTTTTTATTTCCTGGAAAAATATTGTTGCGCGAACCCCATCGGATAATTAATCAATTGACAATTATGAACGTTCAAACTTTTCTTGGTCAACGAATCAACAGTTTTGGCTTTGCATTGCAGGGACTTCTCAAGTTCTTTAAACAGGAGGTGAATGCCTGGATCCACTTGTTTGCGACAGTTACTGTAGTGATTGCCGCTTATTGTTTTAATGTCTCCAAAGCAGAAGCCGTATCGCTGACCATCGTGACCGGTATGGTTTGGACAGCTGAGGCGTTTAACACGGTTATTGAAAGAACAATGGATTTTCTTTCTCCTGAAAAAAATCCAAAAGTAGCTTTTATAAAAGACCTGTCAGCAGGAGCTGTATTGCTGGCAGCGCTGACTGCGCTTATTACAGGGTGTATAATTTTTATTCCTAAAATATTTTAAAATGTTACAACAACTTTTTTTCAAAAAGAAAAATTCGATTTCATTGTCTGTGCAGGAATGGTTGATCCTTTCTGTCATATTCAGTTGCTTATTGCTGATAGCCAGGGTTGCAGAAACTGCCCAATTCACGTATATGTTTTTGTTGTGGAATCTTTTTCTTGCCTTCGTTCCATATGCTATCAGTAACTGGTTGTCCATGCATATTCAGGTGATAGAAAGCAAATGGAAACTAGCTGCCACTCTCCTGGTCTGGCTTTTATTTATACCTAATTCGTTTTATATAGTTACCGATCTTTTTCATCTCGAACATTTTAATGCTGCTCCCAAGTGGTTTGACCTGTTGTTGGTATTTTCTTTTGCCTGGAATGGTATGCTAATGGGCATTATCTCCATCAGGCGCATACACCTGGTACTTGGTCTTGTTACCGGGCGTGTTTTTTCAGAACTGGCTGTATTCCTTTTTATGTGGTTTAATGCGTTCGGCATCTACCTGGGAAGGTATTCGAGATACAATAGCTGGGATATTATCACAAGGCCGTTTTCACTTTTTGGAGAAATGGTGGATATTATTTTTCATCCGCTTCATAATAAAACGGAGTGGGGTATGATAACAACCTATGCCGTTTTCATGACCCTTCTGTATCTCACGATTTTGAAAATCTCTGAAAATTCCAGCAAATCAATTCATCAATTATAAACAATTAACCATGGAACCCATCATTGCCAGTGTCTGGCAAAAAAGCAAAGTACTTATCAAAGGATTACTGATTGGCGGTCTGATACTCCTATTACTCATTCCTTCTTTTTTTGTGGAAAATGTGATCAGGGAAAGAGAACAACGACAACGGGAAGCTTTTAATGAAATAAGCGGCAAATGGGCCGGTGATCAGATCATAACCGGGCCGGTATTGGTATTACCTTATAAGGAAGTAAAGCCTGGAGCTAACGGGATATCTGTCATTGAAAAAAAACTGGCTTATATATTACCTGACAACCTGGACATAGAATCAACGGTGAAGCCGGAAAAACGGCATCGTGGCATATTCCAGGTGATGTTATATTCGGCTGCTATAAAAATATCCGGGAAATTCAATAACATACCATTGGAGCAGCTTAAAATAAACCCAGCTGATGTGTTATGGGATGAAGCCTACGTAAATATTGGTATATCTGATGTAAAAGGACTAAAAGATGAATTGCATCTCAATTGGAATGATTCACTTGTTACTCTTAACCCAAGACAGGTCAGAAACGGAGTAATGGCAGAAGCATTTATTGCAACCGTACCTGTTTTGGCCGGTAAAGGAATTAGTTTCTCTGCTGATATAAATCTCAACGGCTCAAAAGAATTGCTTTTTACCCCTATCGGTAAAGAAACAAAAGTGAAACTATCTTCCGCATGGACCGATCCGAGTTTCATCGGCGGCCAGTTACCCGATTATCAGCTTACGTCTGGTGGATTTACTGCAACCTGGAAAAGCCTTGCTCACACAAGAAATTTTCCCCAGGCCTGGAAAGAAGACAGCTACAATCTGCAATCTGCCTCTTTTGGCGCAGATCTATTCATTCCGGTAAATGGGTACCAGAAAACGATGCGATCAGTCAAGTACGCTATACTTTGTATCATACTCACTTTTGCGGCTTTCTTTATTATAGAAACAGTAAACAAAAAATCAGTCCACCCTTTTCAATACGCGTTGATCGGTATGGCACTCATTCTTTTCTACACATTATTATTATCCTTTTCAGAATACACTGGCTTCAATACGGCATATGTTATCGCGACAGTTGCCACAGTGGGTCTGATCGGCTGGTTTGTAAAAGGGATTTTACAATCGTCACGGCTTACTATTATTCTGGGAGTAGTACTTGTGCTGATGTACTCCTATGTGTTTACCATACTCCAGCTACAGGATTATTCTTTATTACTTGGCAGTATTGGCTTATTCCTCACGCTTGCGGTAATAATGCATTATTCCAAGAAGGTGCAATGGTAAATCGACATGGTTTTTATAAATCGAAAGAAAATAACAAACGATTATGCGAAATTAATTTATCTGTATATGTCATTCAATCATTGGAAACAACATTTCATCAGTAACAGGAGCCATTTTAACGACCTGGACCTTACAGCTACTGATCAACTGACTGAAAAGGAAAAAAATACGATTTGTTTCTCTCTCCAGCAATTCCAAAGAGGTGAAAATTCCGAGGGAAAACATTTATTTTCTTTTGCAAAAGAATTTTCAGACCCTTCTTACCTGGAGTGTATCAAACTTTTTATTCCTGAAGAACAGGTACATGCCAGGGTGCTGGGCGCGTTTATGAAAAAGCACTCGATTCCGCTTATTAAAGGACATTGGGTGGATGGCGTCTTCCGCTGGTTGAGAAAACTTGGAGGCATCGCTAATACTGTACGTGTACTGCTGGTAGCAGAAATCATTGCCAAAGTATATTACAAAGCATTGCATAATGCAACCGGATCGGCATTATTAAAAAAAATATGTAATCAGATCCTTCTTGATGAAGAGCAGCATATCCGGTTTCAATGTGAGGCGTTGAGTATTTTCTATCAGCAAAAATCCGCCGCTTACCGGTTTCTCGTTCAATACTGGCAATTGATCTTAATGACCGGGACCATCATTGTTGTATGGGTGCATCACCGTAAAGTATTAAAAGCTGGTAGTTATAGTTTTTCCCGGTTTTTCCGGGAAACATTGATGGTGTTTTTTGCTGCGGAACGGTCTATCTATTCAAAACATATGCTTTCGCAGGATGAAGCATCAATGATAACCTGATGAAAACGCGGTTGGTTTTACTCAGATCCTTTCCTGATGAAAACAAAAGAGGCTCAACCTGAGCCTCTTTCTTTTTTAATGAACAGGTGATCACTGTATTTTAAATTCATAGATCTCACCATTACCTGTCCAGCCATATACAACCGGAAGATTGTTTATAGTTACTACAGCGGTATGTTTTATTGCAGGGGCTGTTGCTGTACTGATCACTATTCGCCAGTTGCCACCGGCCGGACTGGGCGTATACTCCCATACTTTTGTGTCTGTAATAAAATAGCCTTTATTTCCTATTACAAAGGAGGGTGTATTGGCCGATAGGATATCTTCTGGTATAGCGGCAACCTGCGTAAGTGAATTAGTACCGGTAAAACGGAAGAAGTTATTCCTGGCTCCACCCGCAGTCAGCAGGGCGCGACCAATATATGCTTCATTGCCTATTACAAATGTACTTGCGCCGCTTAGTTCACGAATTGTTGTAGCAGCAGCCAGTTCCCAGCTACCGAGGCCATTATTCGCAGTGGGAATGAATTTATAGAGATTTGTATTTGAACCACCAAAGCCTACAAAGATGCTGTCTTTTACTACAAATGATAATGCTTTTGAAGTGGCTTCCGGGTAATCGGTAAGCGCCTTGCTGCTGTTTGTCTCAGGGTTATATTCCCACCACTTGTTCAGCCTGTCTGGTCCAAGACCTGTGCCGATATAAACTTTGTTGTTATGTACAATGGCAACAGCGCTCTGTAGTTGAGCAGGGGCCATATCAACCGGAGGTGTTACACCTAATACCCATTGAGGAGTGGGAGCGGAAGGATCAAACACCATGTAATCTGCCTGTGCCTGGTTAAAGCTGAGTTTTGTGAAACCCCAGTATATTTTATTTTTATAAACGAACGAAATCCCAAATTGAAAGAATGCGGTTGGGAATGAGGGGAAATTCTTTTGTATCCACTGGGCGGCAGGTCCTGTAGAAGTAACGGTAAAATTGCCGGCAGTTTGGAGATTGGCGCCATCTGTTTGCACATCAATTTTATGTGAAGTAAGCGTTGTGTTATTGGGTATTGTGAAAACGATCTCGGTTTCATTTTTTCGCGTTATAGTAGCTTGTATCCCATTCAAACTTACAGCAACAGTGTTACCGAATTTTCTGCCGGTAATAGTTACTGTGGTACCAATAGGCCCTTGTTTCGGGTTAAAATCAGTAATGCGGCTTGTCTCCGGATCAACTATAAAGTCATTGACGGAGACAGCCGTTTGACTTCCTACCCTGATAGTTATCTTTCCTGTAACGGCGGAGGAAGGAACCTTAAGGGTAAGTTCAGTTGCAGTGGCTGTAAGAACTTCTGCATTTGGAAGACCACCGGTAAAACTTACATGGTTGCCATTGATGTTTGTACTGAAATTTTTTCCTCTCAGTGTAATTGTGTCCTCAATCATTCCATGACCAGGCGTAAAAGAAGTAAGTTCTAATTTAGAATCAGCAGGAGGGGGAGGAGGATTATCATTTGTTGAACAGGAGGAATACAAAAAGAATAACACAGAAAGAAGAGGCAACGTTAAATGTTTCATATAAGGTTTTTAAAATGAATTCATAAGGTTCTATTCCATACGAAGGGAAGAAGACGGGCCAACTAATAGTTGATTAAGCACATCGCAATAAACGGTTCTGCATCGCAGCCTTCGAAATTAAGTTGCCTGGTTAGGTTAAAAGTTATCTTATGTATTAACTGTACTATTAAATAGCTGAACTGCTGAGTCAGTAGTATGGAATGTTAGGAGCACAAATGATCAATAATTACAAAGCGTATTTGGCGACTCAGCGTTCACGACGGTATAGATAAAGCAAGGAATGACCATGAGTAGGGAGTATAACAGTAATTGGAATATCTTAATAACAAACATGCCATCCGGTATGTTTCGGATGGCATGTTTGTTATCGGGTTGAATGCTCTTTATTAGAAATCTAATCCCATTGCGAAATACCACATTGGTTTGCCGCGGAAAACGCCGTTCATCTCCCATGCTGCATCTACACGCAGGAAGTAACCTAACAAGGTGCTACGTGCGCCAAAACCATAACCACCGGCTAATGGGCCAACGCCACCTGCCTTGAACCGAACTGTAACAGGATTTTGACCATATACTACCTGCGGACGTTCAATGTTTTTTATATCGCCTGCCCATGCTGTTCCAAGATCAACAAATTGAACCAACTGGAAATTCCGCAGGAAGGCATTATTGATCGGCTTATTAAAAAAGGTAGTGAATACTGGTAAACGAACCTCACTGTTCAGCACTACTGCATTATTACCATTGGCTATATTCTGTTTAAAACCCCGGAGATTGACTGCCAGTGATTGGTAGGTATAATTTTCAGTCGGTGTATTGGCATCATTGAACTTCGGAGAGAACCAGTTGTCTACCCCACCGAGATAATACACGACTTTCTGATCACCCCAGGAGAAATCGCCGGCTGCTCTAACCGCCCAGATCAGGTTGCGATAAATTGGCAGATAGTGGCGGGCATCAAATCCCGCATTGAACAATAATTTACCTTCTGTATTGTTAGGGTTGTGGATCTGCGTAAAGAAGTCAGTAAATATCTTATACTTTAATCCATGCCAGATATTCGTAGCAGGATTAGTAGCATTATCAAATACATATTCAAGACTTACCTGGCCATAGGTGGTTTTCAAATCCTCCGCCTCCAGCGACGCTCGGTCTCTTGAATTTACCACGACCCTGTCGAAACGTGGACCCACAGTAGCACGTATGCTCCTGACCCTGTCTATTGGATATTTTAACCGCGCCAGATAGTAGTTGGAGAATAATTTACCTGCATAAGGCGTATTGGCAAAGCCAACTTCTGTACTGCTGCGGTAATAAGTAGCGCCCCAGTCAAACCGTTTGCGCTGGTTATAAAATTCAAAAAGCACATCATTGTCACGCAGATTCGATGCAATGCGGAAACCACCGGTAAACTTCAGGTCTTCCATCAGGTCAGATGTAGCCATGCGGATAAGGCCATTAAAGTCGTTCCCGTTGGAAAGCCTTATCGGTCCTGAACCACCCTGGTAAGGTTGAAATTTATTTACAGGTAATACAGAATTATTAAAACCGGTTACCACATAGTCTGTAAAGAATTTAGGAGGGCGGTATTCATATACTTTCGCTTTACGCAGTACTGTTTCTTTTTCGATTTGTGTTGATTCGACCACTTTACCTAGCCTGGTAGTATCTGCTTTTTCGTTCTGGAATTCACTCTGGAAGAAATCGTTCTGTTTTTTTGTTGTGCTCGTGTCGGTATTTTTATTTTCTTCCAGTTGATTTATTTTATTCAGGTTTCGCCGCTCCTCATCTATCTTCTGCTTCATATATTCTGTAGGCCTTGCAGTCACGTTACGGCGACGTAATGTGTTTTCATCCACTTTCAATCGGTATAGTAGTTTGGAATCGCCCAGTTTCACTACTTCACTCACCAGTTGGTGATCGCCTGCTGTTCTTGTCTCAATAAGACTGCTCTGGTAATTGGTGAGTGGGAATATATAGGAGGAGTCGTTGGTAATGGAAACGTATCCAACGGAATCAATATCTGTTTTGTTCCATTCCTTCAACAGGCTGTCTACTTCTTTAAGTGGCGGATTGCGTAATACTTCATCGCCCACAAATATCAGGGTATCCAACCCGGCTCTTTCCGTACGGAAGAAACCAGCATACCGGTTATTGATCCCGTTCTCATCACTCACAAATGTAAAGTGCGAACTATTATACTGGGATGGGAAACGGGCGTTGCCAAATTTCAAAGCGGTAAGCTGGGATATTTGTTTAAAGTCTGATTTATTCCAGTTGTCAACAAGAAAGATATTAAAACGTTTACCAGGCAATGAATCCTCGCCGGTGGCCGCAAGGGCGGATGGACGATTGCTGGAATATAAAATCCCAGTCTTGTTTGGAAACGCGACAAATGAAGGATCAAGATCATCGTACACATCGTTTGTGATCTGATCATAAGTTTGTTTATCTATCTTATATGTATAAATATCTGTTTGACCGCTGCGGATAGCACTGAATAAAAGCGTATTCGCATCCAGCATATATTTCATGTCCTGCACCTGGTTGAACATGGGCAGCTCCTGCTTTACTACCTTAATACGGTTAACCGCATCATATACGAATAGCTTGAGCTTGCCCCCTTCATAATAAGTGACTGCCAGACGGGTTCCTTTGCCATCCCATGCAAGAATAGGGTAGTTAGGGTTCTTTTCGTCTTCTTTTGACCGGGTACCGAAATGTAAAAGCACTTTACGATTCGTAAAATTTTCCATCAGTACCACAGAGTATTTACCCTGTTTGAATTCTACCACGGCATAAGTAAAGCTCTTTGCATTGGGATTCGCATTGAAGCGTATAAAATCTTTTTTCCCGATTTCTTCACTGATCGATAGCTGGCCCTTGGGAGTATTGCGACGGCCGCGCAGGTCCTTGAAGTATTGCTGCGGCACTTCCATCATAAAGTCTTTCAACACTGCTTTGAACTTCTTCTTGGTGACTTTTTGTGAAGCATTGTTCAAATTGCGATAGATACGGCTGAGGTATAAGAAATAAGTCACTTTATTTTTGCCATATTTATCAGCAATATATTTCCAGAACGCATGCCCTGCCAGGTTGGGCTTTTCAAAAGCAAACTGGTAGAAATTAGTATAACTGCTGGCCAGCATTACAGAGCGGAGATCATCATCCAGTGCAGGGCTCCAGTTTTCTGCGGCGTATTCGATGTATCCGTCGGTAAGCCATTTGGGCAGATCAAGTAAGGCCTGGTTGGCGGCAAATTCGCCGAGGTCGTCACCAAACAACACATTTGCTACAAGCACCTGCGCTATGCCCTGGCGGATCTGGCGGCGTAAATTATCATGATTACCATCGAAATAAACAAGCATTTTATTATTGACCAGCTTGGTAATACCGCCCGTATTTTGCCAGTCGATGCCCAACCCGATATTGGATTGCTGCATTTCATCAAAACTATTGTACACTACAATATTGGTACGGCGCTGCATGCCATATTCTACAAATTCTTCTATAGAAGGAAGTTCTGCCTCTGCAATCTGCGCAACATATTTACCCAAACCCAGGCCATCCTGGCTGAAATAAGAATTGAAATTATCTGTTTGATAATATTTCCAGTTGAATTTTTGATACTGAACGCGGTTCTTTCCGAACTCCACTGTGCTTACCTGCGCAGGTGACTGAATGGTATAAAAAACAAGAACACAGGCAATCAGGCATGATATTTTACTCATAGAATCTTAGCTGTTTCGTATATCTTAAATCGTTCTTTTTTGCGATAAAGTTGCTGGCGGTGATATCCGGCTCGGTTAAACCCCAATCAAGTTACGACGGAATGCAAGATGAGGATGTATCTTTATTCCTCAAAATTTCATAACGTCCGTAAACTCAGGGTTCTGAAATTTAAAAGTACGAAAAAACCATCCATGTTAATTGTTAAGACATTCACTTTTAACCCCGTCCAGGAGAATACCTACCTCCTCTATAACGAAAAAGGGGAGTGCTGCATTATTGATCCAGGTTGTTATTTTCCGGAAGAAAGGGAAGAATTAAAAACGGGTATTGAAAAGACAGGCGGGAAGCCGGTTTTGCTGCTTAATACCCATTGCCACCTCGATCATGTTTTTGGAAATAAATTCGTTTATGATACCTGGAAACTACCCCTCCACCTGCACGAAAAGGAAGAGGCGCTATTGGAATACGCGCCGGTCTCTGGTGAAAAATGGGGTATGCCCTTTGAAAATTATACCGGCCCCCTGGTTTGGCTGGTGCCCGGCGAAAAAATAAAACTGGGAGATGACGAACTGGACATCCTTTTTACCCCGGGTCATTCGCCGGGTAGTGTGTCTTTTTATTCTGAAAAAGACGGTTTCGTGATCGGCGGAGACGTATTATTTGATGGCAGCATCGGTAGGACAGATCTGCCCGGCGGCGATTACAATACCCTTATCAATAGTATACAAACCCAGTTTTTTACCTTACCGGATGAAACAAAAGTATATGCCGGTCACGGGCCGGTCACAACTGTAGGATTTGAAAAGATGAATAACCCTTTTGTCAAACTTTATTAACACTGGACCCGGCCAGGTATTTTTGATGCAAAATGCAAAAAGGATCTTCCAAAAACCGGGGCTCCTGAACTAAGAACCGGGAACTGTTCTTCGCAGGTACTTTCCTATTATCGGCATTCGTTGTAATTCCTTTCGCTCGATCTTGATAACAAACAGCGTAAACAGGAAAAGGAAAAGCGTCGCTGTTGCAATATTGAACCAGTGATTATCCCATACATAGGTAAGACCACGGTGTACACCATAGATTAGTATGACCAGCACCAGGAACGCAATGAGTTTTTTACGGGCATAGGGTACCGGGTAAAACTTTTGCCCGAGCGTATAACTTACGATCATCATAAAGAGATAACAACAGAAAGTAGCAATAGCGGCTCCGAGATAATGGAATTTTGGGATCAGGATAATATTGAGCACTATGGTAATGGCGGCCCCGGCAATCGTGATAGCCGCACCCGTCATATTTTTATTCGTGAGTTTATACCAGATGCTCAGATTATAATAAATGCCCAGGAAAACATTGCCTAATGCCAGTAGCGGTACAATACTAAGACCTTCTTTCCAGGCTGGTTTTTTAATGGCTTCGAAAAACCACCCAAAAACATCAATATAAAGGCTGACAAAAAGAAACATGAAACAACAGGCTATTACAAAAAACTTCATGATCCGGGCATAGGTGCGGGTTGCATTTTCTTCTTTACTTTGGTTGAAGAAGAAAGGCTCGGCTGCCATGCGGAAAGCCTGTATCATGATTGTAATAAGTACGGCCAGCCGGTAAATATTTCCAAAGATCCCGAGCTCATGTTTTGCCTGCTCTTCGGGCAGGTCTACCACGTGTTGGTAGATAAGTCTGCTCAGCATATCGTTCACCATTCCACCCATACCCACGATCACAAGGGGATAGCTGTATTTCATTACTTTTTTAAAGAGTATGCCATCAAACCTGAACCGGATCTGGGAGAATTCTTTGCGAAGGATAATAAAAGTAAGGGCACTGCCGCAAAGGTTGCCAATAAGGTAATACCCAATACCCATGTTCTTACTAAAAAAAGTACCAAACAGGCCCTCGGGGTTTGCTGCGGCATATTTTGGAATAATGCCGAGAAATAAAACTACTACCAGGATATTCATGACAACTCCGGCGATACGCGCAAACGCATACCGCTTGGGGCGGTTTTCCTGTCTTAACCTGGCAAAAGCCAGCGTACTAATGGCATCGAAAAAGATGATACCAGCCATCAGGGTAATATACTCCGGGTGTCTTTCGAGGTTGGCCCAACTGGCAATTGTATCCTTGAACGTATACAAAAGCGCGGTCAGGAAAAAAGTGGATATGATAAGCGAAACGGAAAGCGTGTTGTACAATTTCTTCTGATCGTGATCCTGGCAAAAACGAAAATAGGCTGTTTCCAGTCCGTAGGTAAAAAGGACGTTCAGGAACGGAATGATCGCATAGACCTGCGTCAGGTCGGCGGTTTTGGAAGGTTGAGCGAAAATCAGCGGAAGGGAAAGATTCATCAGGTAGCCTAGAAAACGACTGGCGATCGTGGGTATCCCATACCATAAAGTCTGCCCGGCCAGTTTTTTAATGCCACTCAAATTGTTGCTGATTTAGGAACAAAAGTAAAGTTTGGCGGGCCAAAAACCAATCTGCTCTTTTTATCGTCTCTATGATGTGTGACTGGCATTTGCGTTTAGTTATATTTGTCAAAACTTTTAATATGAAAAAATATGTCCTCAGTGTTCTATTAGCACTGCTGGTTTCAGTTAACCTTTTTTCCCAGGCTTACGAAGGTAACACAGACTACAATAAGAAGAAACAAACCGCTTTTATCATCGACTATGATTACCCCACAGAGGCCGTAGAAAATGCGATCATTAAAAAGATGAATGATCTTGGTCATAAAGCAAAAGCGGAGAAAGGCCTGTTTAACAGGGATAAGGGATTTATTGTTTTTAAGGATGCCCTCATTTCCGATATCAGCAGCAGTCGGATGGATTATATAATAAAAGTAGAACGTAAAAGCAGGAAAGAAACGGATGCATCTACTCTTTCTCTTGTCCTTAACAAAGACGGGGAAAATGCAGTTGCTAAAATGGAATCTTTTGACGTTGGAAGAGCAAAGACTTTCCTGAATAACCTCATACCTGAAATTGAAGAAGCCAGCCTGGAACTGAAGATAAAAGGACAGGAAGACGTGGTTGTAAAAGCTGATAAGAAATTTAAAAGCCTGCAGGATGATCAGGCAGATATGGAAAAAAAGATCAAAAAACTACAGGAAGACCTGGAGAAAAACGCCAAAGACCAGGAAGCACACCAAAAAGAAATGGATAATCAGCGGCAGGCGTTGGATATACTCAAAGGGAAAAGAAAATCTCAGTAATTAAAAATTTAAAAACAGACCCGGTTTCCGGAGTGTATTTTTTATTTTTTAATTTTGACTTTTGAATTGAGTCCTACGGTTTTTTGTACCGGGGGTCCAGTATAAATGCTGAATCGGTAAGCGTACGAAGAAAGAGCGCTATGTTCGTGGCTTCTGTATTGCTGAGCTGAATGCCATTTGTTAGCAGGGGGTCGAGCGTGCTGTTCTTTTGTATACCTGTGCGGTAATGATTGATACACTGGGCCAGGGTATTAAAACGGCCATCGTGCATATAATTAGAGGAAATATAAACATTGCGCAAACTGGGAACTTTGAATTTTAGTGAATCCTTTAGGTCACCAGTCACTTTTATGCGGCCATAATCGTTCAATAAATTATCTACAGGCAGGCCGATATTTCGAAAGCTGTAATCGGTAAACATCGGTTCTTTATGACATACGGCGCAATTCGCCCTGAATAACTGATAGCCATTTTCTTCCTGTATGGTAAAATTGGCCTGGCCTTTTTTATAACGGTCATATCTTGAATTGGCAGAAACCAACGATCCCGTAAACTGCGCCAGCGCTTTCAGGATATACTCTGGTCGTATAAAATCGCTCCTGAATGTTTTTTTGAAGGCAGCCCTGTACTCCGGATCTTTTTGCAGTTTATCGATCACTCCATTAAAAGACTCTGCCATTTCAATATGATCATTGATCGGTTGAGCCGCTTCATCAAACAGTGATTTATACCGGCCATCCCAATGCAGATCGGTTTGCCAGGCAAGGTTAAAAAGTACCGGGGCATTACGAAGGGTGTGCGAACCATTGTAGCCATGGCTACGGTCATGTTCGAATGTGCCAAAACCAGCAATCTGTTGATGACAGGAAGCACAGGGGTAATTGCCATCGAGCGAAAGACGGCCGTCATAAAAAAGTTTACGGCCCAATTCAAATCCTTCCTGCGATACAGGATTATCGCTGAATGTATATACCGGCTCTGGAAATCCATCCGGGATCTCCTGTTTTAGAAAATTAAGATCGCTGGGATTTTCATTTTTTTTGCAGGCCCCTAACAGGTAAGAAAATAGAAAAACAGTGATGATCAAGGCTAATATCGTCAGGAGACTTTTCTTCACAGTTCCATTATTGAGTATCTAAATTACAAATTCAAAAGTCAAAAGTCAAAACACTCTCCGAAAACCGGGGCCTGTTTTTTATTTTTTAATTTTGACTTTTGCATTTAACTAGTAGTCGTTTTGCCCAAACTTTCTTCTTCCCGATTTTATATCCGCCTTTCTTTTCTTGGATTCCAGCCGCTTTTCCTTTGCGCCCTTACTCAGTTTGGTCGCGATCCGGATCTTTTTCTTTTGGAGGGCTTCGGCAATAAGTCGATTGATCCTCTCCACTACTTCCGCTTTATTATCAAGTTGGGTGCGGTGTGTTTGTGATTTAACCTGCAGGTATCCTTCTGAATTGATCCGGTTGGAGAGTTTTTCTTTTATGATTATTTTTTGCTGCCCGGTAAGCAATGAAGTTGTATCAACCTGTAATGATCCAATCACAGCGGTCTCCACTTTATTTACGTTCTGCCCCCCTTTGCCACCACTGCGGGTGGTTTGAAATTTTATATCTGCTGAAAAATCGATCATGACACTATTGGTTCCGGTAGCTATACGGAAGTTGATACATTTGTAATAAATAAAGGTACGACATGAAAGCAGTTATACAGCGGGTAAGCACTGCAAGCGTTACTGTTCTGGGCAAGGTGCATGGGCAAATAGGAAATGGTTTGCTCGTGTTGTTGGGCATTGAGGATGCTGATACACTGGATGACATCGAATGGCTGAGTGGAAAGATCGTGAACCTGCGTATTTTCAATGACCAGGCAGGTGTGATGAATGTGTCGTTAAAAGAAAACGGGGGAGATATCTTACTTGTAAGCCAGTTCACGTTACATGCTTCTACCAGGAAGGGTAACCGGCCCTCTTATATTAAAGCCAGTAAACCTGAGATTGCGGTGCCTTTGTATGAAAAAATGATCAGCCGGCTTGCTATTGACCTGGGTAAACAAATATATATAGGTGTTTTTGGCGCTGATATGAAGGTGGAATTATTAAATGACGGCCCTGTAACAATCGTGATAGATACAAAAAATAAAGAATAGGGATCAACCTGGATATATCTTACTTAACAGGCGATAATGTATTTTGAAAATATCTAGGCAAACAATGATTCAAAATCCAACGTACAAGGCCCGGCTACAGGAGATATTTTTGCATTTTAATTGTGTCGGTACTTTTAAGATAGCTTTAATAGCTACACCCCGATCTTTTCTGTATATACCTGACCGTTTTCGAGTTTGATCATTACAAAAAATACTTTGGCATTGATCGAGATGGTAAAATTGTAGCTGGACGCATTGATGCCTTTTTGTTCCACAACCCGGTGTCCGTCCGATGTCCATACCATTATACTACGTATGGTCTGATTGCTTTTGACAGTTACCTGTCTTCCACTCGTAAGAATCTTATAAGGTTTTGCAGATTTTTCAGTTCCTGTTTTTACTGCAATACCAGTAGCCTGGGCATCAGCAATCAGAGAGATACAGGCAATAGAGGCCACAGTGACCAGTCTACGAATGATCATAGAATACTATAATTGGGTTAGTACAACTTTTTTTAATAGTCTAAAAAGGGTCGGAAAATGTGGAAAGAGTGTGTATAACGTCAGGAATCATGCTATATTGCAATCTTTCTGCAAAAACTTTGTTATGACAATTCAGACGGCACAGGAGCAGGTAGACCAGTGGATCAAAACGGTTGGAGTAAGATATTTCAGTGAGTTGACAAATATGGCCATTCTGACTGAAGAAGTGGGTGAACTGGCCCGGATCATGGCGCGCAAATATGGAGACCAGTCATTCAAAGAATCGGAAAAGAGCAAAGACCTGGCGGATGAAATGGCGGATGTATTATGGGTGCTTATCTGTATGGCCAATCAAACCGGCGTAAATCTGACGGAGGCACTGGAAAAGAACTTCGAGAAAAAAAATAGAAGAGATGCCGACAGGCACAAACAGAACCCCAAGCTAAACGGGTGAATTCAAATTCAAAAATAGACTCCGATAACCGGGGGTTGTTTTTGAATTTTGCATTTTGACTTTTGAATTTATCTCGAATTGGCATTATTTTTTGCATACCTTATCACATGTCCATCAAATCAATCTGGAATATAACCAAGCAGTCTTTTGCTGATTTTTTTAATAACCGGGTATTGAAACTAAGCGCTGCGCTGGCTTATTACACAATATTCTCGCTACCCGGCCTGATCATCATCATTGTTTGGGTAAGTGATATTTTTTACCGCCAGGACGCTGTGGAAGGCACCCTGTACAGCCAGATATCGGGCTTTGTCGGTAAGGACGCGGCCCTGCAAATACAGGAAATGATCCGCAATGCCACGCTATCTTCAGAAATAGGGTTTGCTACCATTGTAGGGCTTGTTACGCTGATCATCGGCGCCACAAGTGTTTTCGGGGAGATCCAGGATTCTATCAATCTTATCTGGCGGCTGAAAGCAAAACCTAAAAAGGGGAAAGGGTGGCTCAAGCTTATTATTAACCGCTTACTTTCCTTTTCTATTATTGTTTCACTGGGTTTTCTCTTGCTGGTATCGTTGATCATTAACGGGGTAATGGACCTGCTGATCAACCGGCTTACACAGGCTTTTCCAAAAACGGAAGTGATCGTCGCATATATTGGAAACATGGTGCTTACTTTTTTTATCACCTCTTTTTTATTTGGGTTGATCTTTAAAGTATTACCGGATGCCCGTATCCGCTGGAGACATGTGAGGGCGGGCGCATTTACCACCGCTATCCTGTTTATGATAGGTAAATTCCTGATAGGTCTTTATCTCGGACAAAGCAAGATGTCTTCTGCTTATGGAGCGGCAGGTTCGGTGATCGTGATTCTATTATGGGTCTACTATTCGGCAATCATCCTTTATTTCGGGGCCACGTTCACCCGTGTCTATGCTATTCATAAAGGGTCACAGATCTATCCCAATAATTATGCGGTATGGGTAGAGCAGGTAGAAGTGCAATCAGAGACCTCCATACAGGAGCAGCCGGAAACAAAATCGGTAATCGAAGCATCTGCACAGACAGCTACCGTGTCAAAAACAGAAAAGAAAGAATAAACGGACGGTCATTCTTGGAGATCTTTTTTGGTTGATTTTTCCAAAAAAGGCAATAAGAATTTTATAAAAATACCTGTTGCGCCTATTAGGATAAGCGTATAGCCAACAGGACGAAAATTGGCAAAATAGCTAACAGATAACAACGAAATACCGACAATCCCCAACCCGGTAGTAAGTACGAACCAGACAGGGTTATTGCCAACAGGACCAGGCTTTTCTTCATTTTTACCGGCCAGGTAAATCGCTTTATCTATTTCATCAGCGGCATATCCCTCCTGCAAAAGTTCGTTTACGAGTTCTCCCTGGGGATATCCTCTCCTTAATTTTTTTTGCACAAAGGCCCTTAATTCTTCCGGAGTTCTCATAATTTTCGCGATGCGAATGTAATGCACAATACTGTTGATATAAAATTAACCGCTTTATGAATACCTGCTCAGGTGTTGCATGGATATTTTTAATCCAGGTATAGCCATAGGCGCACTTTTTAATTTTTGCATTTTTAATTTTGACTTTTACAATTCACTTCCCGCACACAGATTATCTTTGCGCTTATGGCAACAGATAGCAACAAATTCCAGGCGATCATCTCGCATTGCAAAGAATATGGTTTTATTTTCCCCTCCAGTGAGATATATGATGGGCTGCAGGCAGTATATGATTATGGCCAGATGGGTAGTGAGTTGAAAAAAAATATCAAAGATCATTGGTGGAAGAGCATGACGCAACTACACGATAATATCGTGGGCATCGACGCTGCTATTTTTATGCATCCCACCACCTGGAAAGCCAGCGGACACGTGGATAATTTCAACGACCCGATGATCGATAATAAGGATAGTAAAAAAAGATACCGGGTAGATCATCTGATAGAAGCCCATGCGGAGCTGATGGAAAAAGATGGCCGCATTGATGAGGCACGTGCCGTACTGGATGAAATGGAGAAATTACTGGCCAAAGATGATTTCGAGGGATTAAAAAATCTTATCGTTCATCATAATATCAAATGTACGGTAAGCGGTACGGCCAACTGGACGGATGTACGGCAGTTCAACCTTATGTTCTCTACAGAATTTGGCTCAGTAGCTGCCGAAGAAGGCCAGGATAATAAAGTATACCTGCGCCCCGAAACGGCCCAGGGCATTTTTGTCAACTTCCTGAATGTACAAAAAACGGGAAGGATGAAGATTCCTTTTGGTATCGCGCAGATAGGAAAAGCTTTTCGTAACGAGATCGTTGCGCGACAGTTTATTTTCAGGATGCGTGAATTTGAACAAATGGAAATGCAATTCTTTGTTCGGCCTGGTACTGAAGGAGAGTGGTATCAATATTGGAAAGATGCAAGATTGAAATGGCATCTGGCCCTCGGTATCAGTGCCGAAAAATATAAATACCATGATCATGTGAAGCTGGCGCATTACGCAAAAGAGGCCTGTGATATCGAATTTGAGTTTCCGATTGGTTTCAAAGAAGTAGAAGGTATTCACTCAAGAGGTGATTTTGATCTGAAACAACACCAGGAGTACAGCAAGAAAAAGCAGAATTATTTCGACAACGATATTGACCCTGCTACAGGTAAGGCTTATGGCAATTATGTACCGAATGTGATAGAAACATCTATTGGTCTGGACCGGATGTTCTTATTGATCATGAGCAATGCCTACGAAGAGCAGGACCTGAGCACGGAGGAGAAAAAAGATAGCAGGGTGGTATTGAAATTCCCCGTAAAACTAGCTCCCATCAAACTTGCAGTATTACCACTGGTTAAAAAAGACGGGTTGCCTGAGATCGCCAGAACGATCATAGACAGTTGCAAGGAAACCTTCCGTTGTTTTTATGAGGAAAAAGATACGATCGGTAAAAGGTATCGCCGCATGGATGCATTAGGCACACCATTTTGTGTAACGGTTGATTACCAGACAAAGGAAGATAATACGGTAACGATCCGTTATCGCGACTCAATGGAGCAGGAACGTATACCGATAGATAAAGTACGGGAGCTTGTATTGGGAAGTATTTAGATTTTTACGCCGTTTAACCTAAAGTTTGTTTTAATACGGAATCACAGGTGATCATCTTTTTGTTTGTGCCGAACTTTATTCCTGATCCCTTTTTAAAACCCAAACTCAGAATAAGGAGGCACGGATCAATAAGAAGTTTACTATCTTTTAACCCTCCTTGGCTCCGTATTTAAAAGATCAGTCTATACCAAGAACCCCAATTCCTCCGTGTTTTCGTGTTAAAAACCACTTTAGGCGACTGGTGTTCGTTTGTAGTAGCTTTTAAGAGATTAGAGACTTTATTGGTAACACCACAACGAAAACCATCATTCCGCAAACTGCCGTAAGTGATGGTCCAAATGCTTCCACATGCTTTTGCCCCATTCATCAGGTGTAAATTTTCCAAAGAAGGGATGGGGAAACCTGCCTGCACCGCCAGGACCGGCCTGGTAAAATGCATTGATCAGGCTGATCAGTGCCGCTTTTTCCTCGTCAAAACTTCGTTCCCCTTTTATGATAAAATCAGGAGAAGTTGGTAAACCCTGTTTCCAGGGTTTGTCATTATGTAATTTGTCTTTTACCATCCACCCCAATAACCTGCCTATAAACATCCGGGGTACCGGTTTACTGCTCAATGCTACTTTAAAGGGGCCTTTGCAATGAGCGAGCATTTGCGCTATATCCATTTTGCCCCATTGGCGGGTGGAGCGGGCGCTTAGTTTACTTATGCGGGCAAGGATCTCTTCTTTGGCCGCATTGTCAAACAGGTTTTTTATCTCCATATGAAGAGGCGGTTTAAAACTGGTGGGTGGTAACAGGTTTAAGGAAAGTAAAATGATTATCCATACAATTCCTGGTGGATCGACTTCCTGTCATATCCCATCGCCTGGATCCGTTGTTTCGCTTCATCGATCATATTCTTCCAGCCACATAGATAGAAGCCCGCAGATTGTTTGCTTCCGCAATGTTCTTCATACACTGCGTGCACATATCCTGACTTGCCTTCCCATTCTTCGCGCGAGAGTGTGGGTATAAAATGAAAA
>CAZGSG010000059.1:0-24699 GCA_964528095.1 uncultured Terrimonas sp.
CCGTGTATAAAAAACCCACTGTCGATTTTAGTGCGGCTTCACCAAATATATGTCTCCCCGCCCTTGCCAGTTTTACAAGTACAGCTACCCCTGGCGATGGTGCCATTTCAGCATATCTATGGGATTTCGGGGATGGTATGGCACAACAGGCGGGCGGCAATACCATCAATCATTTTTACAACACCCCTCAAACAGCTACGGTAAGTCTTACGGCGCTCAATAGCTATGGGTGTAGTAATACCATCGTAAAAAATAATATTGTTACGATTCACCCGGTACTCAATGCGGGGTTTACTGCCGACAGGACAATTGTTTGCGATGCGCCGGGCCTGATAAACTTTACCAATACCAGCAATGGTCCCGGTACACTGACGTATCTATGGGATTTTGGGGATAATACAAAATCAACAGACGCATCACCCGCTCATACCTATACGCGAAGGGGAACCTATAAGGTTAAACTAACGGTGACCAACTCATTGGGTTGTTCGGCCGTGTCGGAGATAGCAGATTTTATTAATGTCGGCAATTTTACTTCCGATTTTACGGCTCCTTCGCTGTTGTGCACGAATGGCAGCGTTACATTTTTAAACAATAGCAGCCCTGTTCCCACTTCAAGCGTATGGGAGTTTGACGGCGTTAACACATATACTTCTTTTAGTAATTATCCTGTCAATTATGCATTTGCCGATGCGGGCACACATTCCATCAAACTAACCAATAATTTCGGTCCCTGCCAGCAAACGATCACCAAACAGGTTGAAGTATATAAAAAGCCTGAATTAAACGGTTTCGTGGCCGATATAACAGGTTTATGTGGTTCTCCTGTTACCGTGAACTTCCGCGATACCACAGCTGATGCCGTGCAATGGAAATGGAACCTTGATACATACGGCTTCCAGGTGATACCATCTGCTGAACAGGCCCCTTCTTATCTATATACACAGGACAGGGAGTATTATGTATCTCTTGAAGTAAAAAATGCGGCCGGTTGTGTGGCCAGTATAGCCAGGCCCGTCAGTATCAGTAAACCAATTGTAGGTATTTTTCTGCAACCGGGTAGTATAACAGATGCCTGTGAAACGGTGACGGTGAAATTTGATCCGCGGTCTACCGAGTCAATTACAAGCTATCAATGGGATTTTGGCGACAATAATTTTTCCTCTGAGGAAGAACCAACACATACCTGGACAAAACCTGGTATCTATACGGTAACATTATCCTATACAACGATCAATGGATGTAAAGGAACGGTTTATTATAACAGTATTTATGTAAGACAAACACCTAAAGCCGGCTTTACAGTACAGCAAACGGTGTGTGGCAATACGCCTGTTTATTTTAGTAATACCAGTACAGGTTATACCACCGGTTATATATGGGATTATGGCGATAACACGGGAATTAACTGGAATAGCAATCTTCCACATCAGTATCAACAGGAAGGTGACTATGATGTAACCCTTATTGCCTATAATGGGATGTGCAATGATACGGTCAGGAAAAATGCGATCATAAAAGTATCACCGCCCTTTCCGAATATCGGGGGAATTACCCGCACCTGTGTTGGTACCAGGGGGGAGATCAGTTTTAGTGATGCTTCAAGATTGGCAAACAGTTGGAACTGGGACTTTGGCGACGGAACCGGCCCGCTCTCTTATACTACGGAAAGACCGGTCGTTAATCATACCTATACCAAATCAGGTGTATTTACTGCAGTGCTCACGACCACTAACGGAGCGTGTACGGTAAAAGATTCTGTACGGGTAAATGTATTACTAAAACAAAAACCTTTATTAACGCTTAGTACAGCCAGTATTTGCAGCGATGGCGGTTCTGTGAGTGTAGAAGTATCGAACCTTGAACGACCTCCTTTTGATTTTTATTTCTTCTACAACTACCGGTTTGTATATGGTGATGGAACACCTTTCACCGGGTATGTGTCCTTTATCAGGGAAACACCATTTAGTGCGATGCTATCTGGTTTTACTCCTGGTAAGGAAGGCTTAAAGGTCATTGCAACAAGCTATTTCGGATGCGAGGATACCAGTAATATTGCCTCACTAAAAATAAAAGGCGCGGCTGCGGCTTTTAATGTCCTGGTCGATAATGTTTGTTTCAAAAACCCTGTTGTAATGGAAGACCAGTCAACCGCGCAGTTCAATATACCATTGGTAAAATGGGAATGGATATGGGGCGATGGCAATACAACTGTACGCAGCAATGGGAATAATGTTTCGCATACTTATGCAAATCCCGGCAGTTACAATGTTTCACTCAGGGTGACAGACGCGGAAGGCTGTAGTTCCTTTTATGGTTACCGTACAGTAAATGTAACAGGACCCAAAGCTGCATTTTCAATGTCGGGATCGACCGTACCGCTGAGCACTAACGTCGTTTTTTATAATAATACCAATAGCTATAATAGCCCTGCAACAACTTATGCATGGACATTTGGAAGCGCCGGTACCTCGGCCGCTTATTCCCCGTCATTTACATTCAATACTGCCGGTCAGTATAATATAAGACTTATTGCCCGAAACCCGGACAACGGGTGTGCGGACACTACTAACAAGCTTATTGAGGTAAAGAATTTTAATTCAGGATTTACTACCAGTGTTTCTTTTATTGGTGATTACAATAAATGTCCGCCGGTATTGGCGAGATTTACCAACACTTCTTCGGGTTACACAAGACTGGTATGGGATTTTGGAGATGGTGTGATGCTCGAGAATAATATCAATCCCCTGCATGTATACAAAGATGCGGGTACCTATATAGTAACGTTATATGTATATGGCTTCAATGGGCTGACGGGAACGTATAAGGATACCGTTTTTGCAAGCGCACCGTCAGCTGTTATACAGGCTGATGACCTTGATGGATGTATCGGCCATAAGCTGGTGCTGAATGCGCCTGTACATAATAATGCTGCCACGTATATATGGGATTTTGGCAATGGACAATTAATAAACGCGACTGATAGTTTCGCCACGCACCAATATATGGCTGCAGGTTCGTACACAGCATCTTTATTGGTTATGAACACGGGTGGTTGCCTTACTGCCGCGGTGTTGCCTGATAAGATACAGGTATATCCCAATCCTGTTATATCCATATCGCCACTGGCACCGGTTGTTTGTAAAGACAAAGGAGTGCAATTACAGGCTTCAGGCGCGGCCAGTTATTCCTGGTCGCCGGCAGCGGGGTTAAACGATGCTTCTGTTGCAAATCCGCTTGCATTGCCTGGCAACACGACTACCTATTCCGTTAATGCGACCGATAATAATGGATGTAGTAATTCTACAGCTGTGACGGTAAAAGTAGCCACACCATTCAAAATAGATCTTGCTTTAACAGCCAATGTTTGCAAAGGCAGTACGATAGCCCTAAACCCGGCAGGTGCGGATAGCTGGCAATGGATCAATAATACAAATGGCTTGAATAGTACACAGGTTAGGAGCCCCATTGCTGCTCCTGGAGTGAATACAATCTATACGGTAGTAGGGTATGATCAATATAATTGTTATAGCGACACGGCTGATATCCAGGTAATGGTCCGGCCTTTGCCTGTTGTGAATGCCGGCCCAGACCTGGAAGTAGTGTATGGCTCGGATAATCAATTAATGGCAACCGGCAGCGCGGATATCGTGCGCTGGAACTGGACACCGCCGGATTTTTTAAGCTGTACCAATTGCCCATCTCCCATCAGCAGGCCATATGACGCGATGGAGTATGTAGTAGCGGCTTACAACCAGTATGATTGTATAGCGAAGGATTCAGTGAAGCTGAAAACATTTTGTACCGATGGTTATATATACATTCCTACCGCGTTTACGCCAAACAGGGATGGCAAGAATGACCTGTTTACCATAAACGGGTATGGTGTACGGATCATTAATTCATTGCGTATTTATAATCGTTGGGGAGAGATCGTTTTTGAGAAAAAGAATTTTTATCCAAATGATATGTCATCTGCATGGAACGGTAAACTGAAAGGGGTGGATGTTCCTGTCGGAGCCTATGTATATTTTGCAGAAATGGAATGCAGCATGGGCGAAAAGTTTCAGCGAAAAGGAACGGTAACATTAGTCAGATAGTCATCCCAAACTCGGAACACCGAACTTATAACCCTAATACTTCCTTTAACTTGCCATAACCTCCCCGGCTTACTGGTACTTTAGCCCCTGAACGCAGAATAGCGATATGATTATCTTTTTCATAAGGGTCGATACGGGTGATCTGCTGCACATTTACTATGTATGAACGATGCGAACGAACAAATTGCTGTTTATCCAGCGCCTGTTCAAAATGATTCATGGTTTTGTTCTTTAGAAAATAACCTTCGCCTGTATGGATCTTTACATAATCATCTGCGGCTTCCAGGTAAAACACATCGTGCACAGGAATGATCTTGATCTTGCTGCCATTCTTTACTACGATCCGGTGACTTTGTGCGGGTGATTGTGAAGCTGTTTCCAGCAGGTCTTCTGTTTTTGTATCCGCAACGGAAGATTTTTGCTCCTGCCATTTGCTTACTGCTTTATCAAACCGGTCCTGGTTAAATGGTTTTAATAAGTAGTCGATCGCATGAGCTTCAAAAGCCTTGATCGCAAATTCATCAAATGCTGTTGTGAATATTACCGCCGGTGTTTGTTCCAACAGTTCCAGCATTTCAAATCCATTGATTTTCGGCATCTGAATATCAAGAAAAATAAGATCCGGCTGGTATTGCTGTATCGCTTTTACGCCCTCAAAACCATCGCCGCATTCTGCAACCAGTTCCAATTGAGGGTGTTTTTGCAGGTATTCTTTTACCATGCTTCTTGCCAGCGGTTCGTCGTCTATGATAATTATCTTGCTCATTGTATTATTCATTTAACAGGTACCGGCCTATGCTTTCAGCTGCGGAACCTTTACCGTGATTGTAAAATTATCGCCTTTTGCATCTGTTGTCAAAAGATCATTCCTTGCAAATAACAGGTACAGCCTTCTTTGTACTGATTTTAAACCAAAGCCCGTACCCTGTTTGGGAGATGATGTTTCCGGATCAAAAGGATTACTTACTATTATCAGCAACTCATTTTCTTCGATCCGGGTGCTGATCCTGATGATGGTTTCTCCCGTAGTATCATAAAGGCCGAACTTAATAGCATTTTCCACGATGGGTTGTAATAACAACGTGGGTAATTTCATTTCTCCACTGGCATCATCCGTTTCAATAATAGTGGCGAGCCGATTGCCGAAACGCACTTTTTCTATATCAAGGTATAACTGGAGGTACTGCATTTCTTCCTGCAGGCTGACCCACTGGGTTTCCTCTTTTTTTATAGTGCCTCGTAAAAAATCAGATAATTGCTGCACCATCTTCCTGGCTTCTTCCGGGCGAAGACCGATGAGCGCGTTAATAGAATTTAGACTATTAAATAAAAAATGTGGTTGAAGTTGCTGCCGGAGTTTAAAAAGTTCCGCTTCCTTGGCGAGTTTTTCCGCATCCGATTTCCGGGCCTCATATTTTTGCTGCTCATGCCAGTTAAACCAAACGATGGAGATCATCGTGAAGATACCCAATACAAGAAAACCAATACTTCCGCGTATGATCATCGAACGTCGGAGGAACTGCGGATAATCTGCATAATCATTGAGCGTAAGTCTTAACAGGAATTTACTTAATAATATCCATAGTAATGTTAACACAATACACATCGCCAGCACATTCATGTATTCGCTTAGCGCCGTAGGTACATAGTACCGAAGTGTATTCATGACCAGCAGGCAGATCAGCAATAATAATGTATTGGTGATTACGCTGTCAATAATAGCTACTTCCAGGGGGAAATCAAACTTATATAAAAGCAGCACATGATCTACCATCAACACCAACCAGGCTATACTGAAGATGATTAAAAACTTTCGGGCAGAAAAAGGTGATGCGGGCATAAGCAGGTCACGCAAGTTGTAGTAACTGCGGAGTATGGGTGAAAAAAATGTTCTCAGCTTTCTGATTTACTGTATGAATATAAGATGCGGCATTATCCCGTTCTTCAATCCTTGAATACAATTCAGCTCCGTCGATCAGCTCACTTAGTTTATACAGTTCACTGACATTGATGAATTGCCACTTTACCAATTGTTTTTTCTGATTGATAAAAGTGTCTTCTTCTTTGTGACCGAGATCATGCGCTTTTTGAAATGCTTCTTCTTTGGTTAGGCCGGAAACAAGACGAAGTTGTTCGTCAAATTGTGGGGTATGATTACCATCGCCACAAACAATCCGGAATACCATTTTTGCAAGGTACCAGTTCATAAGAATTCAGTTAATGGTTGCTTGCTGGGTGGGCCCTGGTTATAATATAACCAGCGACAGCAGGCAGGGGTTTACAAAAAATTAGTAGCTTCTTATTTCCATGCCACCAAAGATCATAGTTCCTTTCAGTATAAGTGTCTTGGTAGGCCCATCTGTCATCGGCATAATCTTTCTTTTATCTCCTATTCCTCCAAAAATCGTCACCGCTTCCGATTTGATTGCCCAGTTAGAAGGAACAATAAGCGTAGCACCACCAAAGATGGCTGTTACTTCCAGTACAGCGGGCGAGGTCATATCTGCCTGGGTAAGATCGATCTCACAACCTCCAAAAATATTCACCATTTCTCCGCCCTTAAATTGTTTGGAAAGGATCACTTTCTTAGTACCGCTGAAAATACAGGTACTGTCGATATAGTCGTCCTGGGTATAATGTTGATCTTCGTTTATCGGATCAATGGTTTCCGCTGTAGTAAAATCCGTTTTTGTTTGTTGATCCGATCCAAACCATTTCTTCCGGCCAGAGCGCAGGATAATAAAACATCCAACTACGATCAATATCAGCGGCCAGATATGCCGGCGTATTTGCCCATCCAGAAAATAGTCATTTGCAAGGAAAGCACCACCGACAAGTACGGGTACAAACCAGCCACCGTCACGAAACCCCTTCTTTATGCCAATAAACACACCGATAACGATCAATAACATTTGCCAGGTATATAACCATTCGGGCATGGGTATTCCAAAACTCCTGGCAAGCGCTACACCACCTATCAGCAAAAGCAAAATACCTGTCGCAATGTGATTTTCACCCCTATGGCGTTCAAACTTGCTCTCCCACCGCCGTCTTCTCTCTGCCCTTGTTTCTCTGAGATCGTTCATTAGCTGTTCAAATTTTAATCAAATCTATAGCAGGGGACCTGCACTGGCAAGCGCAGGAAGGTAATAAAGGCCAGAATCTCGGCGAATGGCAGAAAATGCGGGGTCAGCTACAAACAGGCGCAAGAGCTATACGGCCAGCAGTACGGCCGAATAATGACAGATTGCTGCCGCCAGTACAAAGAAATGCCACACAGCATGGCTATAAGTATACCGCTCCCAGATATAAAAAATAACACCCAGGGTATAAAGTCCGGCACCCGTAATGATAAGGGCTATCACCGAAACCGGCATCTGGGCAAAAAAACCAGGCCCGGCTACCACCATGATCCAGCCCATGGCCAGGTAGGTAAGGGTCGATAACAGTTCCCAACGTCCGGTAAAAAAAGTCTTAAATACAGTACCTGCAATGGTCAGGGCCCAAAGTATGATCAGCAACGTAATGCCCAGCTTATTATTTAGATAGATAAGCAGGAAAGGGGTATAAGTGCCGGCGATCAGAAAATAAATGCTGATATGGTCAAGTATCTTCATGACCCGTTTTATTTTCTCCTGCTGAAAACCATGGTATAATGTAGAGAAAGTAAAGACCATCAAAAAAGAAAAACCATAAATGGCGCCTCCTACTATGCCCGCAGGGTTATCATTTTTAACAGCCTGTGTCAATAAGATAGGAATGCAAACAATACCGAAGAGAATACCCAGGCCATGGGTCAGACTGTTTACCAATTCTTGTTTAAGTCGCAATTCGGGAGTCATGGTTTGCATGAGAATCTTTTCTGATAATACACCAGCTAATCTGGTGCCATCTTTTTGTTCTTCGGAATTTTGATAACGATCATACGCTAATCAACGCCGCATAGATATTCCCTCTTCCAAATAAGGAAGGTCGCTCGGCCAGTTTCCGGATACCTGTAAAACCTTGCCCGGCGACCAGGATTTTTAATGTAGCAAAATCAATCGGGTAGGGCACCCATTGATTGGCCGACAGCGTATCATATTCAACAATAAGCAGGCAGGCATTTTTTTTCAACAGACCCCTGAGTTTGTTAAGCAACAGGGGTTTGTCTTTTACATAATGCAACGAGTTAGCCATCAAAATCCCATCCAGTTGCAAAAGGTTGATCGGTTCATTGGCAAAGTCAAGCTGTTGCTGCTGAATCAGTACAGCATTAGGATTGGCAAGTTTTGTCAAAACCACCGGTCTTGAATCGATCGCATGAATGATGCTGCCAGGTGCCAGCAGATTGGCAAGTGCATAGGTAAAAGTGCCGGCCCCACATCCAAGATCAGCCCAAACAGAGGAACTGTCTTCAATACCTTCATTTTTTATCAGATCGATGGCGTCGGTTAATTGCATATGAGCTTATTCCCCGCATCCAAATAGAATGCTGTAATAATTAAATAGAACAACAGAATCTCTTTTAAGTTTACAGGATAGCCGGATAATGGGGAGCCCGGCAATTGAATGATCCTATCAGCAGGGCATCTAAATACCTGAAACATTTTTTGCAAGCGGATGCTGCAAATAAATGATCAGTAATGATAAAAACAGGAAAGGTAATTCAGTAAGAACACCTTTGAAATTCCTGTCGCTGATATGAAAAGCAATAATGAGTAATATGATTGCTGCAGTTATAAAATTGCCCCAGACAAATGTGGCCGGCAATAATACCATCACAGCCCCTATAATAGTGAATATCCCAATTATCAGCACCCCTGTTTTGCCAATATTCCATTTGCCAAAAAGAGAGAGCATCTCAGGTTTCCCATTTAGCATGGCACTGCCTTGCTTAATACACATATAAAGGGCGAAGAGGATAAGAATGGAATTGAGGATTTTTAAAACAATGGCCATGGATAATAGGTTGAGTTAGGTTTTATGCTATTTATCAGCTAACATTAAGATACAATTTTATAGAATAAATACAAGGAATAAAGGGAAACTCGTTTACAGCAAATTACAATTCTGTACCCAGTCAGCTATTGATTGGCAAATAAATAAAATGACCATTTAGGCAAAAGCAAAAAATTCGGCCCATGTTAATGGAGATGGAAGTTGTGTGTTGCTAAATTCTATATGAACGACCCTTCTTCGCTGGTGATTTGTTGTCCTGCCCGAAGCATGAAACAATAAGGGGCGCATGATCATGATACCTCCTTTTCCAACACAACAACTTGTATCAGTCTCTTGCGCCATATTCATGTTCTCTATCCTGCGTATTCCCTGCAGATGAGATCCAGGAATAACTTTTAATGCACCATTCTCTCCATTGGTATCATCAAGATGTATGCGAATGGTAAAATTATTGGCCAGGATTTCCTGCGGAGCCTGTACCGAAAATGCGTTTTGTTTTACCGTCCATGGGCCAAAACCAGGCATCGCTGTTTTACTGTCCACGGTGATCGTGAGATCCTGGTGGTAAGCGACAAACCAGTTGGAGACAGGCGGCTTATCAAAATAAATAGATTTTACTACAAAAAAATCTTTCCCAAACAGTTGGACAATTAGATCTTTTAATTTCTCAGCAAAAATAAAAGTTCGGGCTTCAGGTATTTCTTTTATAAAACGACGGATCGCAAACAGGTCATTTGTTTTCCTGAAAGAAGAACTGGATTTGTCCGTTTGTGAAATAGCGGAAAGGATGGATGCTGCTTCGTCATGGGTGAAAAAATTTTCAATGATAACAAATCCTTCAGATGCAAGTTGTTCCTGTACATATGGAATATCTATTGTTGCTATATGTAGTTTGTTTTCCATCTTTGATGCAAGATAGTATGAATTTATAAACCAGAAATTTTCTCAAACACGGTTTTAAAGTAATTCATTTCATTACTCCATTTTTTTAAATCTTCATCAAGCCATTTTAACACCTCTATTATATTGGTCTCATATTTCCGGATAGTTGATAAACAGCGCTCTCCTTTATTATTAAAACAAACCGGCTCGCTATGGGATATCCTGTTTCGCAATGTGACAATAGCATTTAAATGAGAATGGATCAATCCTAATTTAATAGGCGGTCTATTGGTAAAAGCTTGAAGCGGCCTGCCCTTCAATATCTTTATTGCGCTACTATCAAAAAACTTGATCCAGAACCCGAATGTTAGTTCAGCTAAGAGCTTACTATGACTGAGACGGATTTTTCTTGTGTTTAGTTTATTCTCCGCTTTCCTGAGTTTTTCTGCAAAAAACCGGTCGGGAATAATCCTGCCATTGTATCTTCTTCTGGTCATGCCAGGATGAGTTGAAAATTCATCTCTTTTTGTTATTAACCAGTCAGTAGTATTAAAATGCTTTGCCAGTTCCCTGTCAATTGCATTTCGAAGGGCTATTTCCAGGATAGAGAGCAGGGGATATAAAGCCTGTGAAACCTGGATATTGTACTTATAAAGAGCAATAGCTTTTTCCGTATCTCCTTTACAGGCGTTTAAATAACGGCTTAACCGCGTCTTAGAAAAAAATAGCTCGTATTTTGCGTAGTTCATTTTTTTTTCCTAGTTTTACTTCGTTATACCCCAGTAAAGCCTCTTACCCAAAAGGTAACGTAACAGGGGTTTTGTCTTTTTAGCACCTCCCGGTTTATCATTCTTCTCGTTGGCCTGTTGTAAAGGCGTTCATAAGTGATTCATTATTTAATTAAGAGGCCGCGTCTTTCTAAACCAAATCTAATAACCCGCTTTCTTATTGAAAACGTGTATTCACGATTATAATCCGTTATTTCCTCGCAGATATTTTTTGTAAAAAGAAGTTGATTTTATATCCTGTATAATAAGTCACTGCTATGACCTAATACCGGCCGCCCACATTTTTTTCAATTTTACTCATTACCTTCCGCACTCAAATCCATTCTAATGCGCTTTTCAAAACTATTTGCTGCAAGTATCTTCTTCGCTATTTCATTTTGTATACATGCCCAGGATAAAAAAGATAAGAAATGGGATGTATCTAATCCCGAAGGCCCTTATAAAGAAGTGTCCTTTTCTGTAAATGAAGGCACCTGGATGAATCTCGACCTCTCCCCTGATGGCAAAGAAATTGTTTTTGACCTGTTGGGGGATATTTACAGTATACCTGTTACCGGCGGTGAGGCAAAACTATTACGCGGCGGTCATGCATTTGAAGTGCAACCCCGCTTTAGTCCCGACGGCAAAAAAATACTATTCACATCAGATGCAGGCGGTGGTGATAATATATGGGTGATGAACCGTGACGGAAGTGCTGCCAAACAGATCACCAAAGAAAGTTTTCGTTTGCTGAACAATGCTGTATGGGCTCCCGACGGCGAATACCTGGTAGCAAGAAAACACTTCACTTCTTCCCGATCATTGGGCGCAGGCGAAATGTGGCTATACCATATCAGCGGGGGTAGTGGTGTACAATTGACAGTCCGTAAAAACGATCAACAGGATGTCAATGAGCCCTGCTTTTCACCCGATGGAAAATATGTGTACTATAGCGAAGACATGTATCCCGGTGGCTTTTTTCAATATAACAAAGATCCCAACAACCAGATCTTCGTGATCAAACGTTTCGACCGTGACAAAGGAACGACTGAAACGGTTACCGGAGGACCGGGTGGTGCAGTAAGACCACAGATATCCCATGATGGGAAATTTTTATCATTCATCAAAAGAGTGCGCGTCAAAACAGTGCTTTATATCCGCAACCTGGAAACGGGTGAAGAATGGCCTGTTTATGATCAGCTCACCAAGGATCAACAGGAAGCATGGTCGGTATTTGGTTTATATACAGGCTATTCATGGACCCCAGATGACAAACAGCTTGTCATTTGGAGTAATGGTAAGATCTGGAAAGTAGATATAGCTGGTATCAATAAGGCGACAGAGATCCCGTTTACAGTAAACGTAAAACAACGGATTTATGATGCAGTTCGTTTTCAGCAAGAACTCAACCCGTCTACCTTCAGTCCAAACGTTATTCGGCAAGCGACTACTTCTCCTGACGGGAAATGGCTTGTATTTAATGCTGTAGGGTATTTATGGAAAAAAGAACTGCCAGCAGGAAAACCACAGCGCGTCACTAACGGCACAGCTTTCGAATTTGAACCTTCCTTCTCAGCAGATGGTAAGACCTTACTTTATATTACCTGGGATGATACAGCAGCAGGAGCGATCTATAAAACAAACATGCAGGCTGCTGCAAAGCCCACAAAGATCAGCCGGTCAAAAGGCATTTACAGGTTGCCATCCTTTTCACCTGATGGAAAAATGATCGTATTCCGTAAAGATGGAGGAAGCGATGCACTCGGCCCCGCCTATACAGCGAAGCCGGGTATTTATTCGATGAACGCGGATGGTAGTAACGAGAATTTTATCACACAACGCGGCGATGAACCCTCATTTAATAATGCCGGCGATCGCATCTTTTACCAGACCGGTAGTGGGTTAAGCAGTTGTAAACTGGATGGATATGATGAGCGTATTCATCTTAAAAGCACCTATGGCAACCAGTTTACCATATCACCTGATGAAAAATGGATCGCCTTCGTCGATTTGTTTGAAGTATATGTAGCTGCTTTACCCAGGACAGGCAAAACCCTGGACATAGGTAGTGGCACCAAAGATTTTCCGGTAAAGATCGTTTCAAAAGATGCGGGTATCAACCTGCAATGGTCAGCAGATAACAAACAACTGCACTATACACTCGGTAACCAGTATTATAGTATTAATCTCGATGAACGCTTCGACTTCATTGCCAGCAAGCCGGATTCCTTATTTAAGATACCGGAAAAAGGGATTGATATCGGATTGGAAATACCGGTTGATAAACCAAAAGGAATGCTCGCTTTTACAAACGCGAGAATTATCACTATGAAAGGAGACGAAGTGATAGAAAATGGGGTATTAATAGTAGAAGCTAATCTTATCAAAGCCATAGGTAAAACAGGCGAGATCAGCATTCCTGCTGGTGCGAAACAGATCGACTGCAACGGAAAAACGGTCCTGCCGGGATTTATCGATGCGCATGCGCACGGCGCCCATTTTCGCACGGGCATCACTCCCCAAAAACACTGGCCATATTACACCAACCTCGCCTATGGTGTTACAACCATGCATGATCCATCGGCTAATAGCGAACTGGTATTTGCGCAAAGTGAACTGGTGAAAGCCGGTCTGATGACAGGGCCAAGAGTATTCTCTACCGGTACAGTGCTGTATGGCGCTGATGGAAATTTTAAAGCAGTCATTAATTCCATCGATGATGCGAGAAGTGCATTGAGAAGAACAAAGGCATTCGGCGCATTCTCCGTTAAAAGTTATAATCAACCCCGCAGAGAACAGAACCAGATGGTCATACAGGCAGCAAGGGAATTAAACATGGAAGTAGTACCGGAAGGGGGCTCGTTTTTTTATCATAACATAGCGATGATTCTCGATGGGCATACCACTATAGAACATAACTTACCAGTAGCCCCGCTTTTCAATGATGTGGTACAACTATGGAAAAATTCCAAAACAGGATATACCCCAACACTGATCGTAAACTATGCAGGCGTAAGCGGTGAGTATTATTGGTACCAGCATACCAATGTATGGGAGAAAGAACGATTACTTCGATTTACTCCACGTGCTGTGATAGATACCCGCAGCAGGTTTCGAACCATGCTGCCTGAAGAAGAATATGATAATGGGCATATACTTACCTCAAGAAGTGCAAAGAAACTTGCGGATGTCGGCGTGAAAGTTAATATGGGGGCTCATGGGCAGATCCAGGGTATCGGCGCGCATTGGGAAATATGGATGTTGCAACAGGGAGGTATGAGTAACCTGCAGGCATTACAGGCCGCTACCATTAACCCCGCAATCAGCCTGGGGCTTGATAAATGGATCGGCTCACTTGAAACAGGTAAGCTCGCCGATTTGATCGTTATGGATAAAAATCCCCTTGAAAATATCCGTAATACCGAGAGTATCCGCTATACTATGGTGAATGGCCGTTTATATGATGCGGAGCAAATGAATGAAACAGGTAATTACAATAAACCCCGGACAAAATTCTATTGGGAGTATAGTAAAAATGCGGATAGCTTCCCATGGCATGATGAAACTGAAACAGAGGCTTGCTCATGCGGTAAACACTAAGCTAAGAGTTAAAAGAGGGAAGGGGGTAAAGAGGGATTTTTTATAGGTGAAGTAGTTTTTCTTCCTATAAATGACCATTCCTCTTTACCTCCTTCCCTCTTTTAACTCCTAGCTACCAATTGAAGATAGGAAACTTCCTCCTCCCATTTTCATTCCATACACCTATCTGAAGTCCTTTTAATTTATCTGCATGATTGTAAAGTCCAATCTGTAACCCCCTGTGATAAGCAGAACTGTTGACAAACGAGATCTGCAGGCCGGTTGACTGAACCAGCACTTCATTATGTACCATTGTTATCTGCACCCCGTTAGCAATAAAGGCGTTGTTGTTAAAAACAGCGAATTGCAATCCGTTTGAAATGCCTGTATTATTGAATATCCCGGATATGCTGATGCCATTTGTTCTTTTCGAAACATAGGAAGTACCATTAATGCTGATCCCGTTCACTTCAATAAATGATCCGGTGCCGATTGGAGAAATATGGATGCCATATATCTTTTCAAAAGCCGGCTTTTTTAAATAGGTGGCATGCACAAAAGAATCCCTGAATGGGCTGTATGGCATAAATACTCCGACCGGACCATAACCCAATAACTCGAAATGCACGCCGTAGGTTGTTACATTTTTCTTTTTATCATTACTGGTAAGACCGAGACTAAGACCTGCTATAGTAGTGTTATTGTCATGAAATGTCCACACAGGTGCCCTGAACTTGTTCTGGCCAATAGCAGGTTTATTCGACCCTGAAAATAACAGGTAGGTAAGCAGGACGAACAGCTTTAACTGGAGTTTCATATTACACGTAATTATGAATAACGGTATTATTGGTCAATCAATTCGAATTTATTGCCGTCAAATAACCCGAGGTCACTTAATTTTAAATGCGGGATCACCAGTAAGGCCATAAAGGACAAACTCATGAAAGGGGAGCCCAGTGTACTGCCCAGTTCTTTGGATAATTGATCGATTGCTGTATAATCGGCGGCCACCTTATATCCATCTTCATTGCTCATCAAACCCGCTACCGGTAAGGCAACGATCATTTCCTGTCCGTTACCTATTGCGCTTACGCCACCTTGTTTTGCTATTACCAGGTTCACCGCTTTGCAGATGCTTTCATCGTCCACACCTACGGCGACTATATTATGACTGTCATGAGCAACGGAGGAAGCAAGAGCGCCCTGTTTTAGCCCAAAGTTTTTAATAAACGCTTTTGCTACCGGCGCGTTCTTATACCGGTTTACGACCACGATCTTCAATATGTCCTTTTCTGTATTGCTTATTAAATTGCCCTTGTCAGGCGTCCCTTGTTCTTTGAGAGAATTGGTAATTAGCTGGCCATCCAGTACCTCGATGACAGGAATAACAGGGGCCGTATTGCCTGTAAAAGGAATAGCAAAATCCGCAGTCTCTTTTTTTGTACAGGAAAAATTATTTACAAGCCCCGTTGGTGCCGTTATTATATTCGATTGGCCATTTTCTGCAACCAGCTCACCGTTGATAAAGGTTTTTATTACCTTGAATTGCTGAAGATCTTTCACAACAATAAAATCTGCCGGGTCATCTTTTTGTAAAAGTCCTACAGCTAATTTATAATGTAAAACGGGGTTGACACAGGCTGCTTTTAAAATATGAAAAAGAGCGATGTTTTTGCCAGCCGCTCTTGCACATAACTGATCGATATGCCCGGCTACTAAACTGTCTGGATGTTTGTCATCACTGCAAAACATGATCATGTCGGGAAATTCATGCAGCAGACTGATTAACGCTTCAAAGTTTTTAGCAGCGCTTCCTTCGCGTATCAGTACTTTCATTCCCAGTTGTATCTTTTCCAATGCTTCTTCCCGGGTAAAACATTCATGATCGGTACTTATTCCTGCAGCAATATATTTTTTTGCATCTGCTCCTCTTAATCCGGGAGCATGACCATCTACGGGTTTACCCAAGCGATGGGCCGAGGCTATCTTTTTCATCACTTCTTCGTCTGCATATAATACTCCCGGGAAATTCATCATTTCACTCAGGTATTTTATTTCCTCTCTTTGCAAAAGTTCTTCTACTGCTACCGCGTCAAGTGATGCGCCGGCAGTTTCAAAAATAGTAGCGGGTACACAACTCGGCGCGCCAAAATTAAACTTGAACGGCACCGTTTTACCATTCCCGATCATAAACTCTACGCCTTCCATTCCACAAACATTTGCAATTTCATGCGGGTCGCTGATCGTGGCCACTGTACCATGCACTACGGCCAGTCTTGCAAATTCAGCAGGCACCAGCATAGAGCTCTCAATATGTACATGACTATCTATAAACCCGGGCATGATAAACCCTGATCCGTCATCAGTGCTGCCCATAGGAAGTTCCCTGATGGATGAGATTTTCCCTTCAGCGACACTTACTGTTGCGGGATATATTCTTTGCTGATGAACATCTACAAGATTGCCGGTTATCGTGAAAGAAGCCATAAATGAGGTTCATTTTACTTGCTGAATCTCCCTTCTGAATGAAAGGTTTACATGATAAAGATAACTGAATAGAAGGGTTTAGCCTTGTAAGACAAGGGGCAGGTTGTCGTCAACAAGCCGTAGCAATAAGCGGACTGGTTTGCGATCTGTTAAGCGATCTGGGGTTCGACAATCTTTTTTTCCTTTGTTTCTGCCTGTTTGGGACCTGAAGAGGCGATTGTTATTTTCTGTACCCGTTCTTTCATTAAAGCAATCGCTTCTTCGCGACTGCTGAAAGTACCGTTGATATTAACCAGGTTATCAGCCAGTTTATCATACCGTTTGGTCATGAGCCAGACAAATATGTGCAGGTAATGGATCCCGTCAAATATGATGGCTTTCTTTTCTGCGAATTTGTCTTTTAGTTTCATGAACTCGCCGGGTATTTCCGTGTAGTGCATGCCAGGGCGAAGATGGTGAACGGTATGGTAGCCATCATTCCAGCAAGTGTGATTGTATTTTGTATTAAGGCAATTGATTGCGCTGGTATACATATCTTCCGGATCATTCTTGTCAAGAAAGGAGTGCTGTGTCCAGTTGCCAAGCATCATCACTGTCCGTGCAAAGAAAAAAGGAATAATAAAGATCCACATGGTGGCCTGCAGGTTCACAAAACACATGCCTATGCAGAATGCATAAAAAGACAATTCTCCATAACTTAAACGCATATAGAATTTCCTGCGTTTGCGGCTGAACAGGTACATGAATGTATCGCGAAAACCTAATACCAGGAAGCGGCCGACGTATCGTAAGAAGCCGCGCAGGCTATCGCGACGATAGGCCATTGTACTGCTGGCATCATCCGGCATATTATTCTCTACATGATGCATGGCCATATGATGCACGAAATAAGTCTCCGGGGTGTGCCCAAAAAAAGGACAAACAACCCAGATCGTCCAGTGGTACATCCAGGTGTATGCTTTTTTAAAAAGCTTACGATGGCTGATGCAATGCAACATAAGACCAAAACGACCCTTGAAATACATCTGTGAAATATAGAAATAGGGGAGATAGGCCACCCACCATTGCCAGCCCTTTAGTAAAGGCGTATACAATATAATAGCCGTTGGTATCACCAGCAGGTGAATCGCTGTAAGTAAATAAATAAATGGAAGATCCCGGGGATCATTGATAAAGCGTAGCCAGAATTTATCGTACCCGCTATATTTTTCCTTGGGAATATATACCGGATCGGTAAGTGTATTCAGTGGCTTCATTAATGGTTATCCGAGTTTAAATGAAAAAACAGGTGGCTGGTAATTAGTCCTTATGTGTTGATTACCAGTATAAAATCCCTTGTAAATGGGGCGAAAATAAAGATTTTATGCCACTTATACCTGATTAAATTCTAAGTGGGTATTCTATAAACGGGGCATTGAAGCGAATGTTACGTAAAAGCGATATTATTTTATAGGAAAGAACACTTGCTTTCAGTGTCTTAAGCGAGGCAGATCAATAATTTAGATATAAGGGGGCCGGGCACAATAAGCCCCTGGATATTCATATCCCATTTAATCTATATGCTTACTGGTCTACCATGTCACTTTTTGGGGACTTTTCTAACCGTGGTAGTAGCGCCGCCTTCCAGGGTAAGACTGATCGGCTTATTGGTTTGCCAGGCGCCCCGGGTGAAATCAGGAATATCAACTGTCCTCGAACGTTTTTCTATTGATCTGCCACTTAATGCAAAAATAGAGCTCCAGCTGGCAGCATCATACACATCCTGATCAAGCGGCAAGCCATTGCGTAAACAATCGATCAGCCGCCAGTCCATGATAAAATCCATGCCGCCATGGCCGCCTACTTCTTTTGCGATCTCGCCAATATGTTTTACAATAGCGGGAGCATATTTTTTATTCAGTTCGTCCATCTCTTCCTTTTTGATCCAGCTGTGACCAAAAGCAATTCTTTCGGGTGAAGGATATTTTTGTGCCGCACCCTTGGTACCACTCAGGAGATGCAATCGTGAATAAGGCCGCAGGGAAGAAACATCATGTTGCAGCATGATCGTTTTGCCTTTTTGTGTGCGAATGATCGTTGTATTCATGTTTCCCCGGTAAGGCTTATTGGTATAGTCAGAGAAAAAAGGATCTTTCTCCGCCATGTCCTTTGCCAGGTTATTGAGTGTAAAATCATTCGAACTCATGCTTACCAGGTGGTCCATTTTGTCACCACGGTTAATATCCAGGCATTGTGCTATTGGTCCCAACCCATGTGTTGGATAAAGATTACCGTTATGCTGATAGTTTTGTTTCAGCCGCCACATATCGGCGTATGCCTTTTTATTAAACAGATAATCTTTGCTCAGGTCATGGATATAAGCGCCCTCTGCATGTATCAGTTCGCCAAATGCGCCATTACGTGCCATATTGAGAGTAAGCAGTTCAAAAAAATCATAGCAGCAGTTCTCCAGCATCATACAGTGCTTCTTCGTTTTTTCAGAAGTCTCTACAAGCGACCAGCAATCATCAATAGTAAGACCTGCATTTACTTCTGTGGCCACATGTTTTCCGTTTTTCATGGCATGCAGGGCCACCGGCGTATGCAGATGCCAGGGGGTGGGTGTATACACCAGGTCAACATCATTGCTTTCACAAAGCGCTTTCCATCCGTCTTCGCCGCTATATTCCTTTGCTTTTGGCCTTCCCATTTTCTCCAGCGTTTTTTGTGCAGATGTTACACGATCCGGGTATTTATCACAAAGCGCTGTTATCTCTACCCCATCTATATAACTAAGCCGTTCTACCGCACCACTGCCACGCATGCCCAATCCAACGATGCCGATACGCACCACATTCAGTTTAGGCGCTGCATATCCACACATATTGAATCGTTGCTTACCTGTTTCAAACTCCGCCGACCGGTTCATTTGCTCATCAGTAGCGGCAAATGTCTCTGCAAAAGTAGGAAGCCCGGTAGCCAGTACTCCACTGCCTATGGCCATACGGCGAAGAAAATTCCTGCGGTTGGTGCTCATATTTTTTTCTGATTTGTAGAACTGCAATTTCAGAAAATAAAAGATACACTGATACAGTTACAGAAATTGGAACAATCGTTTGTGAAGGAATAATATCATCAACAGCACAGGGTTTTGCTGCCTGCTATATACTATTAATGATTAATGATGTGCTATGGAAGAGCGGAACAACCGGGCAAAATAGAACGCATATTATAAAGCGATCGTTTAAACGCTCTCCTTACTCATACTGTTCTTATCGACCGGCCAATGCGCCGGTTGAAGACTTTTGATACCTGTGGTGATCATAAAATACAGGCAACTGATAATCCATCCCGACCAAAAAAGATAGAATCCCAAATGGAATCGCTCCTTCAGTAGCCGGTGAGTATATGTATGCTGAAAATCATTGTAAGTATACAGTAGTCCTGCCAACGCAAGTAAAATAAATACCCCGCCAACCATATAACTGATACGGGCAGCAAATTTTTTCTGTATAAACCATAAAAGAAGTATAATGAATAGCTGGATCCCGAAAAACAAAGCGGCTGTTTTCCAACCCGAGCGAAGTATTTTATATTCCTTGTAAAAAAAATGAATACCTATCCTGCCGATCCAGGAGATTTTAGTAATGAGGTATGCTTGTAAGCAGGAGAAAAGCAATTGGAACAACAACAGAATAGCAATTGGCTTCAGGTTTTTCATCATCTGTCAAAAATAATACACGGAGTTCAAAGATTCAATAGCTGTGTAGCGCCTGATCAATGAAGAAACAGGGAATCATTTAATTATAATTCGATCTACGCAGTAGGGGTATGTATTACAGCGTTTATTTTATGTAGTAAAGAAAATAATAATTAATTCCGCGGTATATTGATCCGGGCCTGTAATTCCATCAGGATAACTTCTTCAACATGTTAAGGAGTTTCCCAATCCCGGCGGTGATTTTACCCGTCGTTTTCAAATCTTTGCTTAGGAAATCTAATCATATCATATTATCCTTTGTGGATAAACTGGGTTTGGCAGTGCTTTTGCATTTTTAGGGCATTGATCTTAAAATCCGTACTTATGATAAAGACCTTTGCAATCAATCTTGCGATCATCCTTTTGTACTATGTGATCGTGATGCTGGCTTTTTGAAATGTAAAAGAGAAAATAGCCCCGGATCGTTTCAAACACGGCGATAGGCAAACACGGCTTTTTTATTTCAGCTGCTATACAAAAAAGTTCTGTATTCCTTTACAGTACTTATGCCTGTTCCTCATCCAGCAGGTCCGGTCTTCTTTCTTTTGTTCTTTGCAATGATTGCTCATACCGCCATTCTCCTATCTTTTTATGATCGCCACTCATTAGTATCTCCGGTACCTTCCATCCCCTGAAGTCAACCGGGCGGGTATATACAGGTGGCGCCAGCAGGTTGTCCTGGAATGAATCGAAAAGCGCGGAAGTCTCATCGTTCAATACCCCCGGTAATAATCTTCCTATCGCGTCTACCAGGATGGCTGCAGCCAATTCGCCTCCGCTTAATACATAGTCACCGATAGAAATTTCCCTGGTAATAAAACGTTCCCTGATCCTTTCATCAATTCCTTTATAATGGCCGCAGATCAGCAGTAGATTTCCTTTGAGGGAAAGCGAATTCGCCAACTGCTGATCGAGTGTTTTACCATCAGGTGTGAGATAAATGATCTCGTCATAAGTCGTTGTAAGGGATAATTCCTCGATAGCTTTTGCAAGCGGTTCACACATCATTACCATACCTGCGCCACCCCCATACTGGTAATCGTCTACCATGCCATACTCGTTGACGGCCCATTTCCGGAGTTGGTGTAAATGGATCTCCAGCAAGCCTTTCTCCTGTGCTCTTTTCATGATACTGTGTTCGAAAGGACTTTTTAATAACTCAGGCAATACTGTAATAATATCTATCCGCATTGTACAAAGATAGAACAGTAAAGGATTTTAAGGCCGGGCTTAGTTTGCCGAAACAAAAAGAGGGAGATTGGTCTCATTACCACCCGTATCACGGGCTATGACCAGGATTTTATATGTTGTACCCGCTTTCGCAATAAAGGACTCGTCGAGACTGTAACTACTGTTGTCAGGATAGCGGTGTATATCATACAGCAACTGTCCTGTACTATTATCAGAAATATGTACATGCACCAGGAACAGTTTCTGGTCGTCTTTTACTTCCATGGTAACAGGCACAGTTTGCCCTGCAACAAAAACCTGGTTATTGACCGGGCTGGATGGGGTGATAATGGGAGGTGTTTTATCATTATTGCCCGTTTCATTCTTTGAACAGGCGGATGAAAACAATAAAATCAGTATTGAATAAAATAGTTTCATTGCGGAAGAATCGCTGCTAATTTAATCTTTTAAAACTATTTCGGCTTTAGAGATCAATCTTCCATAAAACCATCCAGGTCCCTTCTTTCTTTTTTCGTGGGGCGGCCGATCTTGCTTTGTCGCTTGCCGGTATGAAAACTGGCAGCCTGGAATTGCAGCCGTTCGATCTCTTCGGGAGGAGTAATATCGGCAAAGTGTTTAATAGCTTCTGTATGCGCCACCCTTTTTTCGAGCAGGCCGGTCACTTTTATACGCCATCGCTTGGCTTCTGTTTTTACTTCGTATTCATCGCCAATAGATACATTTTTTGAAGCCTTGGCCTGCAGGCCCTCAAATTTCACCTTACCTGTATCACAGGCCGTAGAAGCCATCGACCTGGTTTTAAATAACCTGATCGACCATAAATATTTATCGAGGCGGAGTTTTTCCTTTTCAGCCATAGGCAAAAGTAAAAATTTAAAATTCAACTTGCCAAAATGAGCTTTAGGATAACAATCCCCTCTTATACATGTCGCTGATAGATCTTCCTGTACTTATTTCCCGGGAGATTTGATGATCACATACTTTGCTCCTGATTTAGCCAGGGCCCTGTCCTTTTCAAAGGGAGTGATCGTATAATAAACCGGCGGTACGATGATCTTGCCTGTTTTATCCATGATGCCCCAGTATGTGTCGAAATAAATGAAGGTCCCGTTTTCTCCGGGGATAATATTTTCGTATTTGGGAGCAATCACTTCCTTGCCGGTCTTGTCTACAATGCCCCATTTTGAGCCCGAGCGCACTTTGGCATAACCATATTTATACTGGTCACAGCTATCATATATAGCGGCAGTTACCTCATTTCCTTTTATGTCCATAAATCCCCATTTACCTTTTTGTTTTACAGGCATGATCCCTTCCGTCGGGAATCTCAACAGGTCTATGCCTGTAAGGGTCTTGATCGATTCGCCCTTTTTATTGATCAGTTCCAGGTCTACGTCGCGCCTGATCACGGCAACCTCATCCCAAAACAAATACGCTTCTTTGGCCTGTATGCTGAACTCTTCTTTTAATGAAGGATTGATATAATAAAATGTGTGGAGGCCATTTACTTCTCCATTCACTTTGCCTAATGCAAGCCCTGTTCTGAATTCCAGCAGTGAATTATACTTCCGGGGAGGTTCTTTCAGGCTACCTTTTTTATCTACGAAAAAATAATTGCTGTCTTTTTTTAGCACGCCCCAGTTATTTCTGAAGGGCTGCACATCATCATATTCCACTGGTAAAAAAAGCTCTCCTTTATTATTCAGGTAACCATACTTTGTTTTATTATTGATCGATTTGCTCACCCTTGATACACCGTCTATAAAACCAGTAAATCCTGTGTAGTCATATGGCGCTATGGTATTTCCCTGGACATCTACAAAACCAAATAACGAAGTAGATGCCGATTTTATACCTGCAATGTTTTCGGAAAAGGTATAAACGCCTGCACAATCGGCTATTGTCTTAAGCACCTTGCCGTTTTTGTCGATCAGTACATAAGGCAGATCAGTAAGTTCCTGCACTGCAAACCCATCCAGGAAATTGGTCAGGCTCGTTGCTTTTTCATTGATGATGCCAAGATCTTTTCCTGAGATATTGATATAGTGGTATTTTCCATCCGTCATTTTTACCGAGCAGATCCCTTCATCAGTAAAAGAAGATGCATCTATAAATGTAGCGGGAATGGCCCATTTACCCGTCTTGTCAAGAAAGCCATACCGGTTTGTTTCCGGATCTTTCACCACCAATAGACCCTGTTTGAAATTACCGAGTGACTCATATTTTAATGGAATGACCTCATTACCTTTTTTGTCTACATAACCATAGAGCGAACTATACGAATAAGAGCCACTGGAATTTTTTTTACTTACCTGTGCCAGGCCGACTGATTGAAATTCAGACGCGTAATCATATTTAGTAATGATAGCTTCGTTTCCTTTCAGATCGAGAAAACCATACTTACTATTTACTACACATTTCACCAATCCCTGGGATATGCCATAAAGTGTAAAGACGGAAGAAGGTTTTTCAAACAACACGGTTCCTTTCAGATCCATTAGCGAATAGGTGCCGCTTTTATTGGCGACTACCAGTTTGTCGCGGGGAGAAACAGACAGGTTGGTATAATCAGGGGGTAATAGCTCTTTGCCCGTAATATCCAACAGGCCATATTTGCCAGCTTTCTTTATGATTACCATGTTGCTGTCCACATATAAACTCTCGTATTGAAGAGGGACGATTGCTTTATTTTGAAGTGATAAGAGTCCATACACGTATTTTGAATTTTCATACTTGTAGACCGTAACAGTTGAACTGGGTGCATTGAATACAACGCTGTAATATTCTGCAGGAATGATCTCCTTTCCGTTTTTATCAATGAGGCCAGTCAGGCCGTTCTTTTTAAAAATGGCGTATCCCTTAACGAATAATGGGATGTATTTACTGGTGCCTGTTTCAAAAGCCAGTTCCGGGGCAATCATCTCCTTACCGGTTTTGTCTATATAGCCGTATTTACCGTTTTTCTCAAAACCAAACATAATAACACGCTTGTTAGCGCCAATTTGAGGCGCAG